>CALXCP010000004.1 GCA_944386845.1 uncultured Oscillospiraceae bacterium | reverse complement strand
TCTAAATTCCGCAATCCCTTGCGGCACAAGGATTTGCGGTTTTTCACCGTGCCTTCATGAGTGACGATTTCGAGTCAGCCCCGTTATGACCACTTCGATACCGCTGCACATGGGGCCGCCGGATGAGGGCGGGGTCCCTTCATTATGCCACAGGTTCGCCGCGGTTGCAAGCCCTTTCTCTGGACTTTGAGCACTTTTCCCGCCGCCGCCCCGGTCGACAAGGGGGCGGGGAAGGTAGGGCACACTGGGAAAAACGGGGAGGAGTGACGGGATGAAGCTGCTGGAGGAGCGCATCCGCCGGGACGGGGCCGTCCGGATCACAGACTCCCTCGTACTTTGCCACCGGATATGATAGAAAAACAGAATCACAGAGTAAAATAACGCGGAGGTGATCGAATATCCGTTTTACGACATAGGAGCATGTTATTATTGAACAGAAATGACGGATATAGCGGGAAAGAAATTGTAAAAAATGTTGAATTACCCCTTGGCGAACGGAAAAGACCATGCTATAATAGGGGGCAGCTTGACCCCGGTGATCAATGTTTTTGATCAGAGCGGGGACAGAAAGGATGATTGCTATGGCGATCGGAGCCTCCGGCGGAGCCGGCGAGCTGGGCCTGTCCAAGAAGCGGATCATCGGGCTGATCCTGGCGGTGGCCATCATCGCACTGTTCTCGGCGCTGCCCCCCTTCGAGGGGCTGGACCGGCCGGCCATGGCGTCCATCGGGATCTTCCTGGGCGCCATCGTGATGTTCGTGTGCCAGGTGGCCCCGCTGGCCATCATCTCGCTGACCATCATGATGCTGCTGCCCTACTTCGGCATCATGGACCTGACCACCATCTACAGCAAGTTCGGCGGCACCTCCTTCTTCTTCGTGATGTTCGCCTTTGGTGTCACCGGCGCCCTGTCCCAGACCACCATCCCCCTGCGCATCAGCGCCTGGATCACCCGGATCTCCAAGGGGGACCCCCGGGTGCTGGTGTTCGGCTTCACCCTGGCGGCCTGCGTCATCTCGGGCTTTTTGTCCAACTTCGCCACCCTGATCATGTTCTACGGCATCGTGATGATGTTCCTGAAGGTCAGCGGCTGTGAGCCGGGCAAGTCGGCCCTGGGCCGCTGTCTGATGATCAGCCTGCCTATGGCGGCGGGCACCGGGGGCATCATCACCCCCGCCGGCTCCCCGGGCAACCTGATCGCCATGGAGCTCATCAGCGCCCAGGGGGTGGAGATCACCTTCCTGCAGTGGTTTTTGATGATGTCCCCCTTTGCCATCATCGCCTGCCTGATCCTGTGCGTCTTCCTGTGCCTGATGTTCAAGCCCGAGCGCCTGACCCCCGAGGCCTGCCAGGTGGTGCAGGAGACCAAGAACGAGCTGGGCAAAATGAACCAGAAGGAGATCCTGGCCATCGTCATCATCGCCGTCACCGTGGTCCTCTGGTTCTCCACCACCTGGATCGACGAGCTGGACACCACCGTCATCGCCGCCGTGGCCTGCATGATCATGTTCCTGCCGGGCATCGACCTGATGGACTGGAACTCCTTCCTTGCCGAGTGCGACTTCAACCTGCTGTTCATGGTGGGCTCGGTGGCCATCACCATGGGCTGCGTCAATGAGACGGGGGCCATGAGCTGGATCATGAATCGCCTGTTCTCCGGTATGGCGGGTATGCCCATCGTGCTGGTGTTCTTGGTCGTGGGCCTTGTGGTGTGCTATCTGCGCACCCTCATCCCCACCGCCCCGTCGGTGGCGGCCATCTTCATCCCGGTGCTCATCGGCATCTCCGAGATCGTGGGCGGCCACATGGTGGCCCTGTGCATGATCCCGGTGTTCTGGTCCGGGGCCACCATGACCCTGATGTACACCGAGCCCATCTACCTGTACACCAACGCCTCCGGTTACTACACCGCCGGCGACCTGTTCAAGGTGGGCCTTGCCCCCACCCTGATCCTCGTGGTCCTCATCGCTCTGGTGTTCCCGGGCTGGTTCGCCATGTTCAACTTCTGATCCCGCGTCCATCGGGCCCGCCGGCGCCGCCGGTCCGCCCGTGTCCTCTCCCTGTGACCCCCTGACCCCGCCGGCGGCCCTGTGCCGCCGGCGGGCGCCTTTTCCCCGGTTGACAAGGGGCGGGGGAGGGGTTTACACTGGGACCAAAAGGGGGGGACGGAGCATGGAGCTGCTGGAGGAGCGCATCCGCCGGGACGGCGTGGTCCGGGGAGATGTGCTGAAGGTGAACAGTTTTCTCAACCACCAGATGGACATCGGCCTGTTCAACGAGATGGGCCGGGAGTTCCACCGCCTGTTCGGGGAGGAGAGAGTCACCAAGATCCTGACCATCGAGGCCTCGGGCATCGGCATCGCCTGCATCGCCGCCCAGTATTTCCGGGTGCCGGTAGTGTTCGCCAAGAAGGACCGCACCACCAACCTGTCCGACGACCTGCTGACCACCCAGGTGGCCTCCTTCACCCACGGCACCACCTATCAGGTGGTGGTGGACCGGGCCTTCCTGTCCCCGGAGGACCGGGTGCTGCTCATCGACGACTTTCTGGCCAATGGGGCGGCCCTGGAGGGACTGTGCCGACTGGTGGAGCAGGCGGGGGGCACCGTGGTGGGGGCCGGCGTGGCCATTGAAAAGGCCTTCCAGCCCGGAGGCGAGCGCCTGCGCCGGGCGGGACTGCGGGTGGAGGCCCTGGCCCAGATCATCTCCATGGAGGACGGCAGGATCGCCTTTGCCCGCTGAAAATGACAGAAAGCGCCCCGGGGGCCGTCCCCCGGGGCGCTTTTGCGCGCGGTTTTATGCCCGGTATTCCCGGGCCAGCAGGCGGGCGTACTTCTCCACCCCCGGGTTCTCGTCCCGCTGATTCCAGACCAGCAGGAGGTTTTCCACGGCGCTGGTGGGGTAGCTGACCAGCCGGCGGGAGTGGGCGATGCGGCTCATCTCGGTGCCGATGACCACGCCGAGGCCCGTCTCGGCGTAGGTGTAGGCGGTGTCCCGGTCGGAGACGCAGATGACCTGCGCGGGGGCCAGACCCAGCACGTCCAGGTCCCGCTGGATGCGCAGGTCGAAGGCCTCCCGGCTCTCCCCCCGGAGGATGTCGGAGACCAGGGGTTCGCGGGCAAAGGTGAGGTAGTCGGCCCCGGGCGCCGCCAGGGGGTGGCTGGGGGAGACCATGAGCAGCCGGGGGGAGGAGGTCAGATGGGTGGACTTCAGCCCGGTCTCATTGAGGACGAAGCGCTGATAGATGAGGATCATGTCCAGCCGGTGGGAGCGCAGCCGCTCCAGCAGCTCCGAGGGGCTGTACCGGGGAGTCTCCAGCTGCAGGTCGGGGATGGCGGCCCGCAGGGCGGCGCAGGCGTGCTCCCAGGCGCCGCCGAAGTCCAGAAAGTGCTGCAGCCCCACCGCCAGGTGCCGGGCGCTCTGGTCGAGCGCGCCCCGGATGGCGGCCATGCGGGCGCCGTACTGCCGGGACAGGGAGGAGAACAGCGCATAGCACTGCTTCCCCGCGGGGGTGAGCTCCACCGAGCGGGAGGTGCGGGTGAACAGCCGCATCCCCAGGTCCTCTTCCAGACTGGTGATGTTCTTGCTGACGGCCTGCTGGCTGAGATAGAGCAGGCTGGCGGTCATGGTGAAGTTCAGCGTCTCCGCCAGGGAGAGAAAACATCGGATCTTGTTCTCGTTCAGCAAGGGGGCACCTCCTCGGGACCGGCGGCCGGCCGTGATACAGAAATATCATATCCCTTTTCGGAGAGAAATGGAATAGAAAAGCGAAAAAAAGAGAGCGGAACCGCCGGAAAAGTGGAAAAAATGAGAGATGTCATAGAGAGAACGAACATCCTGATAGAAAAATGGAATCACAGAGAAGCGGGCAGGGGGGAGCCGTGGGACAGGAAAATCGGAAGATTTACAACTTATGGTTGAAAAGGACAAAGAAAAGTTGTAGAATATACTGTGCTGAGAGTTGGCCGCCCGCCCCTCTTGCCAAGCAACAACCAAAAGTAGTGATCCATCGGAAGAGGTTGTTTCCCCTGTCCCCAATGATCCGGTATACTATGAATATAAGAGAACACCGCCCGCCGGAGCCCCCGCGGGGAGCCCACGCCGGGGGCGGCCCACGGCGGAACACTTTGCAAAGGAGGCCATCGAATTGAGCAACAAATTCAAGCCGGACGTTCAGAACGTCGTCAGCTTCAGCCTCATGGGGCCGGAGAGCGGCGGCCTGATGAACGTGGATTCCAACGACGGGAAGATCACCCGGATGCGGCCCTACTTCTACGACAAGGAGTATGTGGAGAAGAACTGCAACCCCTGGACCATGGAGGCCCGGGGCAGCACCTTCGTGCCCCCTGACCGGGTGATCACCACCCACTTCGGCCTGGGCTACAAGTCCCGGGTGTACTCCAGGAACCGGGTGCGCTATCCCCTGAAGCGGGTGGACTGGGACCCCAAGGGAGAGCGCAACCCCCAGAACCGGGGCAAGTCCAAGTACGTCCGCATCAGCTGGGACGAGGCCGCCCAGATCTGCGCCGACGAGCTGCTGCGCATGAAGGAGACCTACGGCCCCGAGGCGGTGCTGTGCGAGTCGGACATGCACGGCGAGGGCAAGAACGTGGCCCCCTCCCACGGCTGCCCCAACCGGCTGCTCTCCCTCATGGGTGGCTATACCCTGCAGATGCGCAACATGGACTCCTGGGAGGGGTGGTACTGGGGCGCCAAGCACGTCTGGGGCTGCGAGCCGGTGGGCGAGATGGCCCCCCAGGCCAACCTCATCCCCGACATGGCCAAGCACTGCGACAGCCTGCTGTTCTGGGGCTGTGACCCGGAGGTCACCCCCCTGGGCTTCGGCATGCACCTGCCCAGCCGGCTGTGCTTCTGGTTCAGCGAGCTGGGCATCAAGTCCATCTTCATCTGTCCTGACCTGAACTACGGCGCCGCCGTTCACGCCGACAAGTGGATCCCCGTCCTGCCCAACACCGACGCGGCCCTCCAGCTGGCCATCGCCTACCTCTGGCTGAAGGAGGAGACCTACGACAAGGAGTACATCGCCCAGCACACCTACGGCTTCGACAAGTTCGTGGCCTACGTCATGGGCGAGGAGGACGGCCAGCCCAAGACCCCCGAGTGGGCCAGCGAGAAGTGCGGCGTCCCCGTCTATACCATCAAGGCCCTGGCCCGGCACTGGGCCAAGCGCACCGTCAGCATCCTCCACGGCAACGGCGGCAGCTTCATCCGCGGGCCCTACTCCTCCGAGCCCGCCCGGCTGGAGATCATGCTGCTGGGCATGCGGGGCCTGGGCAAGCCCGGCGTCCACCAGACCAAGATGATCGAGTGGAACATGTGGGCCAAGGACTTCCCCGTCCCCTTCACCCCGGTCAAGCCGGTGGCCATGCCCCACATCTGCGACGCCCTGCGTCCCATCAAGGGGGACCTGCCCGACGAGATCAACATGAAGCGCTTCGTCCTCAACCCGGAGCAGCAGAAGAAGGTGCCCGAGCTGGTGGAGCTGTTCAAGCAGCTGCCCCCGCCCACCCAGTTCATCCCCCGCTGCCTGGTGCACAAGGCCATCGTGGACGGCCACGCCGAGTGGTACGGCATGCACATGTTCTCCACCAGCCAGGTGCCCGACAAGAACAACTACCGGCAGCCCACCAACAAGTTCCAGTTCGACAAGATCGTCTACCCCCGTCCGGGCCAGAGCCGGGTCCACATGATCTGGACCGACGCCCCCTGCAACGTCACCTGTTGGAACCACGGCAACCTGTTCGTGGAGGCCTATCAGCACCCCTCCATCGAGACCATCGTGGCCCAGCACCCCTGGATGGAGAACGACTGCTACTTCGCCGACATCATCCTGCCCGTGGCCACCAAGCACGAGATGAACGACCTGGGCAACGACTTCTCCTCCGGCGTGTTCCAGTCCATCTACCTGGAGCGCCCCTGCTGCGAGCCCATCGGCGAGTCCCTGTCCGACTTCGACGTGTGCGTCAAGGTGGCCGAGAAGCTGGGCCCCGAGTACGTCCGGGCCTACACCGGCGGCGGCCTCACCGAGGAGGACCGCGTCCGCTTCTTCTACAAGGCCACCGGCTGCGAGGACACCATGTCCTGGGAGGAGTTCCAGAAGCGCAAGGTGTTCGTCATCCCCTGCAAGCCCGACGCCCAGGAGGTCCCCGCCGGCCTGTACAACTTCTATAAGGACCCCAAGGGCAACCCCCTGACCACCCCCACCGGGCTGCTGGAGTACTCCTCCACCGACATCGAGAAGTACATGCCCGACGACCCCGAGCGTCCCCCCGTCCCCCACTGGGTGGAGAAGAGCGAGACCCACGACGAGCGGCTGAGCAGCGAGCGGGCCAAGAAGTACCCCCTGCTGTGCATGTCCAACCACGGCCGCTGGCGCGTCCACGCCCAGTGCGACGACATCGTCTGGAACCGCGAGGTGGAGACCATGAAGATCCGCGGCAAGGACGGCTATCAGTACGAGCCCGTGTGGCTCAACCCCGCGGAGGCCGAAAAGCGCGGCATCCAGCACGGCGACATCGTCAAGGTGTTCAACGAGCGGGGCATCGTCCTGTGCGGCGCCTACGTCACCGAGCGGCTGAACGTGCGCACCTGCTATGTGGACCACGGCTCCCGGCTGGATCCCATCATCCCCGGCTGGCTGGACCGGGGCGGCTGCATCAACTCCATCACCCCCACCGGCATGACCTCCAAGAACTGCACCGGCATGGCCACCAGCGGCTTCCTGGTGGAGGTGGCCAAGGTCACCGACGAGGAGATGGAGGGCTGGAAGCGGGATCACCCCGAGGCCTTCGCCCGCAAGGTGGACTACGCCACCGGCGTCTGCCTGGAGGGCTGGCTCATCGACGCCGATAAGGAGGGCAACTGAGATGGCAAAGGTATTTTATGTGGATGTGGCCCGGTGCACCGGCTGCTATAACTGCCAGCTGGCCTGCAAGGACGAGCACTGCGGCAATGACTGGACCCCCTACGCCAAGCCCCAGCCCGAGATCGGGCAGTTCTGGTGCAGGGTGGAGGAGCACGTGGGCGGCACCATGCCCAAGGTGAAGATCCACTATATCTCCCAAATGTGCAACCACTGCGCCAACGCCCCCTGCATGGCCGCCGCCAGGGACGGCGCGGTCTACCGCCGGGACGACGGCCTGGTGATCATCGACCCGGAGAAGGCCGTGGGCCAGAGGCAGATCGTGGACGCCTGCCCCTATGGGGCCGTCTACTGGAACGAGGAGCTCCAGCTCCCCCAGAAGTGCACCGGCTGCGCCCACCTGCTGGACAACGGGGAGAAGGTGCCCCGCTGCGTGGAGGCCTGCCCCACCGACGCCCTGCGCTTCGGCGAGGAGGAGGAGCTCAAGGACCTGATCCGGGGGGCCGAGGTCCTCAAGCCCGAGCTGGGCCTGGGCCCCAAGGTCTACTACCGGAACATCCCCGGCCGGTTCATCGCCGGCACCCTCTTCGACCCGGAGGAGCAGGAGATCATCGAGGGGGCCCGCTGCCACCTCAGCGACGGGGCCAAGAACTGGGACGTGGCCACCGACGATTTCGGCGACTTCTGGTTCCGGGACCTGCCGGTGGGCCGGTATGACCTGCGCATCACCGCCCCCGGGTATCAGCCCATCCTGCTGGAGGGGCTGGACACCGAAAAGGACCTCAACGTGGGCGACCTGCCCATGAAAAAGGCGTGAGCCGTGAAGAGAGAGCCTCCCATCGGGAGGCTCCCGCTTCGCCGTGGACCGGCGTCCGGTCCCGGGGCTTTTTTTCGCAGGGGAAAACAGCGCTTCCATATTATTATAATGTATATCGCCCCGGTGGGAGATCGCCTCACCCCTCCGGGTGGAAGATCTGCTTGTAGTAGAAGAGCAGCTCGCTGATGAACAGGTTCTTGGACACGTTCTCGCCGTTCTGGAGGTAGGCCACCCCCACCGTGTGCTCATAGCCCATGTTCAGGTGGCCGAAGAGGGAGTTGTTCTTGGACATCATCCACTCGTCGGTGACCATGACGCCGGCGCCGCTCTGGATCTGCAGGAGCATGGAGGAGTAGTCGGGGCTGTTCACCATCTTGGGGGAGAAACCCGCCTCCATGCACTCCTGGACGATGCTCTCCCGCAGGGCCTTGCTGGTCTTGGTGTAGGGCATGAAGAAGGTGTCGTCCCGGAAGTCCTGGAGGGCGGGCCGCCCCGCCTGGGCCGTCGGGTGCTGGGCGGAGTAGAGCAGGATGCTCCGGATCTTGGTCAGGTTCCGGGTCACCAGCTCGGGGTAGTCCTGCAGAAAGATGTCCAGGGAGAAGATCACGTCCACCTTCCCGCTCTTCAGGGCGGGGATCAGGTCGTCGAAGAAGTACCCGTCCCAGAACAGCTTCAGTTGGGGGTACTTCTGGCTGAAAAAGGTCTGGATGGGGCTGTAGAGGTTGGAGATGTCCCAGTTGATGGTGCACCCGATGTGCACCTCTCCCCGGCGGGTGACCTCCAGGGCCTGCACCTTCTCCAGCGTGGCCTTCAGGTCGGCGTTGAACTGGGAGAAGAGCTGATAGAACAGCCGGCCCGCCTCGGTGAGCTGGATGGTCTTCCGGGTCCGGTCGAAGAGGGGGACCCCGAACTCCTGCTCCATGAGGGCCACCTGCTTGCTCACCGCGGGCTGGGAGATGTAGAGCTCCTGGGCGGCCTTGGAGAAGCTGAGGCAGTTGGCCACCGCCAGGAAGCAGGAGATCTGCGCCTGTGTCATAGATCGCACCCCGTTTCATAGGTATGGAGAAGAAAAAAATTTTCAGCCGTCCGGAGCCTCCGGCGCCCGTTTTCGGCGGCCCGCCCCTCCGGCCCGCCGGAGGGGCGGGGGAGAGAGCTCCGCCGCCCCGGGGGCGGGAACGGCTGGGGCGCAGAGGCTCCCGGCCCGTCCGCCCCCCGGGGACAGCGCCGCTCCATTGCCAGGACATTATAACACAGATGCCAACATAAATAAAGGGTTATGTGAAAAATAATCAAAAGAATATTAGATTTTTGGAGGGAAGAATGATAGAATACAGACGGTTCGAGGCGGGGTCATTTTGCGCAAAATGACGATCCGCCGCAAGATCCGAAAGGGGCGTGCCCCTTTCGCCTGTCCGCAGATCTGCGGACATCGCCCTTGGTGAGAGGAAGCGGAAGTCTCTGACGAAAGGCGGCGTCCACAGGTCAAGGAAACGCATTCGAGTTCAAACACAGGGGGTAGAAAACTTGAGCAACACTATGATCGCTGTGATCGGCATCATCATCTTGCTGATCCTCCTCGTTGCCGGTATGAACATCGGCGCGGCGATGATGGCGGTCGGGTTCTTCGGCGTGTGGTTCTTCCGCGGCTTCACGCCGGCCATGACCGTGTTCAGCACCGTGCCCTTCACACAGGCGACGACCTATTCCTTCGCTGTCATCCCGCTGTTCGTGTTGATGGGACAATTCGCGTATATGTCAGGCATATCGTCGGATCTGTTCGACTTCGCGAACAAGTGGCTGGGCAGCCTGCGCGGCGGCCTGGCCATGGCCACCGTGGCGGCCTGCGCCGCCTTCTCCGCCATCTGCGGCTCCACCGCCGCCACCGCCGCCACCATGGGCGTCGTGGCGCTGCCTGAGATGAAGAAGTACAACTACAATCCCGGCATGGCCTGCGGCTCCATCGCCGCCGGCGGCACCCTGGGCATCCTGATCCCGCCCTCCACCGGCTTCATCATCTACGGCATCGTGGCCGGCCAGTCCATCGGCAAGCTGTTTGCCGCCGGCATCATCCCCGGCATCATCCTGGCCATCTGCTACATCATCGCCATCGCGATCACCGTTCACGTGAAGCCCTCCCTGGCTCCCAAGAACGAGATCAAGTACACCTGGAAGGAGAAGATCATCGCCATCAAGGGCGGCCTGGGCATGATCATCCTCTTCGCGATCGTCATCGGCGGCATGTTCTCCGGCCTGCTGTCCGCCAACGAGGCCTCCTGCGTGGGCGCCTTCGTGGGCCTGCTGTTCATGGCCTTCAAGCGTCAGCTGACCTGGAAGAGCTTCGTGGCCTGCCTGCGTGACACCCTGAAGACCACCGGTATGGTGCTCTTCATCCTGATCGGCGCCTACGTGTTCGGTCAGTTCCTGGCCTTCAGCCGTCTGCCCATGACCATGGCCGACTTCATCACCGGCCTGGGCGTCAACCGCTATGTCGTGCTGGTCGCCGTCATCATCATGTACGTCATCCTGGGCTGCTTCATGGACTCCCTGGCCATGGTCATGCTGACCGTGCCCATCTTCCAGCCCATCATGGAGGCCCTGGGCTTCGACATGGTCTGGTACGGCGTCGTGATGATCATGGTCATGGAGTGCGGCCTGATCACCCCGCCCGTGGGCATGAACGTGTACATCGTGGCCGGCGTGGCAAAGGACGTCCCGCTCTGGAGCATCTTCAAGGGCGTGGCGCCCATGGTCTGCGGCATGATCGTGGCCATCGCCATCATCATCATCTTCCCGCAGGCCGCCCTGTGGCTGCCCAACTACGTGGCAGGCTGACGGCCTCCGCATGACCCCCGCGCGGAACTTCCGCTCCGCGCACGCGACTTCGTGAGACCCCTGGAAGAGGGAAAAAATAAACTAATAGGAGGAAAAAAGAATGAAACTGCGCAAGATCCTGGCTCTGATCATGGCCATGGCTATGTGCCTGGCTCTGCTCACCGCCTGCGGCAACAACGACACCCCTGCTGAGACCGGCGGCACCCCCGCTGAGACCGGCGACACCGCCGGCCTGCCCGGCGAGGGCAAGGAGTACGAGATCATCGTCACCAACCATGACTCTGAGGTCTCCAAGGGCGCCCAGTACATGGAGGACCTGGGCAACCTGATGAGCGACTATGTCGCCGCCAACTCCACCGACACCCTGAAGTTCACCATCTTCAACGGCGGTTCCCTGTACGGCGGCGGCGAGGCCTTCGGCGCTGTCGAGGCCGGCAATGCCGACATGGCCTGGGGCGCTGCGGCCTTCTATTCCGGCCAGTTCCCCATCGCTGAGTTCATCCAGCTGCCCCTGAACGGCATCAACTCCGCCCAGATGGGCTCCAAGGTCTTCATGGACATGGCCGCTGAGATCCCCGAGGCCGCTGCCGAGTGGGAGACCGTCAAGGTCATCGCCCTGCAGGGCAACTGCCCCGGCATCCTGTCCACCACTAAGGCCTACGGCAAGGTGGAGACCGCTGACGACCTGAAGGGCCTGCAGTTCCGCACCGCCGGCACCACCGCCGGCCTGTGGGTGTCCGCCGTCGGCATGGAGCCCGTCACCGTGTCCACCTCCGATACCTATGAGTACCTGGAGAAGAACATCGTCAACGGCTGCATGAACGACTACCACAACATCGACTGCTTCAACCTGTACGACGTTATCGGCTATGCCATGGACTACTGCGTGTCCACCTCCCCCTGCTTCGTCATCATGAACCAGGCCAAGTATGACGGCATGCCCGAGCACATCCAGAACGCCATCGACCTGTACTCCGGCGCCTACGCCGCTGACATGGCCGGCTGGTACTGGGATACCTGCGTGTTCACCACCTCTGCTGAGATGGAGTCCGTCGGCATCGAGATCTACGAGCCCTCCGCTGAGCTGTACGACTTCATGACCTCCGACAGCATCAAGAATCAGGTCCACAGCGAGTACATCGCCTTCCTGAACTCCTATGACGGGCTGGACGGCCAGGCCATCTACGATCAGTGCATGGCCATCGTGGACAAGTACGCCGCTGAGTACGCCAACATCTACGACACCGAGTTCACCATCGACCAGTGGGCTACCTCCGACGTGGCCACCGCCGACCTGGAGGCCAACGCCGCCACTCTGGGCATCACCCTGGAGTGATTTGAACGGTCCCTCGGGACCTGAGCAAGAACAGCATCAAGTCCGGCGGCGGGGCGGTCCCCCGCCCCGCCGCCGGCAGATCCCCGTTCCTTTCGACAAGGGATTTTACAGGGAGGACGATTGTCAACTATGCATGGATTTACGAAAGTCACGGATAAGATCTGTGAGTTCATCAGCTATATCTCCATGGTGGTCATCGCGTTCATCATGTTTTTCAACGTGATCTGCGTGGTCGCCCGCTATGTGGGGTATAACATCACCGGCGGCGTCGAGGTGACCCAGGTGATGCTGAGCGCTCTGATCTTCTCCTCCTGGGCTTATGTGCAGACGCAGCACGGCCACATCCACGTGACCATGTTCCTGAGCATGATGCCCACCAAGCTGCGCTTTTTCCTCTTCACCGTCACCTCTCTGCTGACCACCGTCACCATGGCCTTCGCCACCGTGGCCGTGTTCCAGGAGATGTACCTGTCCATCACGGTGAAGCACACCTGCACCGCGAACCTGCTGATCCCCTACTGGCCCTTCTACCTGATCGAGGGCGTTTCCTTCCTCATGTTCGCCGTTGTCCTGCTGCGGGACGCCATCAAGGCCGGCATCGCCATGTTCAACGAGAAGATGGCCGAGGAAGTCCAGCAGTTCTGGACCTGATCTGGACTAGAGATCAGCCTGAGCACAGCAAATTTGGGCGCCTGCGCCCTCAGACCGGCAAGACTGGATGGACCCCCCATCCGGCCTTGCCGGTCCTGTTTTTCCCGGCCGCGGCCTCCGAGCCCGCCCTGGAGCGCGCCCCGCCGCCCGGCAGGGCGCTTTTTTCGTTTCCGGCCCGCCGCCCGGCGCGAGTCGCCCTTGCCAGCGGCGGCAAAAGCGCATATAATATCCTCTGTACCACGATGCCCCGGCCGCGCCGGGGGAAGGGAGCTCTGCCATGAAGCTGATGGTCCTGGACGGGAATTCCATCGTCAACCGCGCCTTTTACGGCGTCCACGCCCTCTCCACCCGGGAGGGCCTGCCCACCAACGCCGTCTACGGCTTTCTCAACATCCTGCTCAAGCTGCTGGACCAGTACGGGCCCCAGGCCCTGTGCGTCACCTTCGACCTGAAGGCCCCCACCTTCCGGCACCGGGCCTATGAGGGCTACAAGGCCACCCGCCGGGCCATGCCCGAGGAGCTGGCCGCCCAGATCCCCATCCTCAAGCAGGTGCTGGACGCCATGAACATCCCCCGGTACGAGCTGGAGGGCTGGGAGGCCGACGACCTCATCGGCACCATCGCCGCCCGGTGCGCCGGGACGGACTGGGACTGCCTGGCGGTGACGGGGGACAAGGACTCCCTGCAGCTGGTCACCGACCGGACCCACGTGCTGCTGGTGACCACCCGCATGGGCCAGACCACCACCCGGGAGGTCACCCCCGACTCCTTCCGGGAGGAGTACGGCTTCGACCCCGTCCACATGGTGGACCTGAAGGCCCTCATGGGGGACACCAGCGACAACATCCCCGGCGTCAAGGGGGTGGGGGAGAAGACCGCCCTGTCCCTGCTGCGCCGCTACCAGTCGGTGGAGGCGCTCTACCGGGCCCTGCCCGGCGTGGAGATGGAGGACGGCTCCCCCGCCAGGCCCAGCGTGGTGAAGAAGCTCCAGGAGGGGGAGGAGATGGCCCGGATGTCCTTCGACCTGGCCACCATCCACACCGACGCCCCCATCGACTTTACCCCCGAGGCCAACCTGCGGAAGGAGCCCAACGTCCCCGTCCTCTACGACCTGTTTTTGAAGCTGGAGTTCCACAAGCTCATCGACAAGCTGGGCCTGAAGGCCCCCCAGGGGGAGGCCCCGGCGGAGGCGGAGTTCACCGGAACCTGCACCAGCGAGGACGTGACCGACCGGGCCCGGGCGGAGGAGCTGCTGGCCCTCTGGCGGACAAGGGACAGCGTGGACGTGCTGGCCCTGCCCTCTCTGGACGTGGTGGTGGTGGAGCACTGGGAGAGCGAGAGCGACAGCCACGCCGCCATCCTTCGGGCCGACCAGCTGGAGGGCTACAACGATATTTTGAAGGCCCTCATGGCCCCCGACATCAAGAAGAACACCCACGACGTCAAGACCCTGCTGTCCCGGCTGCTGGACGAGGGCATCCGGGGGGGCGGCTTTGTCTTCGACACCGCCCTGGCCGCCTATCTCCTGGCCCCCACCGACGGCAGCTATGAGCTGGAGCGGCTGGGCATGACCTGGCTCAACCACGAGTTCCCCAAGGCCGGGGACACCTACCTGGCCAAGGACGCCTTCACCCCCCTGGCCGACCAGGCGGCGGTGCTGGGGGCTCTCTTGTCCCACTGCGCCCTCATCGGGGCCCTGAAGGAGGCCATGGCCCCCCGGCTGGCCGAGCTGGGGCTGGACCGGGTGTTTGATGAGGTGGAGCTCCCCCTGTGCCCCGTGCTGGCGGAGATGGAGCGGGCCGGGATGCTGGTGGACCGGCAGGCCCTCACCGCCTTCGGCGAGATGCTGGAGGGGCGCATCCGGGCCGACGAGGAGGCCATCTACGACCTGGCGGGGGAGAAGTTCAACATCAACTCCACCCAGCAGCTGGGCCGCATCCTCTTTGAGCAGCTGGGCCTGCCCCCGGTGAAGAAGACCAAGACGGGCTGGTCCACCAGCGCCGAGGTGCTGGAGAAGCTTCGGGGCCGCCACCCCATCGTGGAGGCGGTGCTGGACTACCGGCAGCTGGCCAAGCTCAAGTCCACCTATGTGGACGGGCTGGCCCCCCTCATCGCCCCCGACGGGCGCATCCACACCACCTTCCAGAACACCGTCACCGCCACCGGCCGGCTCAGCTCCGCCGAGCCCAACCTGCAGAACATCCCGGTGCGCACCGAGCTGGGGGCCGAGCTGCGGCGGATGTTCGTGGCCCCGGCGGGCAGGGTGCTGGTGGACGCCGACTACTCCCAGATCGAGCTGCGCCTGCTGGCCCACATGGCGGGGGACCAGGCCATGATCGAGGGCTTCCGCTCCGGGGCGGACATCCACACCGCCACCGCCGCCCAGGTCTTCGGCGTCCCGCCGGAGCAGGTCACCCCTCTCATGCGCCGCTCCGCCAAGGCGGTGAACTTCGGCATCGTCTACGGCATCTCGCCCTTCTCGCTGGCCCAGGACATCGGGGTGACGGTGGCCGAGGCCAGGGAGTATATGGACAAGTATTTCCAGCACTACGCCGGCGTCCGGGCCTACATGGACGCGGTGGTGGAGCGGGCCCGGCAGGACGGGTACGTGTCCACCCTGCTGGGCCGGCGGCGCTGGCTGCCCGAGCTGAAGAGCTCCAACTTCAACACGCGCTCCTTCGGGGAGCGGGTGGCCCTGAACATGCCCATCCAGGGCACCGCCGCCGACATCATCAAGCTGGCCATGATCCGGGTGGACCGCCGCCTGCGGGAGGAGGGGCTGGAGGCCCGGCTGGTGCTCCAGGTCCACGATGAGCTCATCGTGGAGTGCCCCGAGGGGGAGGCCGAGACGGCCGCCCGGCTGCTGCGGGAGGAGATGGAGGGGGTCATGGACCTCTCCGTCCCCCTGATGGCCGACGCCAAGTGGGGCAAGAGCTGGGCGGAGGCGCACTGACCCGCCGCCGCGGCGCATCGCCCCGCGCCCGAGCCCGGCCCGGGGCCGCAAAGGAGAGGATACCATGAACTACAAGATCGTCCCCATGGACCGCAGCCACATCCCGGAGATCGCCGGGCTGGAGAAGCTCTGCTTCGCTGAGCCCTGGAGCGAGAAGCTGCTGGAGGACGCCCTCTATGACCCCCAGGCCAGCTTTCTGGTGGCCGAGGACGAGACGGGCAGGGTGCTGGGCTATGCCGGGCTCCACGCGGTGCTGGACGAGGGCTACATCGACAACGTGGCCGTCCGGCCCGACGCCCGGGGGCAGGGGGTGGCCTCCGCCCTGCTGGAGGTGTTCTGCCGCTTCGGGCAGGCCCACCTGTCCTTCCTCACCCTGGAGGTCCGGGCGGGCAACGGCCCCGCCATCCAGCTCTACCTGAAGCACGGGTTTGAACAGGTGGGCCGCCGGAAAAACTACTATCAGCGTCCCCGGGAGGACGCCATCCTCATGACAAGGGAGTTTGCACATGGAACTGAAGATCGCCACACCGGAACAGCTGAAACTGACCTATGAGCGGGACCTGAGGCCCTCCTTCCCCGCCGCCGAGCTCAAGCCGCTGGAGAACATGGAGCGGATGTGGGCGGAGGGCTGGTACCGGCCCTACTGCCTGTTCGACGGGGAGGAGATTTTGGGGGAGGCCTTCCTGTGGCTGGGCCACCCGGGGTGGGGGCTGCTGGACTACCTGTGCGTCTCCCCCCGCGCCCGGAACGGCGGCCTGGGGGCCGCCATCCTGCGGGAGCTGGCCCGGGCGGAGGCGGACGCCGTCATCTTCGGGGAGAGCGAGGACCCCGACGACGCCCCCGACCCGGAGATGGCCCGCCGCCGGCTGGGCTTCTACGCCCGGAACGGCCTGTGCACGGCGGGGTACGACACCGCCATGTTCGGGGTCCACTACAAGACCCTCTACCTGGCCCGGGGGCAGGTGGACGACGATGCCCTCATGGCGGAGCACCGGTTCATCTACCGCAACACCTTCGCCCCCGACAAGTACGAGCGCTACGTCCGCATCCCCTACGACCCCGCCCGGGGCCCGGGGGAGCGGGTGGACTGGCAGCAGTGAGGGAGGAGAGCGTGACATGCGGATCTTAGCCATCGAGTCCTCCTGCGACGAGACGGCGGCGGCGGTGGTGGAAGACGGCCGGACGGTGCTGTCCAGCTGCGTCGCCTCCCAGATCGAGATGCACACCCTCTACGGCGGGGTGGTCCCCGAGATCGCCTCCCGGAAGCACGTGGAGGCCATCGTCCCCCTGACCGAGCGGGCCCTGGCCGACGCCGGGCTGCGCCGGGAGGACCTGGACGCCGTCGCCGTCACCTACGCCCCCGGCCTCATCGGGGCAGTGCTGGTGGGGGTGAACTTCGCCAAGGCGGCGGCCTGCGCCCTGGGGGTGCCCCTGATCCCCGTCCACCACGTCCGGGGGCACATCGCCGCCAACTACATCACCCACCCCGACCTGGAGCCCCCCTTCGTCTGCCTGTGCGTCTCCGGGGGGACCAGCGCCATCGTGGACGTGAAGAGCTACACCGACATGGAGATCCTAGGCGCCACCCGGGACGACGCGGCGGGGGAGTGCTTCGACAAGGTGGCCCGGGTGCTGGGCATCGGCTATCCCGGCGGCGGGCCCATGGACCGCCTGGCCCAAGGGGGCGACCCCACCCGGTATGAGCTGCCCCGGGCCCACGTGGCCGACGCGCCCCTGGACCTGTCCTTCTCCGGCCTCAAGACGGCGGCCCTGAACCTGATCCACAACGCCGCCCAGAAGGGGGAGGAGCTGGACCTGCCCTCCTTCGCCGCCAGCTTTGGCCAGGCGGTGAGCGACTCTCTGGTCCCCCGGGCCATGGAGGCCGCCCGGGAGAAGGGCTATGGCCGGGTGGCGGTGGCCGGCGGCGTGGCCGCCAACAGCCGCATCCGGGCCGACCTCACCGCCGCCTGCGCCCGGAGCGGGGACAGGCTCTATCTCCCCGAGCTGAAGCTCTGCGGCGACAACGCCGCCATGATCGGCTGCCAGGGATATTATGAATATCTGGCCGGCCATGTGGCCAGGCCGGACCTGAACGGGTACGCCACCCGGGACATCTCGCTGGGATAGGCGGCGTTGTCGCCGGGGCCCCGCAAGGCGGGGCGGCGCGAGTGCGCCGTGAGATCCCCGCCGCAAGCGGCGGGGATCTGCGCAGGGCGAATTCATTTCGCCCGAGCATTTCAAATCAGAGGGGCCCCCATGGAGCCTTGGCGCCATGGGGAACACAACGCCGCCATGATCGGCTGCCAGGGGTATTATGAATATCTGGCCGGCCATGTGGCCGGGCCGGACCTGAACGGGTATGCCACCCGGGACATCTCGCTGGGGTAGGCTGTCAAGTAAAATCGGCGCAAAGTTTCGGAGAAAAATCCGTGGGGTGTCCCGGAGGAACGGAAAATGCGTTATGTAAACAAAACGCTGTGGAACAACCTGTTGAAATTGTGGATACCAGTTCTGACAAAAGATGGATAAACAAGAGGAACCCGCTGCGCCGCAAGGGATACGTAGGTGTGGAAAACCCTGTGGACAATGTGGATAACATCTTGTAAAAAAACTACCGGCGTACAATTATGTAAATAAAAGGAGAAAAACACGCAAAGAAAAAGGTCGAAAAAACGCCCCGGAACGGGGGGAGAAGAGGGGCAAAACCGAGGAGCCCGCTCCGGTCAAAATGACGGAAGCCCCGGCGAACCGGAGGAGAGGTATACGCAGAGTATAGGGGGGACGGAGATGGGCTGGGAATGGCTGGCGGGCATGGTCGGGACGGCGGCGCTGCTCCTGGTGCTCTACCGCCTGGGTCTGCTGAACACCCACGCGGGGTTCCGCATCGGCGGAGACTGGGGCGGCCCCCGCCGGTGGGAGGGCCGGTACCGGTCCTTCTCCGGGATGGCGTCCCGGCGCTTCGTCCCCCGGGAGGGCGACCGGCTCCGGGTCCGGGTGGAGGCGGAGGAGGGAAGCCTGGACGTGGAGGCGCGGGACGGGGAGGGCGGCCTGCTGGCCGCCTGGTATGGCGCCGCCGCCCTGGACGCCCCGGTGGATCTGCGGGGGGCGGCCCGGTGTGCCGTCCGGCTGCGCACGGCGGGCTTCCGGGGGCGGTTCCTCATCGCCCTGGAGGAGACCGGACTGGTTTTCCTTGACAAGCCGGGGCCGGTATAGTATGATAATAGCCGCACCTGCCGGGAAGCCGGCGATGCGCTGGAGTGGCTCAGTCGGTAGAGCAGCTGATTCGTAATCAGCAGGTCGTCGGTTCAAGTCCGATCTCCAGCTCCAATCCCCCTGCGGGAAGCAGGGGGATTTTTATTATGTTTGCTTTAAGAACAGCCGGCAGCGATGCCGGCTGTTCTTCTCGTCGGTGCCGATGTCGTATTCCAAAAGAGGCATTACGATATCCGATAATATATCAGGGACTTTTGCTGCCCGTGCGTCAGCAGAGGCAAGCGCATGTGTATGAAAAGGTAGTGGCTGCGGACGGAAGCAAGAGCCAGCAGGTGGATATCTACTGCAAGTCCATCGGATGTATCAACCGGAAGCTATCCCCTGCCAGCTATGCCGCACCGGAAAAAGCCGCACTTCAGGAACATCCGTCATCCTTGCCCAAACTGCCTGAGAACGATTTGGGGGAGCCGCATGGAGGCGGCTCCCCGTGATTTTTTGTTTACAGCTGGTGTGCGAGAAGCCATGCCAGCAGATCCTCATAGCCCTTTTCTCCGGCGGCGACTTGGAGAATGATATCAGCCAACTCCTGCTGCGTATAGGACAGCTCCAGGCCGTTGACCGCCAGAAAAACCAGCATGGCGTGGGCGCCGATCCGCTTGTTCCCGTCTACGAACGGGTGATCCTTCACCAGGCCATAGCAGAGCCGGGCGGCCTTCTGCTGGAGGGAAGGGTAGGCGCTGGTATCGTCGAACGCCTGAAAGGGCGCGTTGAGAGCGGAATCCAGAAGCCCCTCGTCCCGCAGTCCCGGACTGCCGCCGGTCTCATCCACCAGCTGCTGATGGAGCAGTAAGATTTGAAGCTTGCTCAGGACCCTCATTTGGCCAGTTCCTCATAGGCTGCCCGGTTTTGCTGGATGAGCCGTTTCGAGATCTGCATGACGTCTTCACTCTCGGCAGTCTGCATCTGTTCTGCCTGGCTGAACTCTACGATCAGGTAACGGGGCACATTATTTTTCAGGATCACGGCGGAACCCTGTTCATCCACCAGGCGGGCCACTTTGGAGAAATTCTGGTTGGCCTCCGTAATGGACACCAGGGCGTTGGAATCGATCATCATACGATCACCCTCCTTCTGTCTTTATTATACTCAAAAATAGGAGAAATTCAACCTATATTTTCTAAGGCGAAGGAAATGTTTTTGCGAACAAGCACTCCTTCGATGATATACCCTTACCGACGACCAGCGGTCGCCGGTTCGAATCCGGCTGCCAGCTCCGATCCCCCTGCGGGAAGCAGGGGGGATTTTTGTTATGCTTATAAAAAGGACAGCCGGCAGCGCTGCCGGCTGTCCTTTTCGTCGGCGCCGCGTTCCCCCAAAGGCGCTGCGGCATCCGAAGATGCGCACAGAGATGGCATTCAAATCGCGATACACTAAATCGTGATTTGATATCGAAACACCGTCTTCTGCGGAAAAGCATGGAGGCGCGGTGACAGGGAAGCGCCCTCTCCGAATTTTCTCGACTTTCTCCGAGATCCGGCATGAGGACCATCATGCAGCCAGACGGCGGGGCTCCGAGATGCCGGCCGCCGCGCTGTTCGCCGTGGAGCTGTGACGGATAAAAGTTAGGAATTAAAAGTTAGAAATTCAGTGGGGACAGAAGAGCGCCGGACCGCCCGTGGGCGGTCCGGCGCTTTTGCTTTCGGTGGGGGGAGGGGTCACGGGCCGGGGTAGAGCTCTTGGGCCAGCTTGATGAATTCCTCCACGGCGTTCTTTTGGGAGTCCCTGTGCCAGCCCAGAGCCAGCTCGATGGAGGCCTCCTCTCCGGCGATGGGGACCACCAGGATGTCCTCCGGCCAGACGGCCAGGTTCATGTGGGAGGGGAGGATGGCAAAGCCCAGCCCGGCCTGGACGGCGGAAAAGATGGTGCCTGCCTGGGGGTAGTAGATCTTCTGGCAGGACTCCAGCCCGTGGAGGGAGAGGATGTCCAGGATCTTGGGGAGGAGGAAGGGGGCGTTGGTGCTGCTCTCCATGATGTGGGGGAGGGCGCGCAGGCCGGACAGGTCGTCGGGCCGGACCAGGTGGGCGTACCGCCGGTTGATGTACACCGCGCAGCGGTCTGGGCGCAGGGGGATGGTCTCGATGGTGTCGAAGGAGCGCAGCAGGGGGGCCACGGAGAAGTAGAGGTCGAAGGCCCGCTGGTTGATCAGCCCCACCTGATGGCCGCCGTTGCCGCAGTCCATGCGGATGTGGATGCAGGGGAAGCGCTGGTGGAAGACGGCCACGTACTCGGTCATGACGGTCTCGGCCACCGCGGTGGAGGAGATGTCCAGGAAGCCCACCGCCCCCTTGCTGACGTCGTTCATCCGGCTCTCCGCCTCCATCATCTGGTTGAGGATGTTGACGGCGTACTGGCGGAACTCGGACCCGGCGAAGGTGAGGGAGACGCCGTGCTTGCTCCGGTTGAACAGCTGGACCCCCAGCTCCGCCTCCAGCTTGGCGATCTGGTTGGTGAGGGCGGGCTGGGAGATGAAATACTGCTTGGCCACCCGGGAGAAGTTCAGCGCCTGGGTGAGGGAGACAAAGTAGGTCAACTGATTTTTGTCCATGCCCGGTCCTCCTTACCTGATTTTTCAAAGTATAACACACTTAAATACCAAAAGGCAAGAATATATGAGAATGTGCAAAAAACAAAAGATCAGGCGATTCGATTTGGTTATCACAACTGAACTTATTTGGAATTCCACGCCCGCGGTCTCATGGTATCTTATTTATATAACGATACCTTTGAGGGATCTCATACGGACGGAGGGTGGAAATCATGCCGACCTTTATCCTCAACGGAGCGGTCTGCTCCACGACGAAGAGCAAGAAGCTGCTGAAATTCCTGCGGGACGACCTGCACCTGACCAGCGTGAAGAACGCCTGCGGCGAGGGGGCCTGCGGCAGCTGCACCGTTCTTATGGACGGAAAGCCGGTGCGCAGCTGCGTCATCACCACAGACAAGGCGGACGGCCACAGCATCGTCACCTGCGAGGGGCTCAACGACCGGGAGAAGGAGGTCTACTCCTACGCCTTCACCGAGGCGGGGGCGGTCCAGTGCGGCTTCTGCATCCCCGGGATGGTGATGGCGGCCAAGGCGCTGCTGGACCAGAACACGTCCCCCACCCGGGAGGACGTGAAGAAGGCCATCCGGGGCAACATCTGCCGCTGCACCGGCTATGTGAAGATCGAGAAGGCCATCCTGCTGGCCGCCGAGCTCTTCCGCAGCGGTCAGGCCGTCCCCCACCGGGAGTTCCTGGGGGTGTTGGGGGAGCGGATGCACCGGGTGGACGCCCCGGCCAAGGTGCTGGGCACCGCCCTGTACGCCGACGACCTCTACCTGGACGGGATGCTGTTCGGCAGCGCCCTGCGCAGCAAGTATCCCCGGGCCCGGGTGCTGTCCATCGACGCCGCGGAGGCCCGGGCCCTGCCCGGCATCGCCGCCGTCCTCACCGCCGATGACATCCCCGGCGCCAAGAAGATCGGCTACATCGTCCCCGACTGGGACGTGCTGGTGCCGGTGGGGGAGACCACCCACTTCCTGGGGGACGCCATCGCCCTGGTGGTGGGGGAGAACGACGAGGTGGTGGAGCAGGCCAAGAAGCTCATCCGGGTGGAGTATGAGGAGCTGCCCGCCATCTTCTCCTACCAGGAGTCCATGGAGGGGAAGGTCCAGGTCCACGAGGACCGGCCCAACCTGATGTGCGAGCGGCACATCGTCCGGGGCGACGCGGACAAGGCCATCCGGGAGAGCAAGTACGTGGTCACCACCAGGTACAAGACCCCCTACAACGAGCATGCCTTCATGGAGCCCGAGTGCGCCGTGGCCGAGCCCGAGGGGGAGGACGGCATCCACCTCTACTGCGGCGACCAGGGGCTGTACGAGTCCCGGAAGAAGTGCTCCCTGATGCTGGGCATCCCGGAGGAGAAGTTCCACGTCACCGCCATGATGGTGGGGGGCGCCTTCGGGGCCAAGAACGACATGGTGGTGCAGCAGCACGCCGCCCTGGCGGCCTGGTGCCTGAAGCGGCCGGTGAAGGTCCGCCTCACCCGGCAGGAGAGTCTGGAGATCCACCCCAAGCGCCCGCCGCTGGAGATGGAGTTCACCACCGCCTGCGACGAGAACGGCTACCTCACCGCCACCAAGGCGGTGGTGCTCCGGGACAACGGGGCCTACGCCTCGGCGGGCATCCCGGTGCTGGAGCGGGCCTGCGTGATGGGCACCGGCCCCTACCACTATGAGAACGTGGACATCCTGGGCCAGGCCTGGTACTCCAACAACGTGCCCGGCGGCGCCTTCCGGGGCTTCAGCGTGCCCCAGACCGCCTTCTGCACCGAGTGCAACCTGAACAAGCTGGCCAAGCTGGTGGGCATCTCCCCCTTTGAGATCCGCTACCGCAACGCCATCCGGCCGGGGCAGGCCATGCCCAACGGCCAGATCATGGGGGAGGACTGCGCCCTGGTGGAGACGCTGGACGCCGTCCGGGCCGACTTCGAGGCCCATCCCGACGCGGGCATCGCCTGCGGCTTCAAGAACAGCGGCACGGGCACCGGCCTCATCGACACCGGGCGCTGCCGCCTGGTGGTGAGGGACGGCCTGATCCACATCCACAGCGGCGCGGCCTGCGTGGGCCAGGGCATGGGGACGGTGGAGACCCAGCTGCTCTGCGAGGTGGCCGGCGTCCGGCCGGAGCAGACCCAGTTCCACGTCCCGGACACCGACGAGGCCCCCGACTCGGGCATGGCCATCGCCTCCCGCCACACAGTGGTCACCGGCGAGGCGGTGTGCGTCGCCGCCCGGCAGCTGAAGGCCGCTCTGGAGGAGGCCGGGGGCGACCTGTCCGCCCTGGAGGGCCGGGAGTTCTACGGGGAGTTCAGCCCCCCCACCGACCCCATGGACTCCACCAAGCCCAACCCGGTCTCCCACGTGACCTACTCCTTCGCCACCATGATGGCGCTGCTGGATGAGAACGACATGGTGGAGCGGATCATCACCGCCACCGACGTGGGCCGGCCGGTGAACCCCACCAACATCGAGGGACAGCTGGAGGGCGGCGTCACCATGGCCATGGGCTTCGCCCTGATGGAGGAGTTCAAGGTGGACCACGGGAAGGTGCTCACCCGCTTCGGCACCCTGGGCCTGCCCCGGGTGGACCAGGTCCCGGAGATCGAGGTGCGCATCGTCAACCGCGGCGCCGACGGCCCCGCCCTGGGCGCCAAGGGCTGCGGCGAGATCTCCACCATCCCCCTGGCCCCTGCCCTGCAGCTGGCCTATTACAACCGCACCGGTGTGTTCCAGACGGAGCTTCCCCTCAAGACGCCCTACTGGAAACACGGGGATAAATGAACCATCCACAAGACCCTGGACCGTAAAACAAAAAAGGAGGAAAGAACATGAAAAAGAGAATGCTTGCGGTACTGATGGCCTCGGCGATGATGCTGGCGCTGGTGTTGTCCGGCTGTGGAGACAGCGGGGACGACCCGGCCCAGAACTCCGGCGGCTCCACGGACGGCGAGGTCTACACCCTTCGGATCGGCACCGGCACCGGCGGCCGGGATAAGCAGGTCGCCTGGATGGAGGAGTATGAGAAGGCCCTGGAGGAGGCCACCGGCGGGCGGATCGACGTGCAGTGCTACCCCTCCGGCTCCATCGGGACCATGGCGGAGATGGTCCAGGGCGTGGTGGACGGCACGCTGGATGCGGGTTGCTTCCCCACCGCCTATTGGTCCACGATCTTCCCCGCGGCCTCCTGCACCGAGATGCCCGGCCTGTTCCCCGGCGGCGGCGAGCAGCTGTGGAACATCCTGATGACCCAGGACACCCTGCTGGAGCAGGAGTACATCAACCACGGGATCATCCCCGGCACCTGGCTGCTGGTGCCCGACCGCACCATCATCTCCAGCTCCAAGATCGACAGCATCGAAGACTTCCAGGGCAAGGTGATCTGGTGCACCCCCAGCGACATGCTGCTCAAGGAGATCGAAATGCTGGGCGCGGTGTCCTCCACCATCAACGTGGGCGAGCTGGCCCCCTCCCTCCAGAACGGCACGGTGGACGGCGCAGCCTCTGAGATCACCCTGTACTCCTCCCAGTCCCTGCAGACCGCCGGCGGCAAGTACCTGCTGGAGGCCCCCGGCGACGCCTTCATCTCCATCTTCGCCATCAGCCAGCACTGGTGGGACAAGATCCCTGAGGATCTGCAGCAGATCGTGCTGGACGTGGCCAACGACACCGCCGCCAACTTCGAGGTGGACTATGTGAAGAACCAGGTGGCCGAGGCCTACGAGGTGATGCAGGAGGCCGGCATGGAGGTCGTGGTGCCCAGCGAGGAGTTCCAGGCCGACATCGACGCGGCTCTGGACGGCATCGCTGACTGGTATCTGGAGACCTATCCTGAGGCCGTCGACGTCTACAACGACATGGTGGAGCGGGTGGCTGCCGACGAGGCCGGCGGCGCCGAGAGCGGCGGCTGACTTTCCGGATGTTTCTGACCCACCCCGGCCGGGAGGGGCGCTGCCGCCCCTCCCGGCCCTGAGAGAAAGGAGGTCCTATGAAAGTCTGTCGGGACACAGTGACAAAGCTCATGGATATTCTCTTCGCGGTGGCCGCGGTGTTCTACGGCCTTGGCACCCTGATGGCCGTGGTCAATGCGGTCTGCCGCAAATTCCTGGACGTCGGTATCGCCTGGGGCGATGAGCTGACCACCTATCTGATCGTCTGCGCCTTTTTCCTCACCCTCCCCTATCTGGAGCTGCACAACGGGGCCCTGTGCATCGGGCTGCTGGACAACCTGGTGAAGAATGAGGTGGCCGCCCGGGTGCTGTATGTCATCCGCGGACTGCTGGTGGTGGTCCTGAGCGTCATCGTGGTGCGCTACGGGCTCGTGGCCATCGACTCGGCCATCGCCAGCGACCTGCGCACCTTCACCCTGCGATGGCCGAAGGCGATCTTCTACACCTTTGCGGTGGCGGGCTTCGCCCTGAACATCGTCGCCTGGGCGACCATTATCCTGCTGAACAAAGGAGGGAAGATGAATGAACCCAGTTGAGATCATTCCCGCCTTTATCATCCTGCTGGGCCTGATGCTCCTGAACTTCCCCATCTACACGGCGATCCTGAGCTCGGGGCTCTACCTGATGATATTCGTCAACGACATGCCCCTCCAGAGCATCTTCACCGCCATGTTCGAGGGGGTCACCAACAGCAGCCTGATGGCCATCCCCTTCTTCGTGCTGGCCGGGTGCTTCATCTCCTCCGGCCAGCTGGGCAAGCGGCTGATGGACTGCTTCTCCACCCTGCTGAGAGGAGTCCGCGGCGGACTGCCCATCGCCTGCCTGGTGGCCAACGCCCTGTTCGGGGCCATCTCCGGCTCCCCCCCGGCGGCCACCGCGGTGTTCTCCAAGATCATCCACGGCCCCATCGCCAAGGAGGAGAACGACAGGATGGCCACCGGCCTGGTGGTCTCCGCCGCCGGCCTGTCCTCCATCATCCCCCCCAGCGTCACCATGATCATCTACGGCGTGGCCACTGAGACCTCCATCAGCACCATGTTCATCGCGGGCATCCTGCCCGGCCTGCTGATCGTGGCGGTCATCGGCATCTACCTGATCATCGTCAGCCGCCGGCGGGCCACCACCGAGAAGGTCAACTGGGGAGAGGTCGGCAGGGCCTGGCTCCGGGGCATCCCGGTGCTGATCCTCCCCGTGGGCGTGCTGGGCGGCATCTACGGCGGCTTCGTCACCCCCACCGAGGCGGGGGCCCTGTCTGCCATCTACTGCTGCGTGGCCAGCCTGCTGATGCGGGACATCCGGCCCCAGGACACCCTGCGGGTCCTGAAGGAGGGCCTGCGCACGGTGGGACAGGTGTTCGTCCTCATCGCCTCCTCGGCCTTCTTCGCCCGGGCGCTGACGGTGAGCCAGTTTCCCCAGTGGCTCACCGGCTACTTCGAGGACTACGGTAAGATCCAGTTCCTGCTGCTGCTGAACGTGCTGCTGCTGGTGGTGGGCTGCTTCTTCGACACCAGCGCCGCCATCCTGATCCTGGCCCCCATGCTGCTGCCTCCGGCGGTGGCCCTGGGGATCGACCCCATCCACCTGGGCATCATCTTCGTGGTGAACCTGGTCATTGGCATGTTCACGCCGCCCTTCGGCCTGAACATCTTCGTGGCCCAGAGCGTGCTGGGATACGACATGAAGTACATCTCCAAGTGCCTCATCCCGTATATCCTGCTGTACATCGTGTCCCTGCTGCTCATCACCTTCATCGAGCCTATCTCCACTTTCCTGCCGGGGCTGCTGACATAGCGGCCGACCGGATCCAGGAGCTGCGCGCTCCCAAGGGCGGAGCCTCAGCCTGCGGCGCCGGGACAGCGACCGGCCGTCGCGCGGGGGCGCGGTGCAGGACCCTCTTCAGGAGGGTCCTGCCTTTGAGAAGGGTTATTCTTTCAAAACGATAACGGAGGTGAGGAGCGTGACCCTGCTGGAGGCGCTGGACCTGCCCGCCGGGCGCGGATGCACCGCCCTGGTGGGCGGGGGAGGGAAGACCAGCCTGATGTACCGCCTGGGGGCCGAGGTGGCCGGTGCGGGGGGCCGGGCGGTGCTCACCACCACCACGGCGATCCGGCCGCCGGAGGGGCTGCCGCTCCTGACCGGCGCAGCCGGTCTGGAGCGGGCGCTGGAGCCGGGGAGCGCGGTATGCCTGGGCCGCCCGGGAGCGGACGGTAAGCTCCACCATCCGGGCCAGGCCGCCCTGGCGGCCGCTCTGGCCCTGGCCGACCGGGTGGTGGCGGAGGCGGACGGGGCCAAGGGCCTGCCCGCCAAGGCGCCCAGCGCCTTTGAGCCGGTGATCCCCCTGGGCACGGACAGCGTGGTGGCGGTGGCGGGGCTGGACGCGGTGGGCCGGCGGCTGGACACGGTCTGCTTCCGCAGCGGGCTGGCCTGCCATCTGCTGGGGGTCCCGCCCGACGCGGCGCTGATGCCGGCGCTGCTGGCCCGGCTGCTCACCAGCCCGGCGGGGCAGCGCAAGGGGGTCCCCCCCGGCGCGGCCTTCCGGGTCCTGCTGAACAAGGCGGACGGCCCGGAGCGCCTCCGGGCGGGGGAGGAGACCGCGGCCCGGGTCCGGGCCCTGCTGCCCGGCTGCCGGGTGGTGGTGGCCGCCCTCCGGCAGGAGGACCCGGTGAGGGAGATCTTTGGATAGGAGCGATGGGACCATGCTGGTTTTGATCAAGGGCGCCGGAGACCTGGCCTCCGGCATCGCGTGCCGCCTGTACCGCAGCGGCTTTCAGGTGGTGATGACAGAGACGGCCCACCCCACCACGGTGCGGTGCACCGTCGCCTTCTCTCCGGCGGTCTGGCGGGGGGAGACGGCGGTGGAGGGTATCCCCGGGCGGCTGGCCGCCGGCGGGGAGGAGTGCCTGCGCCTGACGGAGGCGGGCTTCGTGGCGGTGGCGGTGGACCCGGAGTGCCGCCTGCTTCGGACCCTCCAGCCCGGCGCCCTGGTGGACGCCATCGTGGCCAAACGGAACACCGGCACCGCCCTGACGGACGCCCCGGTGGTGGTGGGGGTGGGGCCGGGCTTCACCGCCGGCCTGGACTGCCACGCCGCGGTGGAGACCCAGCGGGGGCACGACCTGGGCCGGGTGCTCTACACGGGCAGCCCCGTCCCCGACACCGGCATCCCCGGCGACATCGGGGGCTACACCACCCAGCGGGTGATCCGCGCCCCGGCGGACGGGATCTTCGCCGCTGGCGCCGCCATCGGGGACCGGGTGCGGGCCGGGCAGACGGTGGGCACGGTGGCCGGTCTGCCGGTGCGGGTGGAGATCGACGGCATCCTCCGGGGGCTGCTGCCCGACGGCACCGCCGTCACGGCGGGGATGAAGACGGGGGACGTGGACCCCCGGTGCCGGCTGGAGCACTGCTTCACCGTCTCCGACAAGGCCCGGGCGGTGGGCGGCGGAGTGCTGGAGGCCATCCTCCACGGACAGAAAGGAAGGGGACAGAGCGGTGGATGAGATCAGGATGACCAAGCTGGCCGAGTGCGCCGGCTGCGGCGCCAAGGTGGGGGCCGGGATGCTGTCCGCCCTGCTGAAGGGGCTGCCGGCGGTGCGGGATGAGCGTCTGCTGGTGGGATTCGACACCAGCGATGACGCCTCGGTCTACCAGATCAGCGACGAGCTGGCCCTGGTACAGACGGTGGACTTCTTCCCCCCCATCGTGGACGACCCCTACCTCTTCGGGCAGATCGCCGCCGCCAATGCCATCAGCGACGTGTACGCCATGGGCGGGGAGCCCAGGCTGGCCCTGAACGTCATGTGCGTGCCCGAGAAGCTGCCCGGCGAGGCGGTGCGGGCCATCCTCCGGGGGGGCTATGAGAAGGCGGCCGAGGCGGGGGTGATCATCTCCGGGGGGCACAGCATCCATGACCGGGAGCCCAAATACGGCCTGGCCGTCACCGGCTTCGTCCACCCCAAGCGGTATCTGCGCAACGACGCCGCCCGGGAGGGGGACGTGCTCCTGCTCACCAAGCCCCTGGGCATCGGCATCCTCACCACCGCCCACAAGGCGGAGATGGACGACCCGGAGGTCTACGCCCGGGCGGTGGAGCAGATGGCCCAGCTCAACAGGACGGCCCGGGACGTGATGGTGCGCTATCCGGTGACCTCCTGCACCGACGTGACCGGCTTCTCCCTGCTGGGGCACACCCTGGAGATGACCGGCCGGGGCGGGGTCACCGCCGTGCTGGACAGCGGGGCGGTCCCGGTGCTGCCCGGGGCGCTGGAGCTGGCCCGGCTGGGCATTCTGCCCGAGGGGATGTACCGGAACCGCCACTTCGCCGAGCCCCATGTGAAAACAGCCCCCGGCGTGAGCCGGGAGCTGATGGATGTGCTGTACGACCCCCAGACCTCCGGCGGCCTGCTGATGGCGGTGCGGCCGGAGGCGGCTCCGGCCCTGCTGGCCGAGCTGTCCGACCGGCTGCCCTGCGTCCGGATCGTGGGGCGGATGGAGCGGGCCCGGGAGGACTGCGCCGTCTTTGTGACCTGATCAGGCCAGGGCGAGAACGGCCTGCGCCGCGGCGTCCACCTCCTCCGGGGCGGTGAAGGGGCCCAGGGAGAAGCGCACCGTCCCGCGGGGGAAGGTGCCCAGGGTCCGGTGGGCCAGGGGGGCGCAGTGGAGGCCGCAGCGGGTGAGGATGCCGTAGCGCTCCTCCAGGTCAGCGGCGGCCTCGGCGTTGTCCCGGCGGAGGAAGTCCACCGAGATCACCCCCACCCGGTCCTCCGGCCGCGGGGGGCCGGGCACCCGGATGTGGGGGCAGCCCCGGAGGGCGGACAGGAACCGGCCGGTGAGGGCGACCTCATGGGCCCGGAGCCGGTCCAGCCCCGCCGAGCGGAGATAGGAGAGGGCGGCCCCCAGCCCGAGGATGCCCGGCAGGTTGCCCGTCCCCGCCTCGAAGCGGTCGGGCAGCTCCGCGGGCATCTCCGGGGAGTCGGAGGAGCTGCCCGTCCCGCCGGTGATCAGGGGGGTCATGGCCCGGGCCAGCCGGGGGGACAGGGCTGCCCCGCCGATCCCCTGAGGGCCCAGAAGGCCCTTGTGTCCGGGGAAGCAGACGGCGTCCGCCCCCAGCTCGTCCAGCCGGACGGGGATATGTCCGGCGGACTGGGCGGCATCCACAGCCAGTGGGACGCCGCGGCGGCGGCACAGCCGGGCGGCCCCCGGGATGTCCAGGATGGTGCCGCAGACGTTGGAGGCGTGGGTGAGCATCACCAGCCGGGTCTCCGGACGGAAGAGCCGGTCCAGGGCGTCCAGGTCCAGCGCCCCTGTCCCATCGCAGGGGGCCACGGACAGGGCGATGCCCGCTCCCGTCAGGGCGTGGGCGGTGCGGTAGACGGCGTTGTGCTCCATGCCCGAGATGATCAGGTGGTCCCCCGGGCGCAGCAGCCCCCGCAGGACCAGGTTGACGCTCTGGGTGGCCCCGGGGGTGAAGATCAGCTCCTCGCAGGCAGAACAGCCGAAGAAGGCGGCCAGCTCCTCCCGCACCGCCATGACCTGCAGCCCGGTGCCGGTGGACAGGGCGTAGCTGGAGCGGTTGATGTTCCCGCCCCCATGCTCCAGAAGCCCGGCCACCGCCGCGCTGACCCCGGGCGCCTTGGGAAAGCTGCCCGCCGCCTGGTCCAGATAGACTGTTTTCATGAGGATCCCCCCAAAAGACCGAATGTGCGCGGCCTGTGCCGCGGGACAGCTCCATTGTATCACAGAGAGAGACGAAATCACAGTTAGGAGGACTGCAAAATGAAGAAATTTATCCCGATCCTCATCACCGGCGCGGTGGTGGGGCTGGCCGCCCTGCTGCTGGTGGCGGGCGGCAACCCAGCCAACATGGGCTTCTGCATCGCCTGCTTCCTGCGGGACACCGCCGGGGCCCTGGGGCTCCACACCGCCGCCAACGTCCAGTATGCCCGGCCCGAGATCCCCGGCCTGATCCTGGGGGCCTTCCTGGCGGCCCTGGCCACCAGGGAGTTCAAGGGGCGGGGCGGCTCCGCCCCGGTGACCCGGTTCGTGCTGGGCTTCGCCATGATGGTGGGCTCGCTGATGTTCCTGGGCTGCCCCCTGCGGATGATCCTCCGCCTGGGCGGCGGCGATCTGAACGCCCTGGTGGGACTGGCGGGCTTCGCCTGCGGCATCCTGGTGGGCATCGCGGCGCTGCAGAACGGGTTCTCCCTGCGCCGCTCCTATGTCCTGAGCCGGTCCGAGGGGGCGGTGTTCCCCCTGATCGCGGTGGCGGTGCTGGCCATCCTCGGGCTTGCCCCCTCGCTGCTCCAGTTCAGCGTCGAGGGTCCCGGCTCCATGCGGGCTCCCGCCCTGCTCTCGCTGGCCTGCGGCCTGGTGGTGGGGGTGCTGGCCCAGCGGACCCGGCTGTGCACCGTGGGTGGCATCCGGGACGCCGTCCTCTTCCGGGACTTCTACCTCCTCATGGGCCCTGTGGCCATCCTGGCAGTCACCCTGATCGGCAACCTGGCCCTGGGGAGCTTTGCCCCCGGCTTCGCGGGGCAGCCGGTGGCCCACTCCGACGGGCTGTGGAACTTCCTGGGCATGGCCCTGGTGGGCTGGTCGGCCATCCTGCTGGGGGGCTGCCCGCTACGGCAGCTGATCCTGGCGGGGGAGGGCAACGGGGACTCCGCCGTGGCCGTGCTGGGCATGGTGGTGGGGGCCGCCTTCTGCCACAACTTCGGCCTGGCCTCCTCCACCTCGGGTCCCACCGGCAACGGCAAGGCGGCCGTGATCATCGGCTTCGTGGTGGTGGCCGCCATCACCCTGGCCAACCTGGAGCGCTTCCGGAGCCGCGCCGCGGCCCCGGCCAAGAACACCTGAGAGACGGAGAAAGGAGCAACTGACATGGAAAAGATCGACGCGAGAGGCCGCTCCTGCCCGGAGCCGGTCATCATGGTCCAGCGGCAGTTCCGGAACGGCGACGAGTTCGAGGTGCTGGTGGACAACGCCTGCGCGGTGCAGAACATCACCCGCTTCGCAGAGAACAAGGGGGCGTCCGTCACGGTGACCGAGACGGGGACGGACGAGTTCACCCTGCTGGTGAAGAAGCCGTGAGGAGGCTGCTGGTGACCTTCCACACCCACCTGGGGGCCATGAAGCTCTACCGGGACCTGACCGGGCGGGGCTACCCCGCCCGGCTGACCCCGGTGCCCCGGGTCCTCAGCTCCAGCTGCGGCACCTGCCTGCGGGCGGAGTACGACGGCGCGGCGGAGGAGCTGATCACCCAGGACGCGGAGGGGGTCTACCAGGTGGAGAAGGACGGCTACCGCCTGCTGGCGGGAGACGGCTGAGAGAGGAGGCTTTTGATGGACAGAAGAGAGGGCTGCGGCTGCGTGGTGCTGGCAGCCGGACAGGGGCGCCGCTTCGGCGGGGACAAGCTGCTGGCCCCCTTCCGGGGCAGGCCGCTGATCCGCTGGGCGCTGGATGCCGTCCCCACCGGGGAGACAGACCGGTGCGCGGTGGTCTCCGGGGAGGAGGAGGTCCTCCGGATGGCGGAGGAGCACGGCTTTCTCCCGGTGAAAAACGAGGCGCCGGAGCTGGGAGTGAGCCACAGCCTCCGGCTGGGGCTGGAGGCGCTGGGGGAGTGCCGCTGGGCGGCCTTCCTGGTGGCCGACCAGCCCGGCCTGCGGCGGGAGACGGTGGCCCGGGCCATCCGGGCCGCCCGGGAGGCCCCGGACCGGATCGTGGCCCTGGCCTGGCGGGGGCGGCAGGGGAACCCCCGGGTCTTTCCGGCGGAGTTTTTCCCGGAGCTGATGGAGCTCACCGGCGACCGGGGAGGCAGCGCCGTGGCGGCCCGGCATCCGTCCCGGCTGCTACTGGTGGAGACCGAGCGGGAGGAGCTGGCCGACGTGGACGACCGGGCGGCCCTGGCGGCCCTGGACGAGCTGCCCCCCCTGCGCATCGAGCGGCTCTATCCCCAGCTCACCGTGCGCTTTTTCGGCCAGGGGAAGTGCTTCGGCCCGGGGATCGGCGAGCTGATCGGCCGGGTGGGGGAGCTGGGCTCCCTCCGGGCGGCGGCCCAGTCGCTGGACATGTCCTACTCCAAGGCGTGGACCATCGTCCGGCAGTGTGAGGAGGCCCTGGGCTGGCCCCTGCTGGTGCGCCGGTCGGGGGGGAAGCACGGCGGCGGCGCCACCCTCACCGCCGACGCCAGGCAGCTGCTGGAGCTGTACGGCGAGTTCTGCCGGGAGCTGGACGAGTTTGCCGACCGCCTGCTGGAGGAGAAGCTGCGGGAGCGCTTCACCGACCCGGGGGGCGTCCGGCGGTAGCCGGCCGTCCGGGCCCGAGAGAAACCCTCCGTCCTGCGCTCCTCCGCCGGCTGCCGGGGGAAGGAGGGCGGGCGACCTTCCCCCGCTTTTGCAAGGCCTTCATGATGGATGTGGAGCTTATCTGATATGACACAGCGCGCCCAGGCGGATGACCTTTGGGTGCATGACATGAGCCGGGCAGAGCCAGTGCTTTCACTGGTCCTGCCCGGCTCATGTCATGCACGGGGACTGCTGTCCTCTTAAGGGACGACCTTGCGGCGGGTCTTTACTTTTGGGCCCGTCTCCGTGGGGCGGCCCCGGATGGGCTCAGTCCGCCAGCCGGGTCTGTCTCCAGTACTCCTTCATCCGGGCGCCCGGCTCGTGGGTGGTCTCCCTTCCGAACCAGGCGGGGGCGCGGAAAGCCTCAGCCTCCTCCAGGGTGGGGAACTCCACCTCGGCGTAGGTGAAGCCGCTCTCCCGGCCCGGGTCCACCGCCGAGTACTCCAGCACCCGGCCTTCGAAGTCGTAATTGCTGTACTCCTTCACGATGGGGTCGCCCCCGGCCATGGCGGCCAGGACGGCGTATTCCTCCTCCGTCAGCTCCTTGATGACCTCCTCCCGGGCGATGGTGCCCTCCGACTTGATGGTCAGGTCATAGCGCACCTGGCCGCTGTCCAGGTCCCGGTAGCGGCGCACCCGGACCTCGGGGGTCAGGGACAGGTAGCTCTGCTCCACCCGCAGCCGGCACCGGGGGGGCAGCTGGGGGGCGGCCTGCATGGCCCACTTCCGTTCGATCTCCATATCGCGTTCTCCTCTCGGTCAAAGCTCCACCGGCACCGGGGCGTCCAGGGTCAGGCTGTCCGGCGTCACCCGGCAGTCCAGGGCCAGCACCTCCACCCCCGCCCGGGCCGCGGCGGCCAGGTCGGCGGCGAAGCGGGGGTCGGTCTCCCCGTTGGGACGGAAGCGCCGGGGGCCCTTCATCTGGATGACGAAGCACACCGCCGCCTCATAGCCCTCCTCCCGGGCGGCGGCCAGCTCCCGCAGGTGCCTGGCCCCCCGGTCGGTGGGGGCGTCGGGGAAGAGGGCCAGGCCGTCCCGCTCGAGAGTGACCCCCTTCACCTCCACGAAGCCCCGGGCCGCCCCCGCCTCCCAGTAGAAGTCGAAGCGGGAGCCGCCCCAGCGCGTCTCGGGCCGGAGCAGGGTCAGGCCGGGGCGGAAGCGCCCGGCCTGCGCCCACTCGGCGAACACCCGGTTGGGGGCCTGGGCGTCCATGTTGATGAGCAGGCCCCCCTTGTCCACCGCCACCAGGTCGAAGGCGGTCTTGCGGTTTGCGTTCCCGCTGCGCGCCAGCCACACCGGGGCCCCGGGGACCAGCAGCTCCCGGCAGCGGCCGGTGTTCTTCACGTGGACGGTCTCCTCCCGCCCGTCCATCAGGGACACCCGGGCGATGAAGCGGTTGGGCCGGGCCAGGAAGCGGGCGGGGACGATGTGGGGATATTCCGTGGCGATCACCTCATAAGGGGGGCGGCGGCCCGCCGGGCCGCCGCCCCATGGTCGGTCACAGCGTGCGCAGCGGCTCGATGCGGATGGGCCGCTCCCCCCGGAGGGCGGCGTCGATCTGGGCCAGCATGGCCGGCCGGTCCTGGGGCAGGCTGCCCTTCAGGGTGACGTAGTTGGAGGGGTGGTCGCTGGTGAAGTGGAGGGGGTCCACCTCCAGGTGCTCCAGCAGTGCCCGGGTCTCCTCCAGGGCCTCCCGGGGGGTGACGGGTGTGAATCTCCCCGCCTGGATGTCCCGGTACAGGGGGGTGCCCGGCATGGGGGCGTAGGTCAGGGCGGACAGGTGCCGGGGCCGCATCTCGTTGACCATGGCGGCGGTGTCCAGGGCGTGGCGGAGGGAGGGCTCCCCCCGGCCGGCCAGGCCGATGAGCACCATCACCCACAGGTCCATCCCCGCCTCCCGGAGCTTCACCCCCGCCCGGAGCATCTCCCGGGCGTCGACCCCCTTGTGGATGGCGGCCAGCAGGGCGTCGCTGCCCGTCTCCACCCCCAGATAGGCCCGGGCCAGGCCGGCCCGGCGCAGGGCGGTCAGCTCCTCGGGCGTCTTGTCCAGGGCGCTGCGGGGACCGGCGTAGGTGGTCACCTTTTCCAGGGAGGGGAAGGCGCCATACAGGGCCCCCAGGATGGTGAGCAGGTCGCCGGTGGGCATGGCCAGGGCGTCCCCGTCGCACAGGAACACCCGGCGCACGTCGCCGTAATACCGGCGGGCCATGGCGATGTCCTCCAGGATGTCGGCCATGGCCCGCACCCGGAAGCGCTTGTCCTTGTACATGCTGCAGAAGGTGCAGGCGTTGTGGCTGCACCCGATGGTCACCTGGAGCAGATAGCTCTTCCACTCCCCCGGCGGCCGGTAGATGTCTCCCTCGTAGCGCATGGCTCTCCCTCCCTCAGGCGGTCAGCTCCGCCAGGGCGGCCAGCAGGGCGTCCATGTCCCCGTCGGTGCCCACGGTGATCCGCAGCCAGTCGGCGATCAGCGGGTCGTCCCACCGGCGGACCAGGATGCCCCGCTCCCGCAGGCCGGCCTGAAGGGCCGCCCCGGAGACGCCGGGGCGGGAGACGAACAGGAAGTTGGCCCGGGAGGGCAGCACGGAAAAGCCCAGCTCTGCCAGCCTTTGGGAGGTCCGGTCCCGGGTGGCCATGACCCTGCCCCGGACGGACTGGAAGTAGCCCTCGTCCTCCATGGCCCCCTTCAGCCCGGCGGCGGCCACCCGGTCCACCGTGTAGGAGTTGATGCAGTCCCGGACGCAGCGCAGGCCGTCGATGAGGTTGGAGCTGCCCAGGGCCCAGCCCACCCGGAGGCCTGCCAGCGCCCGGGATTTGGACGCCGTCTGCACCACCAGCAGGTTGGGGTAGTCGCGGATCAGGGGGACGGCGCTGTCCGCCCCGAAGTCCACGTAGGCCTCGTCCACGATGACCACCGCCTCCGGGTTGGCCCGGAGCAGGGCCTCGATCCGCTCCAGGGGGAGGGCCATCCCGGTGGGGGCGTTGGGGTTGGGGATGACCACCCCGCCGTTGTCCCCCATCATGGCGTCCAGGTCGACGGAGAGATCGTCCTTCATGGGGACCTGCCGGTATCTCAGGCCGAAGTACCGGGCGTAGACGGGGTAGAAGCTGTAGCTCACCCGGGGGAAGACGATCTCCCGCTCCGGGTCGAAAAACGCCTGGAAGGCGAAGGCCAGCACCTCGTCGGAGCCGTTGCCCATGAACACCTGGTTCTCGCTGAGCCGGTACCGCCGGGCGATGGTCTGGCGCAGCTCCAGGCACTCGGGGTCGGGGTAGAGCCGCAGGCTGTCCCCCGCGGCGGCCCGGACGGCCTCCAATGCCCGGGGACTGGGGGGATAGGGGCACTCGTTGGTGTTCAGCTTGATAAACGTCTGTCCCCGGGGCTGCTCCCCGGGGACGTAGGGGGTCATCTCCCGGATGCGCCCGCTCCAAAATTCCTTCATGTGTCCGCCTCCTCACGGGGGATGATCTTCTTCACGGCCTTCTCCGCCTTGCTCCGGGGGAGCATCAGCTCGTGGCCGCAGCCGGCGCAGCGCAGCTTGAAGTCCATCCCCACCCGGAGCACCTGCCACTGCCTGCTGCCGCAGGGGTGGGGTTTTTTCAGCTCCAGCACGTCGCCCACATGGATGTCCATGGCCCGTCCTCCCTCGCCGTCAGAATGGTATCATTATAGTCCCCCGCCGCCGGCCCTGTCAATTCCTCTCTCCCGGCGGCATATAGTGGACCATACACAGCTGGAAGGGAAGGATCGCTTTGGAGCAGAGATACCTGCCGGAGGGGCGGCTGCTGGACACCGCCGCCAACCGCCGCCTGCTGGCCGGGGCGGAGGGGCTGGCCGCCGCCATGGAGCGGGGGACCATCGTGGAGGGCACCGCCCTGCGCTGCACCCCCGCCCACGACCTGGTGGTGGCCCTGGGCCCCTTCACCGGGGTGATCCCCCGGCTGGAGGCGGCCGCCGGGGTGGCCGAGGGGACGGTGCGGGAGGTGGCCATCCTCTCCCGGGTGGGGCGGCCGGTGTGCGGGGTGATCACCGGGCTGGACGTGGACCCCGCCGGCGGGGTGCGGCCCATCCTGTCCCGCCGCCTGGCCCAGGAGCGGGCGCTGGGCTATTTTCTCGCCCACCTGTCCCCCGGGGACGTCATCCCCGCCGCGGTCACCCATCTCAAGCCCTTCGGGGCCTTCGTGGACCTGGGGTGCGGGGTGGTCTCCCTCATCGGGATCGACCGCCTCTCGGTCTCCCGCATCCCCCACGCCGCCCTGCGCTTCGTCCCGGGGCAGGACATCTTCGCCGCCGTGCTGTCGGTGGACCGGGCGGCCCGGCGCTTCGCCCTCACCCACCGGGAGCTGCTGGGCACCTGGGCGGAGAACGCCGCCCGCTTCGCCCCGGGGGACACGGTGCCCGGCTTCGTCCGGGGGGTGCAGGACTACGGGCTGTTCATCGAGCTCGCCCCCAACCTCTCCGGCCTGGCCGAGCCCCGGGAGGGGCTGGCCGAGGGGGACCGGGTGGCCGTCCACATCAAGTCGGTCCTCCCGGAGCGGATGAAGATCAAGCTGTCGGTGGTGGATCCGCTGCCCCCGCTGCCCCGGCCCGAGCCGGTCCGCTACTTCGTCACCGGAGGGCACTTGGACCGCTGGCAGTACGCCCCGGAGGGGTGCCTTCGCCGAGGGGCGGTCACCGAGTTCGGCGGCGGGGGCCTCACCGGCGCAGTTTTTTCCCCACCCCGCCCATGAAGTAGACGGCCACGCTCAGGGGCATGGTCACCAGCATGACGGGGTAGAGCCACACCGGCGCCAGATGGCCCAGCAGGACGCCGCCAAGCACCGGCCCCAGGGTCATGCCTAGATCCAGCCCCACGTAGTAGGTGCTGTTGGCCAGCCCCCGGTGGCCCTCCCCCGCCATGAGGATGGCGGCGGACTGGCTCACCGAGCACATCAGCCCGTAGCCCCCCGCCATAAGGGCGGCAGCCAGGAAGAGGACGCCATTGTTGGGCAGGAAGGTCATGCACACCAGGGCCAGGCTCTCGCACACAGCGCCGGCCAGCACGAAGTTGAGGTAGGGGAGACGGTCGAACAGGTCGCGCATGCTCAGCCGCAGCACCAGCAGCACCCCGGCGTACAGCGGGAAGAACAGGCTCACCGCCACCGGGAGCTGCCGCGTCTGGACATAGGTGACCAGGAAGGACTGGGTGGCGAAGTAGGGGATGCCGAAGAGCATGACGATCGCCGCCACCGGGATCACGTTCCGGTCCAGCAGGTGCAGGTGCTCCTCCCCGGGCTCGGGCCGCCGGGGGGCGGGAGCGGCGCCGGGCATCCCCCGGTCGGACACCAGCCGCACCGTCACCAGCGCCCCCACCGCGAAGAGGGCGGACACGGCGAAGGAGACGTGATAGCCCAGCCGCTGCCAGCACTGCACCCCGATGGCCGGGCCCACCGCCATGCTCAGGGCGTTCATGGTGCCGTACATCCCCATGCCAGAGCCCACCTTGTCCCGGGGCATCAGGTCGGAGACCCAGGTGGACATGCACACCGAGCAGCAGGCGAAGCCCGCGCCCTGGGCCACCCGGGCCAGCATGACCACCCCGTTGTTGTGGGCGAACACATAGCCCAGGTAGCCCGCCAGCATCAGCAGCAGCCCCACGGTGGACAGCCGCCGCTTGCTCAGCCGGTCGGCCAGGTTGCCCGCCGTGGGCCGGCAGATGAGGGAGCAGAAGTTGGACATGCCTCCCACCAGGCCCATCAGGGCGCTGCCCGCCCCCAGGCTTCCGGCGAAACCGGTGATCAGCGGGGTGACCAGCATGGAGCTGGCCATGTAGAAGAAGCTGCCCGCCAGGATGAGGCATACATCCCGGTTGTAGATACGCTGTGTCGTCACGTTGGGCTCCCCCCATTTCTCTCTCCCGCCCATTATAAGCCCGGCAGAGACGGGCTGTCAAAAAGAAACTGCCCGTTTTCCCTTGTCAGGTGGCGCGATGTGGCATATAATAGGCGGAGAATCCAGTTCCCAAGGAGGGCATCGCCGTGGACAGGCTGTACATCGTCGTCCCCTGCTACAACGAGGAGGAGGTCCTGCCGGAGACCGCCCGGCGGCTCCGGGCCAAGATGACCGCGCTGACGGAGGCGGGCAAGATCGCCCCGGACAGCCGGGTGCTTTTCGTCAACGACGGCTCCAAAGACCGCACCTGGGACATCATCCGGTCGCTCCACGAGAGCGACCCCCTGTTCTCCGGCCTGGACCTCACCCGCAACCGGGGACACCAGAACGCCCTGCTGGCCGGGCTGATGACGGTCAGGGACCGGTGCGACATGGCCATCTCCATGGACGCCGACCTCCAGGACGACATCAACGCGGTGGACGAGATGGTGGACAAGTACCTGGACGGCTGCGACATCGTCTACGGCGTGCGCTCCTCCCGGACCACCGACACCTTTTTCAAGCGCTTCACCGCCGAGAGCTTCTACCGCCTGATGAACTTTCTCGGGGCCAACGTGGTATTTAACCACGCGGACTACCGCCTGCTGTCCCGCCGGGCGCTGGAGGGGCTGGCCCAGTTTAAAGAGGTCAACCTCTTCCTCCGGGGCATCGTGCCCATGATCGGCTACCGCACCGACACGGTGGAGTACGCGCGGGGGGAGCGCTTCGCCGGGGAGAGCAAGTACCCCCTGAAGAAGATGCTCTCCTTCGCCATGGAGGGCATCACCTCTCTTTCCACCAAGCCCATCCGGTACATCACCCTGCTGGGCTTCCTCATCTTTCTGGTGAGCATCGCCATGCTGATCTACTCTGTCATCCGCTGGGCCATGGGGGCCACCATCATCGGCTGGGCCAGCCTGATCTGCTCGGTGTGGGCCATCGGGGGGCTCATCCTGCTCTCCCTCGGGGTCATCGGGGAGTACATCGGCAAGATCTACCTGGAGACCAAGGGCCGGCCCCGGTTCCTGATCCGGGAGCTGCTGGAGGAGCCCGATGAAAAAGTGGATTGACGCCTCGGTGTGGAGGTTCCTGCTGGTGGGGGTGGGCAACACCCTGCTGAGCCTAATGCTCATGTTCCTGCTGGAGGGCCTCGGGTACTGGCCGTCCACCGCCATCGCCTATGTGGCCGGGGCGGTGATGAGCTTCTTCCTCAACCGCTCCTTCACCTTCCACAGCGACGAGCGCTTCTGGCCCTCGGCGGTCAAGTTCGCCGTCAACGTGGCGGTGTGCTATCTTCTCGCCTACTCTCTGGCCCAGCCCATCGCCGCCTGGGTCCTGGGGGGCACCGGCATCCCCCCCATCTGGCAGGAGCGTCTGGCCAAGCTGGGGGGCATGGCCCTGTACACCGTTCTCAACTACTTCGGGCAGCGGTTCTTCGCCTTCCGGCGGCGGAGGTAAATCGCTGCATTTTTATCACACAGCAGGAGAGGTGACCTTTTGAACAAAAAATGGGGGGGACACTCCTTTGAATTTTGTGCAATATATTGACTTTTGACATATTTTTTGTTATGATAAACAAAAACAGGCATACAGAAGGAGGGCGCTTCCAATGGGCAGATGATCGGAAATATATACTTGGCTGAAAAATAGATGATTTGAAAGAGGAGGCGAAGGTCTTGAGAAGAATGCTTCCGATCTTGCTTTGCCTTATCCTGCTCCTGGCCGGGTGCACGGACCAGGGGCCGAAGGAGACGGGCTCTGCCGGCCCGGAGACTCCCGCCGGAACAGAGACCCCCGCCCCCTCCCCGGCCGCGGAGGAGACAGAGTCCGCCCAGCCGGAGGAGCGGCCGGAACCCCTTCTCTGCGACGGCATGGGGCCGCTGACGTGGGGGGACGGGCCTGAGGCCCTCTTTGGCAGCGACGCCCCCCTGGAAGGCGCCCGGCTGGACAGCGGCTTTCTGGGGTATCCCTGCGGGCAGTACTGCTTCTTCCACGAGGAGAACGGCTTCTACGGCGGGTACTACGCCTTCAACGAGGACGGGGGAGAGGACGGCACCGTTATCTACCGCCTACTTCGCAACGCCCTTACCGGGCTGTATGGCGCGGCGGACGAGCTGGGGCCGGCCACCGGTGCCCCCTCCATCGACGAGGTCCTGGCGGGGGAGGCCGACACCTGCGCCGACCTGTGGTCCCGGGTGCCTGCCTCGGACGGCAGGGTGGTGCTGATCTCCCTCCAGCTTCTGGAGGACGGTCAGGTGCAGCTCCAGTTCTCCACCAACCCCACCGGCTGATCTCAAAAATATACAGAGGGGGGGCGTTCCGAAACGGAACGCCCCCCCTGTTTCCTTTATTTTTCCCTCTTTGTCTTTCCCTCGCCGGCCTTCGGCCGGTACGCCCCCGCCAGGTTCTTCAGCAGGATGGTCATCAGCTCCCCATTTCCCTTCATCCCGCGGATCTTGGTGGGGGTGGGCTCCCCCTCGGGGTAGGCCCGGGTCACCGGCACCTCGCAGGCCCGCAGGCCCAGCTGGGTGGCCCGGACGGAGAGGTAGGCCAGCAGCTCATAGGTCTGGAAGATGTCCCGCAGGGGCTGCACCCCCGGGTGGGTGAGGTAGCGCCGGGAGTAAGCCCGGTAGGCGTTGGTGGTGTCGGTGAACCGCTGCCCCGCCGTCAGCGAGATGAGGGGGGCGTGGATGAGCTTCACCGCCCAGTACCGGGACTTGGGGGTGTTCACCGCCCGGCCGCCAGGGACGAAGCGGGACCCCTGCACCAGGTCGTAGCCCTCCTCCAGCTTTTCGATGAACTTGGGCACATCCTCGATGGAGTCCTTGTCGTTGCCGTCGATGGTGAGCACCCCCTGGTAGCCCCGCTCGAGAGCCCAGTAGATGCCCATGCGCAGCTGGGCCCCCTGCTTCCCCGTGTCACGCTTGATGAGCAGGGCGTTCACCCCGAGGGCCCTCAGCCCCCCGGGGTCGGTGCAGCCGTCGGTGGAGCCGCCGTCGCACACGGCGATGTCCACCAGCCGGTCCACCCCGGCCTCCCGGGCCCGCTCCAGCTCCCGGCGGATGCGCTCCCCCTCATTGAGGACGGGGATGAGCAGGCAGTAGCCGCTCCCCTTCTCCCCGAACTCCTCCCGCTCGAACCGGGGGACGCCGGGGACCCCCTCGATCACCGTCATGCGAACAGCTCCTTCACATAGTCCATGGCGTCGTACAGGGCCTCTGGGCCGCAGGCGGAGCCCATCTCGATGGAGACGAAGCCGCCGTACCCCTCCTCCCGGAGCAGGGCGGCCAGCTCCCTGTGGAGCGGGTGGGGGACCACCGGGCCCAGGCCGGGGGTGCTGAGGTGGACGTGGTGGATGAGGGGGACCCTCCCCGCCAGGCCGTCCACCCGCTCCCGGTTCTCCAGCATGGTGCCCACGTCCAGGTTCACCAGGAAGCCGGGGCTGGACACCCGGTCCGCCAGCGCAAAGGCCTCCGCCGTGGTGTTGACGAAGTCGGTGTGGTAGATGGGCGGGTTGGCCTCCATGGCCACCACGGCGCCCCGGGCGGCGGCGTAATCCCCCAGCGCCCGGAAGAATCGGACCGCCGTCTCCCGGTCCCCCCGGCCGTTCATGGCCCGGTTCCGGGGGCAGCCGAACACCAGATTGGGGCAGCTCAGGGCGGCGGCGAAGTCGATGGCCCGGCGGGTGTAGTCCAGCAGGGCGGCCCGCTCCCCCTCCCCGGCGAAGAGGTTTTCGCTCCGGCCGTACCAGATGGACTGGAGCGAGGGAACGGTCAGGCCGTGCTCCTCCCGCAGCCTGCCGGCAAGAGCGGCCGCCTCCTCCAGGCGGTCGTAGGGCCGCTCCGGGAACAGGCGGGTGGGGGCGGCCTCCAGGCCCTGATAGCCCTGCCGGGCCAGGCGGGCGTACATGGCCCCGTCCTGCTCCGCCCCCCAGGCGATGTTGGAAACGCTCAGCTTCATGTCCTCTCTCCTCTCAGCCAAAGAAGGCGTAGCCCATCAGGTCCTGGTCGAACAGCCGCTCCACCTCGGCCTCCACCGAGGCCAGTTTGGTGGTCTCCCCGGGGCGGGAGTGGATGGTCACCGACCAGACCCCGTCCTTGATGACCATGGGGATGTGGACGGTGTGCTCCCCCTCCGGCAGGAAGTACACCGTGTTGTCGTAGTCCCAGAGGCTCAGGTCCTCCACCATCACCCCGTGGCGCAGGGACCAGCCGGTGCGCTCGGTCTCGTAGGTGAGGGCCACGTCGGCCACCACCTCCTTGCCGGCCAGAGAGGGGCCCTTCTCCGCGCTGAGGCGGACGGCGGTGTCGCTGAGGCGCTCCACGGTGAAGGTGATGTCGTCGCTGTCGATGAGGGCGCCCCCCTCCTGCCGCCGCCAGAGCTCGGCGTAGTCGCTGGGGCTGTCCACCGTGACGTAGTTGGCGTACAGCTCCCGGTAGAACCACCAGTTGGCCCGCTGCACCCACCACTCCCAGATGGACTCGTCGTAATAGCGCTGGATGGTCACCGCGTAGGGGTACTCCCCCTCCCGGAAGCAGTTTAGGTAGTCCTGCCGCTGCTCCTCCCCCAGCACGTGGATGATGTAGTCGGTGCCGCTGGGCTGGTAGATGCCGTCCACCACCTCCAGGGCGGAGGCGTAGGTGGAGAAGAAGATCTCCCCCTCCAGCAGCTCCGCCGTGGCGTTGAGCTCCGCCCCGTTGGTGAGCCAGCCGTCCAGCCCGGGGACGTAGACCCCCTCCCGCTGGCCGGACAGGGGGGCGATCTCCCGCCCCGCCCACACGCCGGCGCACAGCAGGGACAGGCACATCACCCCGGCGGACAGCCCGGCGACGGCCCGCCGGGGCAGGCCGGGCGTCCGGACCAGTCTGGTCCACAGCCGCAGCGCCGCCCACAGGGCCAGCCCCAGGAGGATGAGCACCTCCACCAGCCGCAGCATGGCGGGCATGTAGTGGCCCGAGCCGTAGCAGTAGAGCAGCTGGGCGAAGAAGCAGGTGATCAGCACGTAGAGCACCACCACCCCCCGGACGGTGAGCTTTCCCCGCACGAACAGGGCCACGAAGCCCGCCATGAACAGAAGGGCCAGGGCCAGCTCCGCCGTGTTCTGGGGGTCGTCGAAGAGGATCTCCCACAGGGTGTAGTATTTCCCCGGGGTCATGGTGTAGTACCAGAACTGGTCGGAGGCCACCCCGGCGGACTGCCGGAAGAAGCTCGCCGGGTCCCCGCCGGTGACGGCGGTGACCATCGCCAGATAGCCCACGGCGGCGCACAGCAGGAAGCACAGGTAGTCCGCCGCCCGCTGCCCGGGCGTGCGCAGCCTGTTCTGGAACACGGTGATGACCAGCAGGATGAACAGGGCCGCCCCGATGGAGGAGTAGCCGAAGTCGTTGGACCACACCGCCCCCAGCCCCACCGCCAGGCCGCACAGGGCCATGGCCTTCCGGGAGCGGAACAGGTCCAGGCTGTCCCACCCCCGGCGCCGGGCGGCCAGCAGCAGCACGGCCCCCAGGAGCACGGGCAGAAAGCCCCGGACCATGCGCATGGAGGTGCCCGGGACGAAGAGGTCGAACAGGGTGGCGGTCACCGGCCAGGCGTACAGCAGGGGGGTCAGCGCCCCCACCGCCATGGCCAGGGTCTGCCGCCGGGTGATCATCCACACCAGCAGCCACACGGTGACGCAGCAGCACACCGCCGTGACGGCGTTGGTGACGAAGAGGCTGCCGGTGAAGGTGTTGTGGAAGGCCAGGAAGGGGGCGTCCAGCCACAGCACCCCCATGCCCAGGTAGTTGGTGAAGTCCCGGTAGGGCACCTGCCCGTCCAGGAAGCGGCGCAGGACGTTGTAGTTCTGGAAGTCGCCGTTGATGGCGAAGAAGTCGGACAGCCAGATCCGGCCCGCCCCCGCCGCGATCCCGATGGCCAGCAGGGTCAGCCCCCACAGCACCCACCGGGTCCGGTCCAGACGCCGCTCGGTCAGCATCCCGTCCCCTCCTGCCCGGTGACGAAGGCCCGGATGCGCTCCAGTTCCTCCTCCCGGCGCTCCAGATAGCCGTCCGCCCCCCCCATGGCCCCGGCGTGCTTCGTCCGGAAGTCATAGCGGTAGGGCGGCCTGTCCAGATGGTTGACGAACTGCCCGCCGTACAGGGCGGCGTACACCTCCCCTGCCGTCACCGGCGGGGTGGCCAGGTTCAGCCGCTCCAGCCCCAGCTCCAGCCCACGGGCGATGTCCCGCCACAGGCGGTCCAGGCCGTAGAACTGGTACTGGGACCGGCTGTCGGTGAAGTGCAGGGCGGAGAAGCCCGCCCGGCGGAAGGCCGCCTTCAGCTCCTCCCGGGCCGCCCCCTCCACGTCGGGGCAGCGGAAAAAGCCGTCCCCCCGGGGAGCGTAGCTGGCGGCGATGAGGGGCTCCTTCGCCCCCAGCTCCTCCCGCTTGGCGGCGGTGAGCAGGGGGGGCAGGAAGTGGATGCAGTCGTAGAGGAAGTTCTTTTTCAGCCCCCGGCCGTACAGGGCGGGCAGCCGGACGATGAGCCGGTCCTCCACGTGCGCCTCCGCCCACTCCTCCAGCCAGCGGCGGTGGGCGCCGTAGACGGACAGGCGGCTTTTGTCGATGGGGCTGTCCTCGTCGGCCCCCACCGGGTCGTCGTAGACGCTGATGGTGGACACCAGCACCAGCCTTTTCGGGGCGATGCGGGCGATGTTGTCCGCCGCCCCCTCCAGCACCGCCCGGTCGGCCGCCGGGTCGTGGTTGGCCAGGAACATCTCCGCCGGCACCCCGGCGTACACCAGCAGGTCGGGCCGGGTGCCGTAGGCCTGCGCGATGTTTTTGGAGTTGTACATCCCGTCAAAGGGGTGCTCCGCCGCCAGGTTGGAGCCCACGAAGCCGGTGTATCCCACTAAGCTTTCCATTTCCGTCACCTCGTCACAGGGCGATGAGGGCCGCCCCGGCTAAAATGGCCGCCGTTCCGGCCAGCTTCCGGCCGGTGAGCCGCTCCCCCAGCAGCCGGGCGGAGAGCAGCATGGTCCACAGATAGGTCAGCGAGGTCAGGGGCAGCACCACCGAGTAGTCCAGCCGCCGCAGCAGCAGGATGTTCACCACCGCCGAGGCCAGGTAGAGCAGCCCCCCGCCGTACAGCCAGGGGGTGCGGAACATGGACAGCAGCCCCCCGGCGCCCGAGGCCCGCTTCAGCAGCAGGGCGGCCGCCGACCCCATCAGGGTCATGGACAGGACCAGGAGCAGGTCGGTCATGGCGCGTCCTCCCTTCCCCCGTCGCCGCCGCACACCAGCACCACCCCCACGGTGACGCACACGATGCCGGCGATGCGCAGGGGGGAGATGTCCTCCCGGAGCACCGCGGCGGCCAGCACCACCGTCAGGACGTAGTTCAGGGCAAGCACCGGCTGCAGCACCGAGACGCTGCCGTACCGGTAGGCCGCCAGCATGACCAGCGCCCCCAGCCCGTACAGGGCGAAGCCGGGCAGTAGCCACCACAGCGCCTGGGTGCCCGACAGCTTCCAGAACAGCTGCCCGAGGCACACGCACAGCGACGCGCAGGCCATGAGCAGGATGCCCTTCTTGTTCTTCTCAAAGGAGTCCCGCACGGGCCGTCCCCCCTCGCTTATCTCGAGAGCTTCTCGATGGATTCAAACACGTACCGCTGCCGCCGGAAGCTCAACTCCACCAGGACGGACAGGTATTTCAGCACCAGGGTGAGGATGGCGAACATGCCGAAGAAGCCGAAGCCAAGAAACAGCATGGTGGTGGTCCAGCCCTCCACCGGGCTGCCCGACAGATAGACCACCACGGTGTACCCCGTGACGATGAGGGTCAGAGCCATCATCACGAAGGCCAGGCACAGGGCCAGGCGGTAGGCCACGTTGGTGAACAAAATCAGGGCGTCCGCCGCCAGCCGGGGCCGCTCCCGGTCCGCCCCGGCCTTTCCGCCGTCCCCCGCCGGGCGGTAGCGCAGCCGCTCCAGCTTCAGCCCGCAGTTGGCGTAGAGGGCCTTGCGGTAGGGGATGGTGCGGCTCATGGCGTGGACCCGGTTGATGGCCCGGCGGGAGAGGATGCGGAAGCGCTCGGTCTCCAGCTGGTACTGGATGTTGGCGTACCGGTTGAACACCCGGTAGAACAGCCGCGAGGTGAGCCGTCCGCCCCCCTCCGGGGTGGCGCTGACGATGTCGAAACCGGTCAGGGCGGTGCGGTAGACCTCCATCACCAGCTGGGCGGGATAGTCCAGGGCGGTGCTGTCGAACTCAAAGACGAAGTCCCCGATGGCCAGGTCCACCCCCGCGTTCATGGAAGCCTCCACCCCCTGGGGATAGCTCATGCGCAGCAGGGAGACCATGGCCCCGTCCACTCCGGCGGCGAAGTCCCTCACCGCCTGGCCGCTGCCGTCGTCGCTGGCGTCGTCCACGCAGATGAGCTCGAACTTCTTGAAGTTCTCCCGCAGGGTGGCGTGGAGCCGGGTGAGGAAGGGGACCACCGACTCCCGGCACTGGCGCAGGTAGACCACGGCGGAGACGAAATTGCTCTCTTTCATGTCAGAACTCTCCTTTCAGCACCCCGTCCAGGTCGTACACCGTGTTGATCTTGCCGGACAGGACGCTCACCAGGGCGGGGGCCCTGCTGTGGACCCGGATGACGGTGGGCCGGGAGTCGTCGATCTCCGACGCCTTGAGTATGGGCTTCATGGAGAACAAGGATCCCTGATAGCGGAAGCCGAACTCGGGCCGCAGGTACTTCCGGGCCAGGCTGGACATATAGCTCCACGCCGTCTCGGGCCGGGCGGGGCAGTTGTCGCAGCCGCCCAGCCGCTCCGGGGAGCAGTGGCCCCCGCTGCGCCCCTGGCAGGGGAAGGTGGGCAGGGCGTCGAAGCTGGCCATGTGGGGGGTGAAGGTCACCGAGGTCAGCGAGTGCAGCCCCGTCTTTCCGAAGGGCATGATGGAGAAGAAGGGCCCGTCCATGACGGTGATGCCCACGTCCTTCAGGGGCTCGTCCACCGTGCACAGGATGATCTCGCACAGCTCGTACTTGATGGGGAACTCCTCTCCGGGCAGGGCCTGCCGGATGATCTGGTTGGCGGCGGCGTAGGTGGCGTTGAGGACGAAATCGCTCTCGAACCGCTCCCCCTGGCCGGCGGTCACCCGGTAGACGCTCCCCGCCCGCTCCAGCCCGGTGGCCGGGGTCCCCCAGCGAAGGACCACCCGGGGGCAGTCCTTCAGCTGCTCCAGGAACCAGTCCCGAAGGATGTGGGCGTCGTAGGTGTACTCCTGGGTGAGAAAGGCCCCGTCGCACATGCCGTCGTTGAAGTACCGCCCCGCCGGTACCGGGTCGCACCGGATGTCCGCCGCCCGGCAGAAGCGCCGGAACTGCTCCCCGTCGGTCCAGGAGAAGGCGGCCGAGGTGGCGTACACCTGGTCGAAGCGGCTGTGGATGCAGAAGCCGAAGTCCCGGACGAACCGGTCGAAGTAGCCCGCCGACTTCACCGCCGTGGAGTAGGACCGGGGGTAGTGGTAACCCATGTGGACCCGGGCCTGGTTGATGTAGGTGGCCCGGCGGAAGGGGCCGTCCTCCCCCTCCAGCACCAGCACCCGCTCCCCCCGCCGGCCGGCGGACAGGGCGGCGTACAGCCCGTACAGCCCCGCCCCGATGATGATCTTGTCCCAGCGTTCCATGCCGTCACCGTCCCGTGAATGTGGTCTCCACCCGGAAGACCTGCTGGCCGTCCACCTCCCCGAGCGGGGTCAGGCCGTACCGCTCCTTCAGCGGCTCCACCCACTGCAGGTCGTGTTCGTCGGTGATGACGATGTGGGTGGGGTGGATGTAGTGGTCAATCAGGTAGAAGAACCGCTCCCCCGTCATGTTGGACAGGGACGCGAAGCACTTTTGCCCCGTGTAGGCGCCGTAAGCGTAGGGGTCACCCCCGGCGCTGATGAAGAACACCCGGGCCCCCGGGTCGTCCACCAGCTTTTCCAGCTCGGCCGCCCAGGCGGGCAGGCGGGCGGTCTCCTCCGTCAGCAGGGGGGTGCCGCTGACCCGGGCCCACAGGGCGGGCCAGTCGGCGTCCTGCTCCTGATAGCCGAAGCTGATGCAGCTGCCATAGCTGGGGTGGCTGCACAGGGGCTTCACCGTCTGCCCGAGGGGGGTGCTGTACACCAGGGACGCCCACAGGCACAGGGCCAGGCACAGGGCCGTCCCCCCGGCGGCCAGCCGCCGGGACACGTAGGGGGAGAGCAGACAGCACAGGGCGAAGGTCACCATCACCACCGTCTCGGCGTGGTACCGGGCGGTCTCATAGCCCACCAGGCAGTAGCCGAGGGTCTTCAGGGCGTAGTAGAGCAGGATGAGCCACAGGGCCCCCCGGCGGACCGCCCCCGGCCGCCGGGGAGCTCCGGCCAGCCGTCCCTTCACCGCCCCCGCCGTTAGGGCGGCCAGGGGGAGCAGGGCCTGGGTGGACACGAAGGTGAGGGCCAGCAGCACCAGCACCCCGGAGAACCGGCCCCCCATGGCGTCCAGCCAGGCGGACGGGTCGGTGAACAGGGTGGCGGGGGTCTCCCCGGGGACGAAGAAGCGCTGGGGGGTGGTGACGTCCACCAGGGTGAGGGTGCCGCTGTTGTCCGACGCCCACAGGGTGCCGAACCGGGTCAGGGAGTAGGCCGCCCAGGGCAGCAGGGGCAGGGCCGCCGCCCCGCCGTAGCACAGGGCGTTGACCCACCGCCCCTTCCCGGACAGCAGCAGCACGCACAGCCCCCCGAAACCCACCGCCATGAGGCTGTCGAACCGCAGCACCATGGACACGCCCCCCACCAGCCCGGCCAGAGCCAGCCAGCGCCGGTCCTTCCAGTCGGGCCGGCACAGCAGCAGGAGCATCACCACGGCGCACAGCACCGCCGCCGGGATGGCCCGGCCCGAGAGGACCTCGCTGAGGAACTTCCGGTTGGTGAGCAGCACCGCGGCGGCCATTGCCCCGGGCCACTCCTTCCCGCACAGGGTCCGGGACAGGGGGAGCAGCAGCAGGGCCGCCCCGGCGGACAGGGGGACGTTCAGGACCACCCCGCTGTACATGCCCAGGCCGGTGAGCCCGTCGGCCAGGGCCAGCAGCAGGGGGTAGAAGTAGGGAAAGGAGATGCCGTAGTCGGTGAACACCACGTACTGCCGCACGGTGGCCACCCGGCCGAAGTCGGAGAACAGGGTGCGGGCCATGTCGTAGTAGGAGTAGGAGTCGGGGGACAGGCACAGGGGGGACAGGGCGCAGTAGGCGAAGAACCACACCAGCAGCAGCCCCATGGCCGCCGCCGTCCACCGGAACCGGCCCCGGCTCAGGGAGACCGCCGGCCACACCAGCCCCGCCGCCCCGAAGAACAGAGCGGCGGCCAGCGGGGTCACCGGGGTAAAGCAGGCCCACAGCCCCAGCCCGAGGGCGGGCAGGCACAAAACCAGCCGCCCCGCCCGGCCCGGCCCGGCGGGCGTCCCGAGGGCGGTGCTCCAGCACAGGGACAGCAGCCCCCCCGCCAGGGCGAACAGGACGCCGCAGCCCAGCAGATGGGGCCAGGACACGTCCAGGCACAGCCCGAGGGCCAGCCCCAGCACTCCGCCGGTGCCCGCCGCCCAGACCGTCCAGACCCGCCGCGCCATGCTCTCGCCCCCTTCCGTCCTCAAACAGGGGTATTCTACCACAGTTTTCCCGTTTTCACAAGCCGGTCCGGCAAGTTCCGCTCCGCGGCGGGGACAGGCGCAGGCGGGCGGCCCCTTGGGGCCGCCCGCCTGCTTGTTACGCGCCGTGGGCCATTCGCTTTTCCAGCCAGGCCCGCATGTCCCGGCAGACCTCGTCCCGGTCCTCCACGTGGAGCAGCTCGTGCCGCCCGCCGGGGTAGAGGTGGAGCTCCAGGTCCCGGCAGCCCACCCGCTGGAACATGGCGTACACCTTCCGCACGCCCTTCCCGTTGGAGCCCACCGGATCGGCCTCCCCGGAGAAGAAGGCCACCGGAGTGCCCGGGTCCATCCGGGCCAGGCTTTTGGGGGCGGCGATCTCCTGGAGGCCCCCCAGCATGTCCCGGTACAGCCCCACCGTGGGGCTGATCTGGCACAGGGGGTCGGCCAGGTAGCGGTCCACCTCCCCCTCCACCCGGCTGATCCAGTCGGCGGAGGTGCGGTTGGGGGCGAACTGCCTGTTGTAGGCCCCCAGGGACAGGCTGTGGATCAGCGGGCTGACCTTTTTGCTCCCCCGCGCCCCGGCGATGAGCCCCGCAGCCAGCTTGCCGAAGGCCACCAGGGGGGCGGGCTCCTGTCCGGTGCCCGACAGGATGCAGCCGTCCACCGTCCCCGGCCAGCGGCACAGGTAGGTCCGGGCCAAAAAGGAGCCCATGGAGTGCCCGAACAGGAAGAGGGGCAGGCCGGGGAACCGCTCTCCCAGCAGCTCCCGCATCCGGCGCACGTCCCGGACCACCAGGGTCCAGCCGTCCTTTTCGGCGAACCAGCCGAAGCTGCCGTCGGCCTGGGCGGTCTCCCCGTGGCCCAGGTGGTCCTCGCCCCCCACGGCGAAGCCGTGGTCCGTCAGGAAGCGGGCGAAGTCCTCATAGCGGCCCACGTGCTCGGCCACCCCGTGGACGAGCTGCACCACTCCCCGGGGCCGCCCCTCGGGCAGCCAGAGCCGGGCGTGGATCTGGTGGGCTCCGTCGACGGAGGGAAAGGTGAATTCCTGCGTCGTCATGGGGCATCCGTCCTCTCTTGTCTGATGCCCCTATTATACCCCCGCCCGGCCCCGGCTGCAAGGGGTCACAGGCCTTTGGCCAGCCGGGCCAGCGCCCGCCGCCAGCCGGCGCTCTCCCCGGCAAGACCGGCGGCCAGCTCCCCCAGACCGGCTCCCTCCGCCGCCCCCCGGGCCTCCTCCAACAGGGTCAGCCACCGCCCCTCCCCCACAAACAGCCGCCGCAGGGCGGCGGGGAGGGGAGCGGGGGGCAGGGGCCGGGGAGGCGGGGCGGGGAGCGTCTGCACCCCGGAGAGCAGGAAGCAGGCCGCCTCCAGCCGCCGGAGCTGGTTCCGCTCCGCTGCCGCCAGGGCGGACAGAGAGCGTCCCCGGGCGCCGCCCCACCGCCGGGCGAGCCGGGCGCAGTCGGCGGCCAGCACGGCCCGGGCCGCCGCCAGGTCCTGGAGGCGGGCCAGCAGGGCCTCCTCCGGCGGGAGGTCCCGCCGGGCGGGCCCGCCCGCCGGGACGGGAAGAGCGGGGGGTGCCCCGCCCTCCTCCGGGGGCGGCAGCACCAGGATGGGGCAGTCGGGCCGGTCCCCGGGCATCACCCGGGACCACACCCGGCGGAACAGGGCCCCGCCGTCCCCGGTGGGGTCCGCTTCTCTCGCGTCGCGTGCCATGGCGATCCCTCCTACGACAGACTTTATCCATCCTATGCGGAGGCCCCTCCGGCGGCGCCTTTTTCGGCTTTGCGACCTGGGGTTGACAGGATGCCAGCTTTCTTTTCTTGCCAAGGCGGCCCGTTTCTGGTACATTGGGGGTGGAAACGTTCCACGTCTCGAAGAAAGAGAGGAGAACGATATGGAGCAGATGGAGCTGAAGGACCGCATCGCCCAGGCCAGGAAGGCCGCCGGCCTGTCCCAGGAGCAGCTGGGGGAGAAGCTGGGGGTGTCCCGGCAGGCCATCTCCAAATGGGAGTCGGGGGCCGCCAACCCCGACGTGGCCTATCTGGCCGCCATGTGCCGGGAGCTGGGGGTGCCCTCCGACTGGCTGCTGCTGGGGGAAGAGGACGGGGAGGCCTCGCCCTCCAGACGCTGCCCCCGGTGCGGCGCCGGGGTCACCCAGCGGGACAGCTACTGCCCCAACTGCGGGGCCTCGCTCACCGAGGGGGGCCGGTCGGACCGGTATACCCTGCTGCTCCCCGTGCCGGGGGAGCGGCCCTACTTCACCCGCGACGCGGTGTCCAACCTCTCCTGGAGGGAGTGGGCCCGGCAGGGTGCCCCCTGGACTGAGCCCATCGGCAGCGGGGAGGCCGCCGACATCGTGGACCGGGCCCCGGTGATCCTGTGCCGGGGGCTGGACTGGGCGCAGGTGGGCCAGGCCCTGGAGCTCTTCAAGGATGCCGGCGTCTATCCGGACGTCTACCGGGATGGCGACGGGGACACGCCGGAGGAGCTGCGCCGGGCCAGGCCCGTCCCCCGGGAGCAGTTCCAGCCCCCGGAGGAGAAGAGCGGCATGACCTTCGGCAAGACCGTGCTGGCGGTGGTGGTGGGCATCATCGCGGCCGTCCTGATCCTGGCCTTCCTGTGAGCCGGGCCGTGGGGCTCCGGGGGGCGGTGCTGGCCGCCGCCGCCCTGGAGTATGCCGCCAACCACCTGTGGCTGCGGCACGTCACCGGCGGCGCGGCGCGGCACTTCCTGGTGTGCTGGGCCAACGACCTGTTTGCCGGGGCGGCCATCCTGGCCTGGGCCGACCTGCTGCTCCTGTGGGCGGGGCGGCGACCCCTGCCCCCGGCGGCGGGACTGGCCCTGACGCTGGCCGCCGCCCTGGTGTGGGAGCTGGCCGCCCCCCTGTGGAAGCCGTCGGCGGTGGCCGACCCGTGGGACGTGGCCGCCTATCTGGCCGGCGGGGCGGTCTACCTGGCCGTCCGGGCCCTTTCGGTGACCTGGTCACGGAAGGCCGGGCCGCCGGTGGTATAATAGGGGTGAAAGATGCCTCGCCACATCTCAAAGGAGGAAGCGCCATGAAGACCATCCTTGACCATCTCCGCCGGCGCCGGCGGGCGCTGCTCTGGACCGCCCTCGGGGCGGCCGCCGGGCTGGCCGTGCAGCGGCTGGCGGGCTGCGCCTCGGGGGCCTGCCCCATGGTGGGCAGCGCCCCGTTCATGCTGGTGTACGGCGCCGTGCTGGGCGCCCTGCTGTCCCAGATCTTCCGCCGGGAGCCCGGAGCCCCGGAGAAAGGCGGCCCCCGTTGACCTTCCTCATCACCTTTCTGGAGGGGGTGGTGACCTTCATCTCCCCCTGCCTGCTGCCCATGCTGCCCATCTACGTGTCCTACTTCGCCGGCGGCGCGGAGGAGAGCCCCGGCCGTACCGCCCGGAACGCCCTGGGCTTCATCGCCGGGTTTACCCTCGTGTTCCTGGCCCTGGGGGCCTTCGCGGGCACCCTGGGTGGCTTGCTGAGCCGGTACCACACGGCTGTGAACGTGATCGGCGGGGCCATCGTGGTCCTCTTCGGCCTGAACTATCTCGGCGTGTTCCGGCTGAGCCTGTTCCGGGGGAGCGGCCCCCGGCAGGTGGGCCGGCTGGGCTTTTTCTCCTCGCTGCTGTTCGGGCTGGTGTTCGCCGTGGGCTGGACCCCCTGCGTGGGGGCCTTTCTGGGCTCCGCCCTGCTGCTGGCCTCTCAGCAGGGGTCGGCCCTGCGGGGGCTGCTGCTCCTGCTGTGCTACTCCGCCGGGCTGGGCATCCCCTTCTTCCTCAGCGCCATGCTCATCGGCCGGCTGAAGACCGCCTTTGACTGGATCAAGCGGCACTACGACGTCATCAACAAGGTGTGCGGCGCCCTGCTGGTGCTGGTGGGCCTCTTCATGGCCACCGGGCAGCTCAGCCGGCTGCTGTCCGTGTTCGCCTGACGGGAGGGAAGACCGTGGATCAGAAACGAAAGCTGCTCATCGGCGCGGCGGCGCTGGTGTTCCTGCTGGCGCTGGCCGCCGCCCTGTACCCCATGCTGTCCAGGGGGCTGGACCCCGACCTGCTGAACACCGCCCCCAGCCAGCAGGGGGGCGCCCCCGCCCAGACGGTGGCCGCCCCCGACTTCACCGTCCAGGGGGCCGGCGGGGAGGAGCTGACCCTCTCTCAGCTGGTGGGGGATAAGCCCGTCGTGCTGAACTTCTGGACCAGCAAGTGCGGCCCCTGCCGCACCGAGATGCCCGACTTCGAGGCGGCCCACCAGGCCTACGGCGACCAGGTGACCTTCCTCATGGTGGACTCGGTGGGCTTCATGGGGGAGACGGAGGAGTCGGGCCGGGCCTATGTGGAGGAGCAGGGGTTCACCTTCACGGTGGGCTATGACACCGACCAGACCGCCACCTACACCTACGGCATCCGGGCCTTCCCCACCACCTTCTTCATCGACGCGGAGGGGAACGTGGTGGCCTACGCCGAGTCCATGCTCACCCCCGAGGCGCTGGAGACAGGGCTGGAGCTGCTGGTGCCCGGCCTGACGGAGTGAAGGCTCAAAAGGACAAAAGGACGCCCCCGCCATGCGGCGGGGGCGTCCTTGAAGTTTTTTTACTGCCTGGGGGCGGTCTTGGGAGGATTCTTGGGCTCCACGGCGTCCCACACGCCCTTGACCCCGGCGGCCAGGCCGGCGATGCCCTGGATCTCGCTGGGGATGATGATCTTGGTGGCCTTACCGTCGGCGGCGGCCTGGAAGGCCTCCAGCGCCTTGATGGTCAGCACGCCCTCGCTGGGGTCGGCCTCGTTGATGAGCTTGATGGCGTCGGCGGTGGCCTGCTGCACCTTCAGGATGGCGGTGGCCTCCGCCTCGGCTTCCAGGATCTTGGCCTGCTTGGCGCCCTCGGCCTGGAGGATGGCGGCCTGCTTCTCGGCGTCGGCCCGGAGGATGGCGGCCTGCTTCTCGCCCTCGGCCACCAGGATCTGGGACTGCTTGGTGCCCTCGGCCTGGAGGATGGACTCCCGGCGCTCCCGCTCGGCCCGCATCTGCTTCTCCATGGACTCCTGGATGTCCCGGGGGGGCATGATGTTCTTCAGCTCCACCCGGTTGACCTTGATGCCCCAGTTGTCGGTGGCCTCGTCCAGGATGGCGCGCATCTGGCTGTTGATGTGGTCCCGGCTGGTCAGGGACTGGTCCAGCTCCAGGTCGCCGATGATGTTCCGCAGGGTGGTGGCGGTGAGGTTCTCGATGGCGTTCATGGGGTTTTCCACCCCGTAGGTGTACATCTTGGGGTCGGTGATCTGGAAGTAGATCACCGTGTCGATCTGCATGGTGACGTTGTCCTTGGTGATCACGGGCTGGGGCGGGAAGTCCACCACCTGCTCCTTCAGGGAGACGTTCTTCACCACCCGCTCAAAGATGGGCACCTTGATGTGCAGGCCCACGCTCCACACGGTGCGGAAGGCGCCCAGGCGCTCGATGACGAAGGCCCGGGACTGGGGCACGATCTTGATACAGGAGCCCAGGACGATCAGGATGATCAGGACCAGGATGAGCCAGGGCAGCAACGCGAAGATGAGATCCATCGTTTTTCCTCCTTTTTGTCATTCGTCAGATGGCGGAAGGTCACAGGGGCCGGCCTCCGGGGCGGGTCACACCGCCTCCACGAACACCTTGACCCCCTCGATGCGCAGCACCCGCACCACCGTGCCGGCGGCGATGGGCTGTTCGTCCTCGGCCCGGGCGGTCCACACCGTCCCGTCCACCGAGACCAGCCCCCGGCCCTTCAGGTTGTCGATGGTCTCGGTGACCACCGCCTCCTGGCCGATGATCCGGTCGGCGTTGGTGGGCTGATAGCTGGGGATCAGGAACTTTTTGGCCAGCGGCCGCATCAGCAGCAGCGTCACGAAGGACACCGCCAGGAACAGCACGATCTGCAGCCACAGGGGGGCGTGGAGCAGGGCGGCGATCATGGCCGCCAGCGCCCCGGCGGCGAACCAGATGGAGAACAGCCCCACCGTGGCCGCCTCCACGATGCCGAAGAGCACCAGCAGGATGAGCCAGAGAGCGGGCATGGGCATACGCAGCACTTCCTTTCCTCTTCAAGTCTATGGATACCACAGAAGTATGTATTCTGGATGTATCATAGCACAGATCCCGGTAAAAAGCGACAACAAATCATTACAAAATGCGAAAGGATCTCCAGCGCCCGGGCCGTTTCAGGGGCGCCGGAGCGCGAAGAGTATTGCGCCCGGCCGCCCGGTCCGCTATAATAGGGCTGACCAAACTTTCCGTCCCGAAGGAGTCCTGCCCATGGAAACGCTGCATTTTGCCATCCCCACCCTGTTCGGCCTGGAGGGCCTGTGCGCCGACGAGGTCCGGCGTCTGGGCCTGCCCGAGGTCCGCGCCGAGAACGGCCGGGTGCTGTGCGCCGGGTCGGCCGCCGACCTGCCCCGGCTCGATTTGAACCTGCGCACCGGGGAGCGGGTGCTGCTGGTGCTGGGGACCTTCCCCGCCCGGACCTTCGACGAGCTGTTCGAGGGGGTCCGGGCCCTGCCCTGGGAGCGCTTCATCCCCCGGGAGGGACAGTTCCCGGTGAAGGGGCACAGCCTCAACTCCCAGCTCCACTCGGTGCCCGCCTGCCAGGCCATCGTGAAGAAGGCCGTGGCCGCCCGGCTGGGGGAGAAGTACGGCCTGTCCACCCTGCCCGAGACGGGGGCCCTCTATCAGGTCCAGTTCTCCCTGATGAAGGACACCGCCGCCCTGATGCTGGACACCACCGGGCCGGGGCTGCACAAGCGGGGCTACCGGGCCCAGGGGGTGGCCGCCCCCCTGCGGGAGACGCTGGCCGCCGCCATGGTGCTGCTGTCCCGGTACCGGGGGCGGGACCCCTTCTGCGACCCCTTCTGCGGCAGCGGTACCGTGGCCATCGAGGCCGCCCTCATCGCCAAAAACCGGGCCCCGGGCCTGAACCGCACCTTCTCCGCCCAGAAGTGGTCCTGGCTGCCCTCACGGCTCTGGGTGGACGCCGCCGGCGAGGCCATGGACCGGGAGTTCGACGGCCCCTATGAGATCTGGGGGGGCGACCTGGACCCCGCCGCCGTGGAGCTGGCCCGGCACAACGCCGCCCTGGCCGAGGTGGACGACCTGATCTCCTTCGAGGTGGCCGATGCCCGGACCTTCCACTTCGGCGGCCTTCGGGGCCGGGTGGTCACCAACCCGCCCTACGGCGAGCGGCTGCTGGAGCAGCGGGAGGCGGAGGAGCTCTACCGGGCCTTCGGACGGGCCTGGGCCAAGTTCCCCGACGGCTGGCAGCTCTTCCTGCTCTCCTCTCACCCCGACTTCGAGCGCGCCTTCGGCAGGAGAGCCGACAAGAAGCGCAAGCTGTACAACGGGATGCTCAAGTGCGACCTGTTCATGTACCTTTGAGAATTAGGAATTAGGAGTTAGGAATTATGGATGTGCCCTGCGGGTATGTTCAGATACTGGCTGGAGACAGCATGCCAATTCCTAATTCCTCATTCCTAATTCCTAATTGAAAGGAGGGTGCCCCATGCGCCACATCTTCATCGTCAACCCCACCGCCGGGCAGGCCAGGGCCCAGCGGGAGCTGGCCCAGCGCATCCGGGCCCAGGTGCCCGGGGGCGAGGTCGTCTATACCAACGGCCCCGGCCACGCCAGGCAGCTGGCCCGGGAGGCCGGTGCGGCGGGGGAGCCCGCCCGCCTCTACGCCTGCGGCGGGGACGGCACCCTCAACGAAGTGGTCAACGGGGCCGCCGGCGTCCCCACCCTGGCGGTGACCAACGTCCCTCTGGGCACCGGCAACGACTTCCTGCGCATCTTCGGCCCCCGCGCCCGGGAGGGCTTCTCCGACCTGGCCGCCCTGAGCCGGGGGCCCCAGGCCGACTTCGACCTGATGGACTGCAACGGCCTGCTGGGCATCGGGGTGGTGTGCGCCGGGGTGGACGCCCGCATCGCCGCCGACGTCCACCGGTACAAGGCCCTGCCCCTGGTGTCGGGCACCGGGGCCTACATCCTCTCCCTGCTGGTCAACGTGCTCTTCAAGGGCATCTGCATCCCCATGCGCACCGAGATGGGGGGGCAGGTCCATGACGGGGAGACCGCCATCCTGTGCATCTGCAACGGCCGGTACTACGGCGGCGGCTTCATGCCGGTGGGGGAGGCCATGCCCGACGACGGGGTGCTGGACGTGCTGCTGGTGCCCGAGGTCAGCCGGACCACCTTCTTCCGCTTCGTGGGGCCGTACAGCCGGGGCCGCTACCGGGAGCACCCCGACCTGATCCGGGACTTCCACGGGCAGTCGGTGACCTTCTCAGCCCCCGCCCCCATCACCGCCGTGGTGGACGGCGAGGTCATGCGGGACACCCGGTTCACCGTCCGCCTGTCGGAGAAAAAGGTGGCCTTCTTCTACCCGGACTATCTGGACTATTCCCCCAAAACCGCCCGGTGACCGGCTCCATTTTATGAACAGAACATGAATTTTTGAGATCGGCCCCGATTTTTTCAAATTGGGGCTTGATTTTTTGGCCGGGCGGGGGTATCATTTGCCATAGGTTAGCACTCAGGTTATTTGAGTGCTAACCCTTGATCATGTTGATACCCACATCACCATATATGTAAGGAGGACGCAACAATGAATCTCAAACCTTTGGCTGACCGTGTCATCCTCAAGGCCCTGGAGGCCGAGGAGACCACCAAGAGCGGCCTGATCCTGGCCGCTTCCGCTCAGGAGAAGCCCGAAGTGGCGGAGGTCATCGCGGTGGGCCCTGGCGGCCTGGTGGACGGCAAGGAGGTCACCATGACCGTCAAGCCCGGCGACAAGGTCATCACCGGCAAGTACTCCGGCACCACCGTCAAGGTGGACGGCGAGGAGTACACCATCGTCAAGCAGAACGACATCCTGGCGATCGTCGAGTAAAATTAGGAATTAGAAATTAGGAATGAGGAATGGATGCGCGGGCCGCAGGTGCACGACTTTCTGATCAGTCCGGCTCCGCCGGACTCCAAAATTCCTAACTCCTCATCCCTAATTATGAACATGTAATGCTCGAATACTGGAGGTAATTGTTATGGCTAAAATGATCTGCTACGGCGAGGAAGCCCGCCGTGCGATGGAGCGTGGCGTCAACCAGCTGGCTGACACCGTGAAGATCACCATGGGCCCCAAGGGCCGCAACGTGGTGCTGGACAAGAAGTTCGGCTCTCCCCTGGTCACCAACGACGGCGTGACCATCGCCAAGGAGATCGAGCTGGAGGACCCCTTTGAGAACATGGGCGCCCAGCTGGTGAAGGAGGTCTCCACCAAGACCAACGACGTGGCCGGCGACGGCACCACCACCGCCACCCTGCTGGCCCAGGCCATCATCCGGGAGGGCCTGAAGAACCTGGCCGCCGGCGCCAACCCCATGGTCATGAAGAAGGGCATCGCCAAGGCCACCGCCGCCGCCATCGAGGAGATCAAGAAGAACTCCAAGCCGGTGGAGGGCACCGACGACATCACCCGCGTGGGCACCGTGTCCTCCGGCGACGAGGTCATCGGCAAGCTCATCGCCGAGGCCATGGAGAAGGTGGGCCACGACGGCGTCATCACCGTGGAGGAGTCCAAGACCGCCGAGACCTATTCCGAGGTCGTCGAGGGCATGATGTTCGACCGGGGCTACATCACCCCCTACATGGTCACCGACACCGAGAAGATGGAGGCCGTGCTGGATGACGCCCTGATCCTCATCACCGACAAGAAGATCTCCAACATCCAGGAGATGCTGCCCCTGCTGGAGCAGGTGCTCCAGAGCGGCAAGAAGCTGCTGGTCATCGCCGAGGACGTGGAGGGCGACGCCCTGTCCACCCTGATCCTGAACAAGCTGCGCGGCACCCTGAACGTGGTGTGCGTCAAGGCCCCCGGCTTCGGCGACCGCCGCAAGGAGATGCTGCAGGACATCGCCATCCTCACCGGCGGTACCGTGATCACCAGCGAGCTGGGCTATGAGCTCAAGGAGGCCACCATGGACATGCTGGGCTCCGCCCGCCAGGTGAAGGTCACCAAGGAGAACACCATCATCGTGGACGGCGCCGGCGACTCCGGAGCCATCAAGGCCCGCGTGGCCCAGATCCGCGCCCTGATCGAGACCACCACCTCCGATTACGACCGCGAGAAGCTCCAGGAGCGGCTGGCCAAGCTGGCCGGCGGCGTGGCCGTCATCAAGGTGGGCGCCGCCACCGAGGCCGAGATGAAGGAGAAGAAGCTGCGCATCGAGGACGCCCTGAATGCCACCCGCGCCGCGGTGGAGGAGGGCATCGTGGCCGGCGGCGGCACCGCCTATGTCAACGCCGTCCCCGCCGTGGAGACCCTGGCCGCCACCCTGGAGGGCGACGAGAAGACGGGCGCCTCCATCATCGCCAAGGCCCTCACCGAGCCCATGAAGCAGATCGCCGCCAACGCCGGCATCGACGGCTCCGTGGTGCTGGAGCGCGTCAAGACCAGCGGCAAGGCCGGCTATGGCTTCGACGCCTACAAGGAGGTCTACTGTGACATGATCCCCGCCGGCATCGTGGACCCCACCAAGGTGACCCGCTCCGCGCTGGAGAACGCCTCCTCTGTGGCCAGCATCCTGCTCACCACCGAGTCCCTGGTGGCCGACAAGCCCCAGCCCCCTGCCCCCGCCGCTCCCGCTGCCCCCGACATGGGCGGGATGTACTGATCTGATTCAAGCTGTGTCCTCAAAGCCCCGCGGCCCTGTGCCGCGGGGCTTTTTGACGCCTGCCCGGCACGGCCGGGGTTGTCCGGATGCTGGGAGCGGCTCACCGGCGGGAGGTTTGTAAAAGAACTGTGAACCCTCGCCCTTTCAGCTTTCTTTCAGGAACGTGCGCTATTATAATGACAGACAGAGAAAAAAGCGGGGGGCGGCGGACATGAAGATCCTGATCGTGGAGGATGAGCGGCGGCTGGCCGACTCGCTGAAGGCGCTACTGGAGAAAAAGGGCTTTCAGGCGGAGGCGGTGTACGACGGGGAGACCGGGGCGGAGTACGCCGAGCTGGGGGTGTACGACCTGCTGATCCTGGACGTGATGATGCCCGGGCTGGACGGCTATGAGCTGGCCCGGCGGGTGCGGGCGCGCCGGTGCGGGGTGCCCATCCTGATGCTCACCGCCCGCTCCGCCCTGGAGGACCGGGTACAGGGGCTTAACGCCGGGGCGGACTACTACCTCACCAAGCCCTTTGACAGCCGGGAGCTGCTGGCCTGCATCAACGCCCTGCTCCGGCGGCAGGGCAGCCAGGTGGACGAGCTGACCCTGGGCAACACCGCCCTGGACCTGGCCACCGGGATGCTGGTCCGGGGGGAGAAGAGCGTGCGCCTGTCCGCCAAGGAGTTCGACGTGATGCGGGCCCTGCTCCAGGCGGGGAGCGCCAACCTGTCCAAGGAGGCCATCCTGGCCCGGGTGTGGGGGTACGACTCCAACGCCACCGAGAACCACGTGGAGGTCTATGTGGGCTTTCTGCGGAAAAAGCTGACCAGCATCGGCTCCGACATTCGGATCGTGGCCATCCGCCGGCTGGGCTATCATCTGGAGGTGGACGGACCGTGCTGAGGAAGCTCCGGCTGAAGTTCGTGGTCATCAACATGGCCATCGTCACCGCCATGCTGTGCGTCATCTTCGGCCTCATCTACCACTCCACCCGGGTGGACCTGGAGCAGGAGAACCTGAACATGATGCGGGCCATCGCCTCCTTCCCCGCCCTGGACCGGCCGGGCCGGCCCGACGAGCCGCCGGAGGAGGTGCGCCTGCCCTACTTCACGCTGCAGATCGGGGAGGACGGAACCGTGTCCGCCTTCGGGGGCGGGTACTACGACCTGTCCGACACCGAGTTCCTCCAGGAGTTGGCCGATGAGGTCCGGCGGACCCCGGGGGACACCGGGGTGCTGGAGGACTATAACCTGCGCTTCTGCCGGGTGGCCACCCCCCTGGGGGAGCGGCTGGTCTTCTCCGACATCTCCAGCGAGCGGGCCACCCTGGACGGGCTGCTGCGCACCTGTCTGCTCATCGGCCTGCTCAGCTTCGGGGCCTTCCTGATCCTGAGCCTGCTGCTGGCCCGGTGGGCGGTGAAGCCGGTGGAGCGGGCCTGGCGGCAGCAGCGGCAGTTCGTGGCCGACGCCTCCCACGAGCTCAAGACCCCCCTGGCCGTCATCACCACCAACGCGGAGCTCCTCCAGAACGGGGAGGAGACCGGCCCGGCGGGACACATCCTGTCCACCGCCCGGCAGATGCGCACCCTGGTGGAGGGGCTGCTGGAGCTGGCCCGGGCGGACGGGGGCGGGGCCGAGGCCCCCATGGAGCGGGTGGACTGGAGCACCCTGGTGGAGGAGGCCGTTCTCCCCTTTGAGCCGGTGTTCTTCGAGCGGGGGCTCGCCCTCTCCCCCCGGGTCCAGCCGGGGCTCGCCGTCTGGGGCCGGGCCGGCCAGCTGCGGCAGGTGGTGGACGTGCTGTTGGACAACGCCCAGAAGTACGCCCTGGCCCCGTCCACCGTCTATCTGCACCTGGACCGGACGCGGCATGACCGCTGCCTGCTCATGGTGGAGAACCGGACGGACCCCCTCTCCCCCCAGGAGCTGGAGGACATCTTCAAGCGGTTCTACCGCACCGACAAGGCCCGCGGCGGGGAGGGCAGCTTCGGCCTGGGGCTGCCCATCGCCAAGCAGATCGTCGCCGCCCACCGGGGGCGGATCTGGGCCGAGAGCCGGGAGGGGCGGGTGCGGCTGTGCGTCGAGCTTCCCCTGCACGGACAGAGATGAAACAAGCCCACGGGACGGGAGCGCCGGGAGACCGGCGCTCCTTTTTTCTTTTCCCTTTGTTCACAGCTCCCTTCAGGGCCCTTTCAGCGCCGGGTGGTAAAGTAAAGGCAGGCTCGGACCTGCTGATTTTTCTCTCTCCGCGCCGGGCAGCTGCCCGCCCGGCTCCCCCGAAGCGGCAGACGAACGGCTCCGCCCGTCGGGCGTTTTCGATAGGGGGGAGCGGCGCGGCCGGCACCCCCCCCCCCCGCTGTTTTCAAATCGTTTACATTTGGGACCCCGTTCTTTCAGCGTCCCTTCAGCGTCGCCGGGTACAATGGGCAGGAACGAGACGGAAGGAGGAGACCCTTTTGATCGAGATCGAGCACCTGACCAAGCGCTACGGCGAGGTCACCGCCGTGTCCGACCTGTCCCTGACCATCGGCAGCGGGCAGATCTACGGCTTCCTGGGCCCCAACGGGGCGGGGAAGTCCACCACCATGAACATCATGACGGGCTGCCTGTCGGCCACCGAGGGCACCGTCCATGTGGGAGGCTATGACATCTTCGAGGAACCCAGGCAGGCCAAGCGGCTCATCGGCTACCTGCCCGAGCAGCCGCCCCTCTATCTGAACGAGTCCCCCCGGGAGTACCTGCGCTTCGTGGGGGAGGCCAAGGGCCTGCGGGGCGGGCAGCTCCGGGGGCAGATGGACGCCGTCATGGAGCAGACGGGCATCGCCGCCATGGCGGACCGGCGGATCGCCGAGCTGTCCAAGGGCTACCGGCAGAGGGTGGGCATCGCCCAGGCCCTGCTGGGGGACCCCCAGGTGGTGGTGCTGGATGAGCCCACCGTGGGGCTGGACCCCATCCAGATCATCGGCATCCGGGACCTGATCCGGGAGCTGGGCAGGACTCACACCGTCATCTTCAGCTCTCACATCCTCTCCGAGGTGCAGACCGTCTGCGACCAGATCATCATGATCGCCCACGGCCGCCTGGCCGCCTTCGACACCCCGGAGAACCTGGAGCGGCAGCTGCTCTCCTCCGGCGAGATCGCCCTCACCGCCCTGGCGGAGCCGGCGCGGGTGGAGCGGCTCCTGGCCGCCGTGCCCGGGGTGTCCGGCGTGGAGCTTCTGGGGGAGGAGGACGGCCGGACCGCCGCCCGGGTCCGCACGGGGGCGGAGGACATCCGCCCCGTGTGCCGGGACATCTTCCTGGCTTTCGCCGGGGCGGATACCGTCCTGCTGGAGCTGACCCCCAGGAGGGCCAGCCTGGAGGATGTGTTTTTGGAGCTCTCCGAGGCCGCCGGGCCGGAGGAGGCTGAACGGGAGGAGGATGCCCTGTGACCGCCGTGTTCCGCCATGAGCTGCGAAATGATCTCCACGCCCTGACCACCTATCTCTTCGGGGCCTGCCTTCTGGCCTTCATCGGCCTGTGGGCCATGATGTACAATCTCCAGGCCGCGGTGAACAATTTCGAATACGTGCTGGAGGCCGGCTGCCTGGCCTTCGTGGTCATCGTGCCCATCCTCACCATGCGCACCGTGGCCGAGGAGCGCCGGCAGAGGACCGACCAGCTGCTCTACTCCCTGCCCATCACCACCGTCCAGGTGGTCCTGGGCAAGTACCTGGCCCTGCTGGCGGTGTTCGCCGTCCCCCTGTGCGTCATCGCGGTCTATCCCCTCATCTTCGCCCGGTACGGGGACGTGTGCCTGCCCACCTCCTACGGCACCCTCTTCGCCTTTTTCCTGCTGGGGGCCGCCCTGCTGGCGGTGGGGATGTTCCTGTCCTCCCTGACGGAGAACCAGGGCTTCGCCGCCGGCATCGGCATCGCCGTCATCCTGCTGAACTATTACAGCGTCAGCCTGGCGGAGTACGTGTCGGCCAGCGCCTTCGGCTCGGTGGCGGCCCTGTACGTGGTCATCCTGCTGCTGGGGCTGCTCATCAGGTACGTGACCCGGAACGAGAAGCTGGCCTGGGGGGTGGGGCTGGCCCTGCTGGCGGTGACGGCGGCCGCCTATGTGCTGGACGCCCAGGCCTTCGAGGGGCTGCTGCCCCGGGTGATGAGCCGGCTGTCCCTGTTCGAGCGGTTCTACGTGTTCGTCAACGGCGTGTTCGACTGGACCGCCGTGGTCTACTACGCCTCGGTGATGGGGTTCTTCCTGTTCCTCACCGTTCAGTCCATGGAGAAACGGAGGTACAACTGATGAGACGGCCCGGCTTTCCTTCTCCCCGGCGGCAAAGCGGGGGCAACGCCCTGCGGGGCGGGGGGTACGCCCTAGCGGTGACGGCGGTGGTGCTGGCAATCCTGGTGGCGGTGAACGTCTTTGCCGCCGCCCTGCCCGCCACCCTCACCCGGCAGGACATCAGCGCCGCCCAGCTCTACTCGGTGACCAGCAACACCAAGGCGGTGGTGAACGGCCTCGCCGACGACGTGACCATCTACTGGGTGGTCCAGGCGGGGGAGGAGGACGACGTGATCCAGAACCTGCTGGAGAAGTACGACAGCCTCTCCGACCGCATCACGGTGGTCAGGCGGGACCCCGACGTCTACCCCACCTTCGTCCAGCAGTACACCGGTGAGGAGGTGTCCAACAACAGCCTGGTGGTGGAGTGCGGGGACAAGAGCCGGTACATCGCCTTCGACGACATCTACCTCGGAGAGGTCAACGTGTACACCGGCCTGTACAGCGCCACCGACTTCGACGGCGAGGGGGCCATCACCTCGGCCATCGACTATGTGACCAGCGACGAGCACCCCCAGGTCTACCTGCTGGAGGGCCACGGGGAGGGGGAGCTGCCCGGGGAGTTCGCCCGGCAGCTGGAGAAGGAGAACCTGGAGACCCAGTCCCTCACCCTGCTCAACGCGGACGCCATCCCCGGGGACGCCGACTGCCTGATGATCTACGCCCCCCAGAGCGACATCTCCGCCCGGGAGAAGGAGATCCTCTCCGACTATGTCTCCGGCGGCGGCAGGCTTCTGGTGTGCGCCGGGGCGGTGGAGGAGGGGCTCCTGGAGAACCTGTACAGCCTGCTGGCCGACTGCGGCGTCACCGCCGCCGACGGGCTGGTGGTGGACACCGACCGGGCCCACTACGCCATGGTCCCCTATCTCCTCATGCCCGACCTGAACAGCAGCCCCATCACCGACCCCCTGATCGAGTCCAATTACTACACCTACCTGCCCCTGTCCGTGGGCCTGACGGTGGGGGAGGACACCGGCACGGCCACGGTGACCGAGCTGCTCACCACCTCGGAGGAGTCTTACAGCAAGGCCGCCGGCTATGCGCTGGAGACCTATGACCGGGAGGAGGGGGACACGGACGGGCCTTTCGCCCTGGCGGTGTCGGTGGAGGACGCCGGCGGCGGCCAGATCATCTGGTTCGCCTCGGACCAGTTCCTCACCGACGAGTTCAACGCCTACTCCTCCGGGGCCAACCAGGACCTGGCCATCAACGCCCTGTCCCAGCTCGTCGGGGAGAGCCAGTCTCTGGCCATCCGCAGCCGGTCCCTGAGCTACAGCTATCTCACCATCAGCGCGGCCACGTCCTCCCTGCTCCAGACGCTGATGATCGGGGTGATCCCCCTGCTGTTCCTGGGCGTGGGCATCTATATCGTTTTGAGAAGGAGGCGGATGCAGCATGGCGCGGTCTAAGCGGCTTTTGATTTTGCTGGCCGTCCTGGCGGCGGCCTGCATCGCGGCCTTCGCCGCCCTGCACTGGCAGCAGCGGCAGGAGCAGATCTCGGTCAGCGGGGAGGAGGTGCTCACCATCGACCCGGAGAGCGTCCGGGCCCTGTCCTGGACCTACGGGGGCGAGACCCTGTCCTTCACCCGAACGGAGGACGGCGGCTGGACCTATGACGGCGACCCGGCCTTCCCGGTGGACCCGGAGGCCATGGAGGAGCTGCTCACCCCCTTCGCCCCCTTCTCCGCCGCCTTCGTCATCGACGAGGTGGAGGACGAGGGGCAGTACGGGCTGGACGACCCGGCGTGCTCCATCACCCTTGTTACAGAGGACCAGACCTGGGAGATCCGCCTGGGGGACACCAGCGCGGTGGACGGGCAGCGGTACGTCTCCTTCGGGGACGGGACCGTCTATCTGGCGGCCAGCGACCCCCTGACGCAGTATGACGTCACCCTGCGGGAGTGCATTTTGAACGACGAGGTCCCCGCCATGGACCGGGTGACCCGGCTCACCTTCTCCGGCGGCGAGGACTGGGAGGCCTTCTGGCTGGAGGACGGCTCCGCCTACACCTGCTGCGAGGACGACGAGTACTTCACGCAGCGGGACGGGGAGATCCGCCCCCTGGACACCGGGCGGGTGGAGGACTACCTCAGCGCCCTGACCTCCCTGGACCTGACCAGCTACACCGCCTATGACGCCGGGGAGGAGGACCTGGCCCGGTACGGCCTGGACGACCCGGAGCTCACCGTGACGGTGGAATACACCTCCGGGGACGGGTCGGAGGCCGCCGGCGCCTTCACCCTCCACATCAGCCGGGACCCCGAGGAGCTGGCCCGGGCGGCGGAGGATGCCGGGGACGAGGACGGGGAGGAGACCGTCACGGCCTACGCCCGGGTGGACGGCTCCCCCATCGTGTACTCCATCACTTCCCTGGAGTACGCCGACCTGACGGCGGCGGGCTATGACGACCTGCGCCACCGGGAGGTGCTCACCGCCGGCTTTGACGACATGACCGCCCTGGAGGTCACCCTGGAGGGGGAGACCTACACCTTCACCGCCCAGGGGGAGGGGGACGGCCGGACCTGGAGCTGGGACGGACGGGAGGCCGACCTGACGGGGGTGGAGAACGCCGCGGAGCGCCTCACCGCAGAGTCCTTCACCGACGGGGCCCCGGAGGGGCAGCTGGAGATCTCCTTCACCGCCCGCCTGGACAACGGGACCTTCCCGGAGGTGACGGTGGAGCTCTACCGCCAGGACGGCAGCACCTGCCTGGCTGCGGTGGACGGGGAGAGCGTCTGCCTGGTGGACCGTTCCGCCGTGGTGGACCTGATGGAGGCCGTCCGGGCCATCGTTTTGACCGATCGTGAGGAGGATGCGGCATGAGTGTGACATTACCCGATGCCCTGGCCGGAGCCAGGGAGAAGCTGGCCGCCCGCCTGCCCAAGGCGGAGCGGCCCAAGGCCCCCGGCAAAAAGGGGGGCAGGAAGAAGTGGATCGTGCTGGCCGTCGCGGTCCTGCTGGCCGTCGCCGCCTGCTTTGGCATCTACCGGCTGTTCTTCGCCCAGGAGGAGCGGGTGGCCGTCACCGGCACCACCACCTACGGCGCCCTGAACGAGGCCATCCAGGGCTCGGGCACCACCACCCCGACGGACTCGGTGACCTACGAGGTCAGCGGCACCGTGCTGGAGTGGTACGTGGAGGCCGGGCAGGAGGTCAAGACCGGCGACCTGCTCTATGTGCTGGACTCCTCCGAGGCGGAGGACTCCATCCTGGAGTACGAGGTGGAGCTGGAGGACCTGTACGAGCAGCGCGCCGACATCCAGGAGAGCATCGCCAACCAGCGGGTGACCGCCCCCTTCTCCGGCCGCATCGAGGACGTCCAGGTGGAGGCGGGGGACAGCGTGCAGAGCGGCATGACCCTGGCCACCCTGGTGGACGACAGCTCCATGAAGGCCGTCCTCTACTTCAGCTACGTCTATGAGGACGAGATGTACGTGGGGATGCCGGTGACCCTGTCCGTCCCCGACCAGATGCTGACCCTGGACGGCTCCGTCACCGACATCCGGTATGTGGACTACACCACCGCCGAGGGCATGAAGTGCTTTGCCGTGACGGTGGAGGCGGAAAACCCCGGCTCCCTCACCGAGGGGGTCACCGCCACCTGCTGGGCCCAGGGGGACGACGGGGCGGAGCTCTACGCCGTCAACGACGCCCAGCTGGAGTTCGTCCGGTCCGCCACCCTCACCGCCGAGACCAGCGGGGAGCTGACGGCGGTGGACCCGGTGGACTACCAGCGGGTGTCCGCCGGGGAGACCCTCTTCGTCATCGACGCCTCGGGCTATGAGACCCAGCTGGAGACGGTGGAGAAGCAGATCGAGAACTACGAGAAGAACATCGCCGACCTCCAGGAGGAGATCGCCACCGAGTACTCCCGCTACTCCGACATCGACGGCACGGTGGTCTCCGCCGACTATGCCACCAACCGCATGACCGGCGAGGACGCGGGCAGCGTGGTGGTCTACAACCAGGAGTCCATGGAGATCTCAGTGAACGTGGATGAGCTGGACGTGGACTATCTGGAGGTGGGCATGCCGGTGACGGTGTACCGCTCCACCTCCTCCGACGTGGTGTACTACCAGGGGGAGCTGACCTATCTGAGCCTGGAGGCCACCTCGGGCTCCAGCGGGGTGTCCACCTTCGCCGCCACCATCACCATCACCCCCCTGGAGGG
>CALXCP010000003.1 GCA_944386845.1 uncultured Oscillospiraceae bacterium | reverse complement strand
GTCCAGCCTGAACCTGGCCCGGGACAAGGGGGCGGAGGTGGTACTGGTGCTGGACAAGGACGGAGAGAGGACGGTGGAGGTATGAGCGGGCGGCTGCGGATCGCCATTACCAAGGGCCGCCTGCTGGAGCAGAGCATGGCCCTCTTCGAGCGGGCGGGGCTGGACTGCGCCCCCGTCCGGGACCCGGGCCGCCGGCTGGTGCACAGCCTGCCCAACTACCCCCTGGACGCGGTGCTGGCCAAGGCCCCCGATGTCATCACCTACGTGGAGCACGGGGTGTGCGACCTGGGGATCGTGGGCAAGGACACCATCCTGGAGCACGGCCACGCCTTTTACGAGGTGCTGGACCTGAACTTCGGGGCCTGCCGCTTCGCCCTGGCGGTGAAGGAGGGGTTCGACTTCTACGGCGGCTACAAGACCCGGCGGGTGGCCACCAAATACCCCAACGTGACCCGGGCCTTCTTCGAGCAGAAGGGGATGGACGTGTCCGTCATCAAGATCGAGGGCTCGGTGGAGCTGGCGCCGCTGCTGGATCTGGCGGACGGCATCGTGGACATCGTGGAGACGGGGGCCACCCTGAAGGCCAACGGCCTGGAGCCCGTCGAGACGGTGGCCCGGGTGTCCGCCCGGCTCATCGTCAACACCGCCAGCATGAAGCTGTATAAGGAACAGATCGTGGACTTCATCGAGAAGTGCCAGCGGGGATTGGAGCAGACGGTATGATCACCATTCTCAACGCGGACGGCCGGGCCGAGCAGGAGCAGCTGTCCACTATGCGGGCCCGGGCGGCCCAAACCAACGCGGACATCGAGCGCTCAGTGGCCGCCATCATGGCGGATGTGAGACACAGGGGCCTGACGGCGGTCACTGAGTACTCCCTGCGCTTCGACGGGGCGGAGCCCCGGGAGATTGGCCGGGAGCGGCTGGAGCAGGCCTACCGGTCCTGTGACCCCGCCCTCATCGCCGCCCTGGAGCATGCTGCAGCCAACATCCGGGACTACAACGAGAAGCTGCTGCCCCACACGGCGGAGTGGACCTCTCCCGATGGCGGCACCGTGGGCCGGGTGGTCCGGGGGCTGACCCGGGTGGGCATCTACGTCCCCGGCGGCACGGCGGCCTACCCCAGCTCCGTGCTGATGAACGCGGTGCCCGCCAGGGTGGCCGGGGTGGAGGAGATCGTCATGGTCACTCCGCCCACCGAAAATCTGAACGACGCGGTGCTGGCCGCCGCGAGGATCGCCGGGGTGGACCGGGTGATCGCTGTGGGGGGCGCCCAGGCGGTGGCCGCGCTGACCTACGGTGCCGGCTTCATCCCCCGGGTGGACAAGCTGGTGGGCCCGGGCAACGCCTACGTGGCCGCCGCCAAGCGGCTGGCCTACGGGAGCCTGGACATCGACATGGTGGCCGGTCCCTCTGAGGTGCTGGTCATCGCCGACAGCTCCGCCGACCCCAAGTTCGTGGCCGCCGACCTGCTCAGTCAGGCGGAGCACGACCGGCTGGCATCCGCTGTCCTGCTCACCAACAGCGCCGAGCTGGCCCGGGCGGTGGACGACGAGATCGTCCGGCAGACCGGGTATCTGAGCCGCAGCGAGATCATGGAGGCCTCTCTCCGGGACTTCGGCTGCGCCATCGTGTGCCTGGATCTGGACCAGTGCGCGGCGCTGGCCAACGAGATCGCCCCGGAGCACCTGGAGATCGTCACGGAGGACCCGCGGGCCCTGCTGCCCGCCATCCGGAACGCCGGGGCGGTGTTCCTGGGGGCCTGGTCGCCGGAGCCCCTCGGGGACTATCTGGCCGGACCCGACCACGTGCTGCCCACCAGCGGCACCGCCCGGTTCTTCTCCCCCCTCAGCGTGGACAGCTTCCTCAAGACCATGAGCGTCATCCAGTGCGACCGGGAGAGCCTCTCCCCGGTGAAGGACGAGATCATCGCCCTGGCGGAGAGCGAGCGCCTCACCGCCCACGCCAACTCCATCCGGGTGCGGTTCGAGGAGAATTAGGAGTTAGGAATTAGAAATCAGGAATCAGGAATCGTAGGGCGCGGCGTTCCGATTTCGTGCCCATAAAGGAGGACGGTCCATGGACATCCCTGTGTATAAAGAAAGCGAGGCTCCGCTGCGGGCCTATGTGCTCTCCCGCAAGACCAAGGAGACCGACATCACTGCCAGCCTGAACCTGGACGGAGGAGAGGTGAAGGTGTCCACCGGCATCGGCTTCTTCGACCACATGCTCACCGCCCTGGCCTTCTACGCCGGCTGGGGGCTGGAGCTGGAGGCCAGGGGGGACCTGGAGGTGGACGGCCACCACACGGTGGAGGACACCGGTATCGTCCTGGGCCAGGCCCTGAGCTATGCCCTCGGGGACCGGAAGGGCATCCGCCGCTTCGGCTCGGCCTATATCCCCATGGACGAGGCCCTGTGCTTCACCGCCCTGGACTTCTCCAACCGGCCCTACCTGGTCTATGAGGCCGACATGCCCCAGGCCGTCATCGGGGCCTACGACGCCTGCCTCACCCGGGAGTTCCTGCGGGCCTTCGCGGTGAACAGCGGTTTAACTTTACACATGAAGTGCCTCTACGGGCAGAACGCCCACCACATCACCGAGGCCCTGTTCAAGTCCCTGGGGGCCGCCGTCAAGGAGGCGGTGGCCGTCACCGGCACCGGCGTCACCTCTACCAAGGGGGTCCTGTGATGGGGTACACCGCCATCGTGGACTACGGCGTGGGCAACCTGAAGAGCGTGGCCAACGCCATGGCCTATCTGGGCCTGTCCACCCGGGTCACCGGGGACGCCGGGGAGCTGGAGCGCGCCGACGCCGTCATCCTGCCCGGCGTGGGCGCCTTTCCCGACGCGGCCGACCGCCTGCGGCAGACCGGGCTGGACCGGGCGGTGAAGGCGCAGGCCGGGCGCAAGCCCATTCTGGGTATCTGCCTGGGGATGCAGCTGCTGCTGGACGAGGGGACCGAGGTGCGCCCCTGCCGGGGGCTGGGCCTCATCCCCGGCCGGGTGGAGCGCATCCGGACGGAGCTGAAGCTGCCCCACATCGGGTGGAACAGCCTGACCTTCCCCAACCCGTGCCCCCTGTTCCGGGGGCTGGACGAGGGGGCGTGGGTCTACTTCGTCCACACCTTCTGCGCCGTGCCCGCCCGGCCCGGCGACGTGGCGGCGGTGACCGACTACGGCGGGCCGGTGACGGCGGCGGTGCAGAACGGAACGGTGTTCGGCTGCCAGTTCCACCCGGAGAAGAGCGGCGAGGCGGGACTGCAGATCCTGCGGAATTTTGCCGCCCTGTGCTGAAGCGGGCGGGACGATCAGAGAGAAAAAAGGAGCTGACAAGTCATATGCAGCAAAGCCATCGGGGAAAGAGAGAGATCTACCGAGGGCGCAGGTGCCTGCCGGATTCGGATAGGGCCGTTCTTGCCCGGAGAGTGGGCAGATTGGCTTTTTTCCCATTTCTGTTTTTCTACCTGGAGCTGGTGCTCCACATCGCCATGGGCATGTCCCTGGCCTATACCCCCATCTATTTCCTGTTTTCCCTGTCCATGGGCTGCCTGTTCACCGCCGTCACCATGCCCTTCAAGCAGAAGGTGAACCGGGTGCTGGTGAAGGTGCTGGCGGTGCTGGTGTCGGTACTCTACATCGTGGAGATGATCGCCAAGAAGATCCTCCAGAACTTCTACTCCTTCAGCTCACTGGGCATGGCGGCGGGCAATCACCTGACCGACTATACCGACGTCATCGTCTCCAAGGTGATCGCGAACATCCCCCTCATCCTCCTGATGCTGCTGCCCGCTGTGCTGGTGTGCATCTTCGGGAACCAGGTGCTCTGGTTCCCCAGAATGCACGTCCGCTTTGCCGGCGTGATCGTGGGGGCCATGGTGGTGTTCCACTTGCTGGGGCTGGGGGTGGTCCACCTGCCCTGGAACGGGGACCTGACCCCGGCCCAGCTGTACAGGGTGGACACCAACCTGGACGACCAGGTGGAGCAGCTGGGGCTGGCGACCATGCTCCGGCTGGACCTGAAGCACCAGTTCGTGCCGGCGGGCAACCTGCTGGACGACGACTTCGGCGACCTGCCGGGGATCGCCACCGGGCAGCCCACCGACCCGCCGGAGGAGAGCCAGGAGCCCAACGCCACCCCCACCCCGGTCATCGACACCTCTCCCAACGTGATGGACGTGGATCTGGAGGCGGTGGCGGCGAGCACCAGCAACGAGGACATCCAGTGGCTGGCCAACTACTTCAACAGCGTCACTCCCACCAACAAGAACGAGTACACCGGCATGTTCGAGGGGTACAACGTGATCCAGTTCGTGATGGAGGGCTTCTCCGGCTACGCCCTGGACCCCGAGCTCACCCCCACCCTGTGGAAGATGGCCCATGAGGGCTTCGTGTTCAATAATTACTACACCGCCCTCCACTTCACCAGCACCTCCAACGGGGAGTGCCAGACCCTGCTGGGGCTCTACCCCAAAAACGGCAACCCCGCCACCATGACCCGCACCGGTGAGCTGGGCACCAACGCCTATTTCTCCCTGGCCCAGCAGCTGGGCCGGGAGGGCTATCAGCTCTTCGGCTATCACGACAACCAGGATATGTACGGCCGCAACGCCTCCCACACCAACCTGGGCTATACCTGGAAGCAGTATGTCAAGGGCCACAACGACGACCCGGCCAACCTCCACTGCGAGGAGAACGCCTCGGGCACCGACCGGCTGTGGCCCCAGCGGGACAAGTATATGGTGGAGGTGAGCGTGGACGACTACATCCACAGCGACACCCCCTTCCACGTCTACTACCTCACCGTCAGCGGCCACACCACCTACGGCTGGAACCGGGTGGCCAGCCAGTACAAGGACCTGGTGTCCGACCTGCCCTACAGCGAGAAGACCCAGGCCTATGTGGCGGCGGCCGCCATCGAGGTGGACCGGGCCATGGCCGCCCTGCTGGAGGCCCTGGAAGAGGCGGGCAAGCTGGACAACACCCTCATCATCGCCACCGGCGACCACATCCCCTACTCGGACGTGGACGTGCTGGAGGAGCTGACGGGCAAGAAGTTCGGCAGCTCGGACGACCTGGAGTACCTGCGGGAGTCCAACATCGACTTCGACGTGTACAAGAGCAGCCTCATCATGTGGTCGGCCAGCATGGAGGAGCCGGTGGAGGTGGACAAGGTCTGCTGCCAGGTGGACATCCTGCCCACCGTGTCCAACCTGCTGGGTCTGGAGTACGACTCCCGGATGCTGGCGGGCAGCGACGTCCTGTCCGACAGCGAGGGGCTGGTGGTCTTTTCCTCCACCTGTTGGAAGTCGGACCGGGGCTTCTACGACCGCTTTACCCAGGAGTTCACCCCCGCCCCCGGTGTCACCATGACGGAGCAGGAGCAGGAGGACTATGTTTCCACCATGAAGCGGCTGGTGAGCTATAAGTTGGGCAGCACGGACCTCATCGTGGAGAACGACTTTTACGATTACGTGTTCAACCAATTCCAGGGATAGGGGGGCGGCGCATGATCATACTGCCAGCCATCGACCTGAAGGACGGGAAAGTCGTCCGGCTGTACAAGGGGGATTTTGACACGGTGCACCAGGTGGCCGACGACCCCCTGGCCGTGGCCCGGGCCTTTCAGGAGGCCGGCGCCCGGCAGATCCACATGGTGGATCTGGACGGGGCCAGGGAGGGCGCCCGGAAGAACGGGGACATCGTGGCTCAGGTGGCCGGGACCGGCCTGAAGGTGGAGCTGGGGGGCGGAATCCGCACTCCGGACGACCTGGAGGCCGTGTTCGGCCTGGGAGCATACCGGGCGGTCATCGGCTCGGCGGCCGTCACCGATCCGGACTTCGTGGCCCGGGCGGTGGAGCGCTACGGCCCCGACCGGGTGGCCGTGGGCATCGACGCCAGGGACGGACGGGTGCGCACCGCCGGCTGGGTGGACGACTCCGGGCTGGACTACCTGAAGTTCGCCCGGCAGATGGAGCAAATCGGTGTGAAGCATATCATCTTTACAGATATCGACACCGACGGCACGCTCCAGGGCCCCGCCGTCGGAAGCCTGAAGCGTCTGCTGGAGAGCACATCCTGCCGGGTGACCGCCTCGGGCGGGGTGTCCTGCAACGGGGACATCGTGGCCCTGCGGGAGCTGGGCGTCTGGGGGGCCATCGTCGGAAAGGCGTGGTACGCCGGGACCATCGACCTGGCCCAGGCGGTGAAGGACGGTGGAGCCCAGTGTTAGCCAAGCGGATCATCCCCTGCCTGGACGTGCGGGACGGCCGGGTGGTGAAGGGGGTCAACTTCGTCAACATCCGGGACGCCGGCGACCCGGTGGAGCTGGCCAAGTACTACTCCGACCAGGGGGCGGACGAGATCGTTTTCCTGGACATCACCGCCACCAGCGACGCCCGGGACACCGTGGCCGACGTGGTGGAGCGGACGGCGGAGCAGGTGTTCGTCCCCCTCACTGTGGGGGGCGGCATCCGCACCCTGGAGGACTTCCGGCGGCTGCTCCGGGCGGGGGCGGACAAGATCTCGGTGAACTCGGCGGCGGTGAAGGACCCCGGCCTCATCTCCCGGGCGGCGGAGCGGTTCGGCTCCCAGTGCGTGGTGCTGGCCATCGACGCCCGGAAGCGCCCGGAGGGCTGGTATGAGGTGGTCACCGCCGGAGGCCGCACCCCCACCGGGCTGGACGCCGTGGAGTGGGCCCGGGAGGGCCAGCGCCGGGGGGCGGGGGAGATCCTGCTCACCTCCATGGACGCCGACGGAACCAAGGCGGGCTTTGACCTGGCCATGACGGCGGCGGTGACGGCGGCGGTGACCATCCCGGTGATCGCCTCCGGGGGGGGCGGGTCGCTGGAGCACTTCGCCCGGGTGTTCCGGGAGACGGACTGCGACGCCGCCTTGGCCGCCAGCCTGTTCCACTTCGGAGAGCTGACGGTGCCGGAGGTGAAGGACTATCTCCGGGGGCAGGACATCCCGGTGCGGTGAGAGGGGAGCGGACATGGGGACATTTGATCTGGATCTGCTGTTTCAGAAATCAGACCTCATCCCGGTGATCATCCAGGAGGAGGGCACCGGGGTGGTGCTGATGCTGGGCTTCACCAACCGGGAGGCGGTGGAGCTGACCCTGGCGACCGGGACCGCCTGGTTCTGGTCCCGGAGCCGGCAGAAGCTGTGGAACAAGGGGGAGAGCAGCGGCCACTTCCTCCACGTGAAGCGGGTGGTCACCGACTGCGACACCGACACCCTGCTGTATGTCTGCCGCCCCGACGGGCCCACCTGCCACACAGGGGAGAAGAGCTGCTTTTTCCGGGAGATCTGGAGGGAGGAAGAGACATGAGCAACGACACCTGGACCAGGCTGTACGAGGTGGTGGAGGACCGCCGGGCCCACCCTCAGGAGGGGTCCTACACCTGCTATCTCTTCGACAAGGGACTGGACAAGATCTGCAAGAAGGTAGGGGAGGAGAGCGCCGAGACCATCATCGCCGCCAAGAACGGCGTCCGGGAGGAAACGGTGGGGGAGATCTGCGACCTGATCTACCACCTGACCGTGCTGATGGCCGACCAGGGCATCCCCCTGAGCGACGTGCTGGCCGAGCTGGACCGCCGAAGCCAAAAAATCGGCAACCTCAAGCAGTTCCACGTCAGCGACCACGAGAGCTGAACAGAAGAAACCGACGCCGCGGCGGGTATCCATACCCGCCGCGGCGTCGTTCTGTCTGCCTCTGGAGCTTATTGCTCCATGGCCCGGAACAGGTTGACCATCTCGATGGCCCCCTGGGCGCACTCAGCCCCCTTGTTGCCCGCCTTGGTGCCCGCCCGCTCGATGGCCTGCTCGATGGTGTCGGTGGTGAGCACGCCGAAGAGCACCGGCACGCCGGTGGACAGGGCGGCCTGTGCCACCCCCTTGGACACCTCGGCGCACACGTAGTCGTAGTGGCTGGTGGCCCCCCGGATCACCGCGCCCAGGGCGATGACGGCGTCGTACTTCCCGCTTTTGGCCATGGCCTGGGCGGCCAGAGGGATCTCAAAGGCACCGGGCACCCAGGCCACCGCGATGTCCTCGTCCCTTACACCGTGGCGCAGCAGCCCGTCCTGGCAGCCGCTGAGCAGCTTGGAGACGATGAACTCGTTGAAGCGGGCGGCCACGATGCCGATCTTGATATCCCGGGAAATGAGCTTGCCTTCGTAGATCTTCATGATGAAACTCCTCCTGTCGTTTTAATAGTTCAAAATATGCCCCATGCGGCGCTGCTTGGTCTGGAGATAGAACCGGTCGATGTCGTTGGCCTCCATCTGGATGGGCACCCGTTCCGTGATGGTCAGGCCGAAGTCGGCCAGCTGGTACACCTTGTCCGGGTTGTTGGTGAGCAGGCGCATGGTGCGCACGCCCAGGTCCCGGAGGATCTGGGCCCCGATGTAGTACTCCCGCAGATCCCCGGCGAAGCCCAGGGCCAGGTTGGCGTCCAGAGTATCCAGCCCCTGGTCCTGGAGCTCGTAGGCTCGCAGCTTGTTCAGCAGACCGATGCCCCGCCCCTCCTGCCGCATGTACAGGAGCACCCCCCGTCCCTCCCGGTGGATCTGGGTCATGGCCGCCGCCAACTGCTGCCCGCAGTCGCAGCGCAGGGAGCCGAAGGCGTCCCCGGTGAGACACTCGGAGTGGACCCGGCACAGCACGTTATGCCCGTCTCCCAGGTCCCCCTTCACCAGGGCCACATGGTGCTCCCCGCTGAGCCGGTCGCGGTAACCGTAGGCAATGAAGGCGCCGTACTTGGTGGGCATGCGGGTGACCGCTACCTGCTCCACCAGCTTCTCATGCCGCTTGCGGTAGGCTTGCAGGTCCCGAATGGTGATGAACTTCAGGTCCCACTCCCTGGCCTTCTCCTGGAGCTGGGTGGTACGCATCATGGTGCCGTCGTCCCCCATGATCTCGCAGCACAGCCCGCAGGTTTTCAGCCCCGCCAGCCGCAGCAGGTCCACCGTGGCCTCGGTGTGGCCGCTGCGCTCCAGCACGCCGTTGGGCCGGGCCAGCAGGGGGAACATGTGCCCCGGGCGGCGGAAATCATCGGGACGGGCATCATCGGCGGTGCAGGCCCGGGCGGTGATCGCCCGTTCCTCGGCAGAGATGCCGGTGGTGGTGGACACATGGTCGATGGAGACGGTGAAGGCGGTCTCGTGGTTGTCCGTGTTATGGGAGACCATCTGGGGGAACTGGAGCTTCTGGATGAACTCCAGGGACATGGGCATACAGATGAGTCCCTTGCCGTGGGTGGCCATGAAGTTGACCTGCTCCGTGGTGACGCTCTGGGCCGCGCAGATCAGGTCCCCCTCGTTCTCCCGGTCCGGGTCGTCGGTGCAGAGGATCATCCGACCCTGCCGCAGCTCCTCCAGCGCCTCCTCAATGGTGCTGTACTGAAACATGCTTCTCTCTCCTCCTTAAAAGCCGTTTTGCGCCAGGAACTCCAGAGTCAGGCCACCCGCCGGGGCGGGCTCCTCCCTGGGCCGGAGCAGTTTTTCCACATATTTGCCGATGATGTCGGTCTCCAGATTCACCACGTCCCCCGTCCCCTTGCCACCCAGGATGGTAACAGCGGCGGTGTGGGGGATGACGGAGACGGAGAAGTCCCGCTCCGTGATCTCCGCCACCGTCAGGCTGATGCCGTCTATGGCGATGGAGCCCTTCTCCACGATGTACCGCAGCAGGGAGGGGGAGGCGGCCACCGTATACCACACGGCATTGTCATCCCGGCGTTTGGCGGTGATGGCGCCGGTGCCGTCGATGTGGCCGGAGACGATGTGCCCCCCGAAGCGGCCGTCCGCCGCCATGGCCCGCTCCAGGTTTACCGGGCTGCCCGGGGCAAGGGCGGACAGGGAGGAGCGGCGCAGGGTCTCGTGCATCACGTCGGCGGTGAAGCCGCCGGCGTCCACCGTCGTGGCGGTGAGGCACACCCCGTTGACCGCCACGCTGTCCCCCACCTTCAGATCGTCCAGGATGGCCCTGGTCCCGATGGAGAGTACCGACGAATGGGCCCCCCGGCGCACTGCCCGAAGGATGCCGACCTCCTCGATCAGTCCTGTGAACACGACTCATTCACCTCGCCTTCCAGCAGGATATCGTCCCCCAGCCGGGTGACGGTGAGCTCTCTCAGCCGCAAGGCCTCTGCGGGGAGCGCAGCCCCCAGTCCGGCAACAGGGGAGGGGGCGGCCGCCCCGCCGAAGAGCTTGGGGGCGATGTAGACCTGGAGGTGCTGCACCAGCCCGGCGTCCAGGAAGGCCCCGGCCACCGTCGCGCCCCCCTCTACCACCACACTGTCGATCTCCTCCGCCCCCAGCCGGTCCAGCAGTGCGTTCAGGTCCACCTTGCCGTCGGGGCCGGGCAGGTCCCACACCCGGCAGCCCGCCGCCTCCAGGGCGGCCTTCTTCTCCTGATTGGGCCGGGCGGCGGCCACCACCGTAGGGACCTGCCCGGCCGTCTTCACCAGACCGGCATCCAGAGGCAGCCGCAGGGCGGAGTCGCACACCACCCGCAGGGGATCCCGCCCCCCCTCCACCCGGCAGGTGAGAAGGGGGTCATCGGCCAGCACCGTGCCGATGCCCACCAGGATGGCGGCGTAGCGGTTTCGGTCCTCATGGACCCGCCGGCGGGCCGCCTCGCCGGTGATCCACCGGGAGGCCCCGGTGCGGGTGGCGGTCTTGCCGTCCAGGGTCATGGCGTATTTCAGTACCACATAGGGCCGCCTGGTGCGGATGTAGTGAAAGAACACCCGGTTCAGAGCGTCACAGGCCCCCTTCAGCACCCCAGTGTCCACCCGGACCCCGTGTTCCCGCAGGACGGCCAGCCCCTTGCCCGCCACCAGGTGATTGGGGTCGCCGGAGCCAACGACCACCCGGGCGATGCTAGCCGCCAGGATGGCGTCGGTGCAGGGGGGCTGCCGCCCCTGGTGGCAGCAGGGCTCCAGCGTGACATACATCGTCGCCCCCGCCGGGTCAGCGGTGCAGGCGGCCAGAGCCTCCCGCTCCGCGTGGAGCCCGCCGCACCTTCGGTGCCAGCCCTGGCCGATGACCTGGCCGTTCTTCACGATCACCGCCCCCACCATGGGGTTGGGGCTGGTGCGGCCGCCCCCCCGGGCTGCCAGTTCCAGAGCCAGGGCCATATATCCCTCGTCATTCAAGCTCGTCACCTCACAAAAAATGCCCCGGACCACAGGTCCAGGGCAATGAAAGGGGAGAGGGGAAGGGCGGTAGCCGCCGTCCGAAAAAGGAAAGCCCCGGAATGAATGTTCATTCCAGGGCATCTCAGCTTTTCCAAGGCGGTCCTGTAAGGTCCGCCATATCTCGTCTTCTCTCATCCAGACTATACTGTCGGTCTTGGAATCACACCAAGTCATGCGCCTGCGCGCTCGCGGACTATACCGCCGGTCGGGGATCGCACCCTGCCCTGAAGACCCATATCCAGTTGTCTGTACCAAGTATAGACCGCGATTTGGAAATCGTCAAGAAGAAATTTTCCGCCCTTTCCATGCTTTTCGCCCTGTGATATAATATCAGCGGTCTTCGTGCCAACGGCGCGAAATGGTGCTTGCGGCACCGGAGATCCTGGCGAGCGGCGGGGCTGCTCGCTGTCGCGGTATCGTGACATCGCACGCCATGCCGGGCATGGCGAAATGTGTGAAGACGGAAGAGGAGGGCACGCCATGCTCCGCATCTCTCAGCTCACCCTGCCCCTGGACGGGGACGGGGAGGCCCTGCGCCGAAAGGCCGCCCGGGTCCTGAGGGTCCCCGCCGGGGAGCTGGCCGATTTCCGGCTGGTCCGGCAGTCCATCGACGCCCGGAAAAAGCAGGACATCCACCTGGTGTGCACCGTCACCTGCTCCCTCCCCGACGAGGAGGCCGTCCTGCGCCGGGCGGGGTCGGAGAACGTCACCCGGTTCGAGCCCGTCTCCTATGCCTTCCCCGGGGTGGCCCGGCGCTCCGCCCTGCCCCCGGTGGTGGCGGGCATGGGACCGGCGGGGCTGTTCGCCGCCCTGTTCCTGGCCCGGAACGGCTTGCCCTGCATCGTGCTGGAGCGGGGGGAGCCGGTGGAGGCCCGGGCGGCGGCGGTGGAGCGCTTCTGGGCCGGCGGGCCGCTGGACCCCGAGTCCAACGTCCAGTTCGGCGAGGGAGGCGCGGGCACTTTCTCCGACGGAAAGCTCACCACCGGCACCCATGACCCCCGCATCTCCGCCGTGGTGGATACCCTCATCGCCGCCGGGGCCCCCGAGGACGTGCGCTGGTCCCACCGGCCCCACATCGGCACCGACCTGCTGCGCCGGGTGGTGGCCGCCCTGCGGCGGGAGCTGATCGCCCTCGGCTGCGACGTGCGCTTCCGCACCCGGCTGGACGGCCTGCGGGTGTCGGAGGGCCGGCTGACCGGCGTCACGGTCACCGGGCCCGGCGGGCGGGAGGAGCTGCCCTGCGACGCCCTGGTGCTGGCCCCGGGCCACTCCGCCCGGGACACCTTCCGGATGCTGTACGAGACCGGGGTGCCCATGGCGGCCAAGCCCTTCGCCGTGGGGGTGCGTATCGAGCACCTCCAGGCCGACGTGGGCCTGGCCCAGTACGGCCCGGCGTGGGAGCGGCTGCCCCCGGCGGACTACAAGCTCAGCTGCCACCTGCCCAACGGGCGGTCGGCCTTCTCCTTCTGCGTCTGCCCCGGCGGGCAGGTGGTGGCCGCCGCCTCCGGGCCGGAGCAGGCGGTCACCAACGGCATGAGCCTCCGGGCCCGGGACGGGCGGAACATCAACGGAGGCTTTCTGGTGGGGGTGAACCCCGGCGACTTCGGCGGCCCCTCCCCCCTGGCCGGGGTGGCGTGGCAGGAGGAGCTGGAGCGGGCCGCCTATGCGGCGGGGGGGCGCACCGGCGCGGCTCCCGCCCAGCTGGCGGGGGACTTCCTAACGGGCCGACCCTCCCGGGGGCCGGGGAGCATCCAGCCCACCTTCCGCCCCGGGGTGACCTGGACGGAGCTGGACGGCTGCCTGCCCCCCTATGTGGCCGAGACCCTGCGGCTGGCCCTCCCGGTGCTGGACCGGAAGCTCCGGGGCTTTGCCCGAGCCGACGCCGTCCTCACCGGGGTGGAGAGCCGCTCGTCCTCTCCGGTGCGCATCCTCCGGGATGAGACGTACCAGTCCGCCCTCCGGGGCCTCTACCCCTGCGGCGAGGGGGCGGGCTACGCCGGCGGCATCCTCTCCGCCGCCGTGGACGGCATCCGGGTGGCCGAGGCGGTGGCGCGGGGCGTGTGAAAGTAGACCGAAGGCACGGCGGGGAGCCGATTCCCGCCGACTTTTCACGAGAACAGCAGAGAGAAGCCGTCCGCGCTTTGCCGCGGGAAAGGAGCCGCCATGAAGCTCATCCACCTCTCTGACCTGCACCTGGGCAAGCGGGTCAACGAGTTCTCCATGCTGGAGGACCAGCGGTACATCCTGAGACAGATCCTGGACATCGTCCGGGCCGAGGCCCCCGACGGGGTGCTGCTGGCCGGCGACCTGTACGACAAGCCGGTGCCCCCCGCCGAGGCGGTGGCCCTGCTGGACGAGTTCCTGGTCGCCCTGGCGGAGACGGGGACCCGGGTGTTCGCCGTCAGCGGCAACCACGACTCCCCGGAGCGCATGTCCTTCGGCGGCCGGCTCATGGAGGGCAGCGGCGTCCACATCGCCCCGGCCTACCGGGGAGAGACCGAGCCGGTGGTCCTCACCGACGGACACGGGCCGGTGTATCTCTACCTGCTGCCCTTCCTGCGCCCCGCCCAGGTCCGGCGCTGGTTCCCGGAGGCCGACATCCGGGACGACAGCTCCGCCGTGGCCGCCGCGGTGGCCGCCATGGGGGCGGACCCGGCGGCCCGGAACGTGCTGGTGGCCCACCAGCTGGTGCTGGGGGCGGAGCGGTGCGAGTCGGAGGAGGTCTCCGTGGGGGGCACGGAGGGGGTGGACGCGGCGGTGTTCGACTCCTTCGACTACGTGGCCCTGGGCCATCTCCACGGCCCCCAGCGGGTGGGGCGGGACACGGTGCGCTACTGCGGCACCCCGCTGAAATACTCCTTCTCCGAGGTGGGCCACCGCAAATCGGTGACGGTGGTGGAGCTGGGGGAGAAGGGGAGCGTGACGGTGCGCACCGTCCCCCTTGTCCCCCTGCGGGAGATGCGGGAGGTGCGGGGCAGCTACGACCAGCTCACCTTCCGGGGCTTCTACCAGGACAGCGGCCTGCCCGAGTGCTATCTCCGGGTCACCCTCACCGATGAGGAGGACATACCCGACGCCGCCGCCCGGCTGCGGGTCATCTACCCCTATCTCATGCGGCTGGACTACGACAACAGCCGCACCCGGGCCGCGGGGGTGGAGTCCGGGGCGGAGCGGGTGGAGGAGAAGACGCCGCTGGAGCTGCTGGAGGAGTTCTACCTGGCCCAGAACGGCCAGAGCATGGGGGAGGAGCAGCGCGCCTTCGCCAAAGGGCTGATGGAAGAGATCTGGGGGGATGAGAGATGAGACCGCTGAAGCTGACCATGTCCGCCTTCGGTCCCTACGCCGGCGAGGTGACCCTGGAGTTGTCCCGGCTGGGGGAGCAGGGGCTCTACCTCATCACCGGGGACACCGGGGCGGGCAAGACCACCATCTTTGACGCCATCGCCTTCGCCCTGTACGGCGAGGCCAGCGGCGACAGCCGGGAGCCCGCCATGCTCCGCTCCAAATACGCCGCCCCTGATACCCCCACCTGGGTGGAGCTCACCTTCTCCTACAACGGGGCGGAGTACACCGTCCGCCGCAACCCGGAGTATGAGCGCCCCGCCAAGCGGGGGGGCGGCACCACCCTTCAGCGGGCGGACGCGGAGCTCCATCGGCCCGACGGGTCGGTGGTGACCAGAGCCCGGGAGGTGACCGCGGCGGTCACCGACATCATCGGGCTGGACCGGGAGCAGTTCGCCCAGATTGCCATGATCGCCCAGGGGGACTTCCGAAAGCTGCTGCTGGCCGACACCCGGACCCGGCAGGAGATCTTCCGGGAAATCTTCCGCACCCGGTATTACATGGTGTTCCAGGAGCGGATGAAGGAGGAGTCGGGCAGGCTTCGGGACAGGGTACAGGCCGCCCGGGCCAGCGCGGACCAGTATCTGGCGGGGATACAGTGTCCGGGGGACCACCCGCTCTCAGAACAGGCGGACCGGGCCCGGCGGGGGGAGCTGCCCACCGACGAGGCGGAGGAGCTGCTCCGCCGGCTCATCGACGAGGACGCCCGCCGGGAGGGGGAACAGGCCGCCGCCCTAACGGAGGCGGACCGGGCGCTCTCCCGGGTCGACGGGCAGCTGGGCCGGGGGGAGGAGCAGGAGCGGACCCGGAGGCAGTGGGAGCAGGCCAGCGGTCAGGCGGCTCAAAGACAGGCGGAGCTGGAGGAGCGGGAGGCCGCCCTGGCCGCCGCCCGGGAGACCGGTCCCCGGCGGGAGGAGCTGGACCGGGCCCTCTCTGCCATCGAGAGCCAGCTGCCCCGCCACCGGGAGCGGGCGGAAGGGGCAAGTCAGCTGGCCGCCCTGGACGGCGAGACGGCGGAGCTGAAGCGCCGCCGGGACCAGCTGGACGCCGACATCGCGGCCCGGCGGGAGTCTCTGGCCGCCCTGCGCCGGGAGGCGGAGGAGCTGGAGAACGCCGGAGCCCACCGGGAGCGCCTGCTCCGGGAGCGGGCGGAGACCGAACGCGACCTGGCCGGGCTGCGCTCCCTGCTGGCCGGGCTGGAGGCCTGGAAGCGGGAGGGGGCCGCCATCCGGGCGGGTGAGAGCCAGCTGGCCACGGTGACGGCCCGCCGGGAGGAGGTCGCCGGGGCGCTGGAGCAGGAGGGCGAGGCGCTCCGGGCCGACGAGGAGACGCTCCGGGCCGCCGGCGGGCTGGAGGCGAAGAAGGAGCAGCTGCTGGCCCGGCAGACCGCCGGAAGGGAGCGCCGGGAGGCGCTGCGGGAGCTGGAGCGCCTGCGGCGGGAGTGGGCGGACCAGGCCGCCCTGCTGTCCCCGGCCCAGGAGGCCTACCGGGCGGCGGCGGCCGCCGCCGAGACGGCGGACCGGACCTACCGGCTGCTGGACCGGGCCTTCCTGGACGGGCAGGCGGGCCTGCTGGCCCGGGACCTGCGGGAGGGGGAGCCCTGCCCGGTGTGCGGGTCGGTCCACCATCCCGCGCCGGCTGCTCCCGCCGCCGGTGCCCCCACCGAGGGGGAGCGGGACGCCGCCCGGGCCGCCTGCGAGGCCGCCCGGGCGGAGGCAGAGGAGAAGAGCCGGGCGGCCAGCGCCCTCAGGGGAAAGGCGGAGGAGAAGGGGAGCCAGCTGCTGGGCCGGATGTCTGCCCTGCTGGACGCCCCGGACCTGGACCGGGCGGAGGAGCAGCTGGCCGCCGCCGTGGCGGAGACGGAGGCTGCCCTGGCCGGCGTGGCCGAAGAGCTCCGGGACGCCGAGGCCCAGCTCGTCCACCGGGAGGAGCTGGAGCGCCGGGCGGAGGAGCGCCGGGCGGCCGTGAAACGGCTGGAGCAGGAGGAGGACGCCCTCAGAACGGCGGAGAGCCAGGCCCGGGAGGAGCTGAGCGCCCTTCGGGCCGCCCGGGAGAGCCATGGGAGCGCCCTGACTGCCCAGCTGCCCGACGACCTGAAGGGACTTCCGCTGGAAAAGACCGAGCCCTCTGTCCGGGCAGGCTTGACGGCGGGGGACAAGCAGCTGGCCGCCTTGGATGAGTCGCTGGGGCAGGCGGAGGAGAAGATCCGCCGCCGGGAGGAGCTGGCCGCCGCCATTCCTGCCGGCGAGACGGCGCTCCGGGAGACGGAGGCCCGGCTGGCCGCCGCCCGGGAGGGGCTGGCCGCCGCGGAGAGCCGCCGGGAGGAGCTTTCCGCCCGGCTGGAACGCCTGTCGGCCGGCCTGGACGACCCGGACCTGAGCGCCGCGCTGACCCGGAAGGAGATGCTGACGGAAGAGCGGCAGCGGCTGGACGAGGCCGTCCGGCAGGCGGAGGAGGCCTGCCGGGAGAGCCGGGACCGGCTCACCGAGGCCCGGTCCGCCGTGGAGCAGCTGGCCCGGCTGCTGGAGGCGGGGGAGGAGGCCGACCTGCCCGCCCTGCGGGCCCAACGGGAGGAGCTGTCCGCCCGGCGGGCCGGGCTGGAGAAGGCGGGGCGGGAGGTCCACGCCCGGCGCGCCGCCAACGAGACCGCCCTGGAAAAGCTCGCGGAACGGCGGGCGGAGCTGGCCGGGCTGGAGCGCCGATGGCGGTGGGTGCGCACCCTGTCCAACACCGTCAACGGCAATCTGCCCGGGCAGGAGAAGGTGGCGCTGGAGACCTATGTGCAGATGACCTTCTTTGACCGCATCCTTCGCCGGGCCAACACCCGGCTCATGGTGATGACCGGGGGACAGTACGAGCTGGAGCGCCGGACGGCGGCGGACAACAACCGCAGCCAGAGCGGCCTGGAGCTGGAGGTGGTGGACCACTACAACGGCAGCCGCCGCAGCGTGCGCACCCTTTCCGGGGGCGAGTCCTTCCAGGCGTCCCTCTCCCTGGCCCTGGGCCTGTCCGACGAGATCCAGTCGGCCGCCGGAGGAATCCGGCTGGACACCATGTTCGTGGACGAGGGCTTCGGCTCCCTGGACGGGGACGCCCTGGAGCAGGCCGTCCGGGCCCTCACCGGGCTGACGGAGGGGCGGCGGCTGGTGGGCATCATCTCCCATGTGGCCGAGCTGAAGGAGCGCATCGACAGGCAGATAGTCGTCACCAAGGACCGTCTCGGGGGCAGCCGGGCGGAGATCGTGGTGTGACATAGGACAAGGCGAACGGACGCGGCGGACCGCAATGCGCGGTCCGCCGCGCCGCCGTTTCCCGGCGCATACCCGCCGGCCCGTCCGAATACAATGGAGGGCAGCGAACGAAGGGGGCGGCGGACATGATGCGAAAAAGGGGACAGGGCCCGGCCACCCGGCACAGGCGGCCGGCGGTCCGGAGGCCCCGGCTGGGGACCAACGAGCGGCGGCGGCTCATCCAGCTGGGGGTGAGTCTGGCGGTGTTCTTCACGGTGTTCCTGGGCCGCGGGGTATTTCCCCAGCAGACCGACCTGCTCCGGGACAGGCTGGGGGAGGTGCTCACCCGGAGCGTGGACTTCCGGGAGGCCTTTGCCAGCCTCGGGGAGGCGCTGACGGGGGAGGAGCCGGTGCTAGAGGCGGTGGGGGCCTTCTGCGCCCAGGTGTTCGGGGCGGAGGACCCCGGGACGGACCTGCCCGAGGGGACGGAGCCCGTGCTCCAGGCGGAGCGGCGCTTCCTGGCCACCGGTCCCACAGGGTATGAGATGGCCTGCCGCCGGCTGTGGGTGGAGCCCGTGCCGTCCGGCGACGCCGGGGAGGAGGAGCCGGCGGGACCCGCCCCGGAGGAGAGCTCTGCCGCCCCGCTGCCTGTGGGGGCGGTGGTGGAGTCTGTGGACGACGGCGGGCAGCCGCCCCCGGAGGGGTGCACCCTGGACACCCTGTCCCTGGGGACGCTGAGCTGGACAGACCCCCTGCAGGGGACGGTGACCTCGCCCTTCGGCTACCGGGAGCACCCGGTGTACGGAGAGGAGGCATTTCACAAGGGGCTGGACATCGCCGCCGAAAAGGGGACCCCAATCGCCGCCTTTGCCGCCGGGACGGTGGAATACACCGGGGAGAGCACCACCTACGGCCTGTACTTCCAGATCGACCACGGGGATGGCATCCGGTCCTTCTACGCCCACTGTGACAGCCTTCTGGTCCAGAAGGGGGACACGGTGGCGGCGGGGCAGCCGGTGGCCGCCGTGGGGGACACCGGAAACGCCACCGGAAGCCATCTCCACTTCGAGCTCAGCGTGGAGGGCGTCAAAGTGGACCCCGCCCGCTATCTCTGGCAGAGCTGAGATGCTCCGGCTCGGGCGTCTGGAGCTCAGCGGCGGAGCGCTGGTGACTCTGGCCCTGTTCTTCTATCTGGACGATCAGGGACTGTTCCCCCTCTCCCTGACGGCCTGCGCCGTCCACGAGGGAGGGCACCTGCTGGCGCTGAAGCTGCTGGGCGGAGCGGTGGACCAGGTGCGGGTCACCCTCACCGGGGCGGAGATCCGCCTGCGGGGGATGTGCCGGCTGTCCTACCCCCGGGAGGCCATGTCGGTGCTGGCCGGGCCGGGGGCCAATCTGCTGCTGGCGGCGGCCTGCGCGGGCCCGATGCCGGCCCTGGCGGGGGGCAGCCTGATCCTGGGGCTGTTCAACCTGCTCCCCATCTGGCCCCTGGACGGGGGGCGGCTGGTGTACTTCCTGCTGGCCTCCCCTCTGGGGGAGGAGCGGGCCCAAACGGTCTGCCGGCGGCTGGCGGCGGTCTGCGTCGCCCTGGCCGGGGCGGCGGGGGCGGTGCTGCTGTGGCGGAGCGGGTACAACTTCACCCTGCTGGCCGCCGCCCTGTGGCTGGCGGCGGCGGTCCGGGGGAGAAGAAAGGGGTTGCCAACCGGCGGGAGAACCGTTACAATGGGTCATAACGACTGATCCGAGGAGGCGCGGTATGGACCGACGGCTGGAAAAGATCCTGCTCAGCGTACAGAAGCCCGCCCGCTACACCGGCGGGGAGTACGGGGCGGTGGTGAAGTCCCGAGAGCAGGTGGACACGAGATATGCCTTCTGCTTTCCCGACACCTATGAGATCGGCATGTCCAATCTGGGCATGCGGATCCTCTACGGGGTGATCAACGGGATGGACGGCGTGTGGTGCGAGCGCGTCTTCGCCCCCTGGGGGGACATGGAGGAGGCCATGCGCCGGGAGGGCTTGCCCCTCTACGGTCTGGAGAGCGGCGACCCCATCGCCGGCTTTGACATCATCGGCTTCTCCCTCGGGTACGAGATGGCCTACTCCAACGTGCTGAACATGCTGGACCTGGCGGGGATTCCCCTGCGGTCGGCCGACCGGCCCGAACTCACCCCCCTGGTGGTGGCGGGGGGTACCTGCTGCTATGATCCGGAGCCCCTGGCCCCCTTCATCGACCTGTTCGTCCTGGGAGAGGGGGAGGAGGTCACCCCGGAGTACATCTGCCTCTACCGGCAGGCCCGGGACGAGGGGTGGACCAAGGAAGAGTTCCTGCGGGCGGCCGCCAAGATCGAGGGCATCTACGTCCCCGCCTTCTACGAGCCCGTTTACAAGGAGGACGGCACCCTGGCCGAGATGCGGGTCAGGGAGGGGAGCGGCGCCCCTGAGACGGTGCGCAAGCGCATCGTGGAGGACTTCGACCACAGCTACTTTCCGGTGAAGACCATCATCCCCTCCACCGAGATCGTCCACGACCGGGTGATGCTGGAGCTGTTCCGGGGGTGCATCCGGGGCTGCCGGTTCTGTCAGGCGGGGTACACCTACCGTCCCGTGCGCAACCGGGACCCCAAGCTGCTGGCGGAGTACGGCAAGGCCGCCTGTGAGGACTCGGGCTATCAGGAGATGACCCTGTCCTCCCTGTCCTCCACCGACTACCCCTGTCTGCTGGAGCTGTGCGACGACCTGCTGGACTACTGCGCCCCCCGGGACATCGGGCTGTCCCTGCCCTCCCTGCGGGCGGACACCTTCTCCATGAACCTGATGGAGCGGCTGCAGCGGGTGCGCAAGGGGGGGCTCACCTTCGCCCCCGAGGCGGGCACCCAGCGGCTGCGGGACGCCATCAACAAGAATCTGCGGGAGGAGGACCTGCTCCAATCCTGCCGCACCGCCTTCTCGGGCGGCTGGAACGGGGTGAAGCTCTACTTCATGCTGGGCCTGCCCACCGAGACCGACGACGACGTGCGGGGCATCGCCGACCTGGCCCGGAAGGTGTACTTCGCCTGGAAGGAGTGTACCCCCAACAAGGCCCGGGGGGTGCGGATCACCGTGTCCACCTCCTGGTTCGTCCCCAAGGCGCACACCGCCTTCCAGTGGGAGGCCCAGATCACCCGGGAGGAGTACCAGCGCCGGGTGGACCTGCTCCGGGACGAGCTGAAGCGGGACAAGTCCATCACCTACAACTGGCACGACCCGGAGACCAGCTGGCTGGAGGCCGTGTTCTCCCGGGGGGACCGGCGGCTGGCCGACGTGCTGGAGCACGCCTGGCGCCACGGGGCGAAAATGGACGCCTGGAGCGAATACTTCGATCTCCGGCGCTGGACCGACGCCTTGGAGGCCTGCGGCCTGGACGGGGACTTCTACGCCCACCGGGAGCGGCCCCGGGACGAGGTGTTCCCCTGGTGCCGCGTCGACACCATGGTCACCCCCGCCTTCCTGTGGCGGGAGCGGGAGCGGTGCTATGAATCCCAGACCACCCCGGACTGCCGGACCAAGTGCTCCGGCTGCGGGGCCAACCGGCTGCTGAAGGGAGGGGTGTGCGATGGCTGACCGCCTGCTGTTCGCCAAGGAGGGCCGGGCCCGGTACATCTCTCACCTGGATCTGATGCGCACCTTCCAGCGGGCCTTTGCCCGGGCGAAGATCCCCATCAAACACACCGAGGGCTTCCACCCCCACCCCTTCGTCTCCATCGCTCTGCCCCTGTCGGTGGGGTACGGCAGCCGGTGCGAGATTTTGGAGTTCGGCCTGCTGGAGGGGACGGGCCGCGAAGAGGTCCCCGCCCGGCTCAACGCCGCCCTGCCCGAGGGCATCACGGTGCGGGAGTGCTACCCCGCTGCCCGCCCCATCAAGGAGCTGGCCTTCGTGGACTATGAGGCGGTCTTCGACTATCCCGACGGGCTGACCCCGAAGGCGGAGGAGGCCCTGAGGGCGATCCTGTCCCGGGAGAGCGTCCTCGTGCGCAAGAAGTCCAAAAAGGCCAAGACCGGCTGGACCGAGGTGGACATCATCCCCCGCATCAAGAGCTGGCAGTTCTCCCGGCGCCCCGGCGCGCTGGTGCTGGAGGGTGTCCTGGCCGCCCAGGAGCCCGGCCTGAACCCCGAGCTCATCCGCGCCGCCCTCTGCGCCGAATGCCCCGACCTGGCCCCCGACTTCGCGTCCTTCTGCCGCCGGGAGATCCTGGACGGGGAGGGGAAGGTATTTCGGTGAGAGCGGAGATCTCTGCGAAAAACCATGAAAAAATCCTTGCATTCCGGAAAAAAGTGTGATATCATACCGTGGACTCAATAAAGGGTGTTCCTCTGGGCGGGCCGGGACAGCTGTCCCCGGCGCATCCAACGCCGAACGAACGCCTATAAACTTAGGAGGAACGAGCATGGACCTGATGAAAGCATTTAACGACCAGTTCAAGAAGGACGAGGTGCCCACCGCCGACATCGGCGACACCGTCCGCGTCCACATCCTGGTCAAGGAAGGCAACCGCGAGCGTATCCAGGTGTTCGAGGGCACCGTCATCGCCAAGAAGCACGGCGGCATCGGCGAGACCATCACTGTCCGCCGGGTGTCCTACGGCGTCGGCGTGGAGAAGGTGTTTCCCCTGCACGCCCCCACCGTGAACAAGATCGAGGTGGTCCGTCACGGTAAGGTGCGCCGCGCCAAGCTGTACTACCTGCGCGGCCGCGTGGGCAAGGCTGCCAAGCTGAAGGAGTCCCTGTAAGCGAGCCTGAGCGAGGACGGGAGGCGTCTGACGACGCCTCCCGTTTTTTACAAAAAAACACTGTCCAATGCCGCCGCCGCGTGATATGATGGTAAGGACGATCCGCGCCGCGGAGAGAGGAGGCCGTCCCAATGAATATCCAGTGGTTTCCCGGCCACATGACCAAGACCCGCCGGCAGATGGCGGAGGACATCAAGCTGGTGGACCTGGTGGCCGAGGTCATTGACGCCCGCATCCCTGTCTCCAGCCGCAATCCGGACCTGGACGAGCTCACCGCGGGCAAGCCCCGGCTGGTGCTGCTCAACCGGGCGGACCAGGCCGACCCCGAGATGAACCGCCGCTGGGGGGAGTGGCTCCGGGCCCGGGGCCAGGCCGTTCTGGAGACCGATGCCAAGTCGGGAGCCGGGGTGAGCCGTTTTTCCGCCGCCGCCCGGGAGCTGCTTCGGGACAGGCTGGAGCAGTATGCCCGGAAGGGGCAGACGGGCCGCCCCGTCCGGGCCATGGTGGTGGGGGTGCCCAACGTGGGCAAGTCCACCTTCATCAATAAGGTCGCCCGGCGCAAGTCGGCCAAGGCGGGGGACCGCCCCGGGGTCACCCGGGGCAAGCAGTGGATCACGGTGGACGCCGGCCTGGCCCTGCTGGACACCCCGGGCATCCTCTGGCCCAAGTTCGAAGACCCCCGCACCGGGCTCAATCTGGCCTACACCGGGGCCATCAAGGACGAGATCATGGACCTGGAGGAGTTGGCTTCCTCGCTGATGGCCCTGCTGGGGACCCGCTACCCGGAGGCGGTGCTGACGGCCTACAAGCTGCCTGGCCTGCCGGAGCGGGGGGAGGAAGAGAACGACGTGGCCTGGGGTTACCGCCTGCTGGAGGCGGCCGCCGGGAAGCGGGGCATGCGCATCTCGGGGGGCGAGCTGGACACCCTGCGCATGGCCAGGACCCTGCTGGACGAGTACCGCGCCGGCAAGCTGGGCCGCTTTACCCTGGAGTCGCCGGAGGAGCTGGAGGTGGACGGGGATGGATGAGCTGGACCGCTGGAGCTTTGAACGGGAGGCCCGGGCTGCCGGCTATGCCTGGGTCTGCGGCTGCGACGAGGCGGGGGCGGGCCCTCTGGCCGGGCCGGTGTACGCCGCGGCGGTGGTGCTGCCCTTCGGGGCGGAGCTGCCTGGGCTGGCCGACTCCAAGAAGCTGACCGAGAAAAAGCGGGAGGCCCTGTTTCCCCTCATCCAGGAGACCGCCCTGGCCTGGGCGGTGGCCCGGGTGGAGGCGGAGGAGATCGACGCCACCGACATCCTCAGCGCCCGGATCAAGGCCATGCAGCTGGCCATGGACCGGCTGGACCCCCGGCCCGACTTCGCCCTCATCGACGGAAACCGGGACAGGGGACGGAGCTTTGCTATCACCACCCCCCACCTCACTGTGGTGAAGGGGGACGACCGCAGCGCCAGCATCGCCGCCGCGTCCATCCTGGCCAAGGTGAGCCGGGACCGGTACATGCTGGAGCTGGACCGGCAGTACCCGGAGTATCAGTTCGCCAAACACAAGGGCTACGGTACCGCCCTGCACTATCAGCTCCTGCGGGAGCACGGCCCCTGCCCGGCCCACCGCCGGAGCTTCCTGAAAGCGCTGTGAGCGGGTCGGAGAGCCGGCTGCTGGGCCGGTGGGGGGAGGCGCTGGTGGCCGACGACCTGCGCCGGAAGGGCTGGACCGTGGAGGCGGCGGGCTGGACCTGCCGCTTCGGGGAGCTGGACCTGGTGGTCAGCCGGAGAGGGGTGCTGGCCTTCGTGGAGGTGAAGCTGCGCCGCTCGGGCCGCTTCGCCGCCCCGAGGGAGTTCGTGGACCGGGGCAAGCAGGAGCGGCTGCGGCTGGCCGCCCAGATCTACCTGTCCGAGCACCCCACCGCGCTCCAGCCCCGCTTCGACGTGGCCGAGGTGTACGCCCCCCAGGGGACGGCCACCCAAAGGCCGGAGCTGCGCTATTACGAGAACGCCTTTTGACGGAAGGGGGGAGGGGCGTGGAGCTGTTCGACGCCCACTGCGACACCCTGTCCCGCTGCGCCCGGACAGGGGAGGGGCTCCGGGAGAACACCGGCCACCTGGACCTGCGGCGGACGGCGGCCTTCCGGCCCTATGCCCAGGTATTCGCCCTCTTCGCCGACCGGGACGAGGAGGAGCCGGAGGCCGCCCTTCTGGCCCAGATGGCCCTGTTCCGGCGGGAGATGGAGCGGAACCGGGATGTTATCGTCCCCTGCCGCACCGGCGGGGAGGTCCGGGCCGCCGGCCTGGCGGGAAAGGCGGCCGCCCTGCTGTCGGCGGAGGGGGGCGAGCTGCTGGGCTGCGACCCGGAGCGGCTGCCCTGGGCCCGGGAGCAGGGCGTCGTGGCGGTGAACCTCACCTGGAACCACGCCAACGCCCTGAGCGGCTCCCACTGCGACCGGCCGGAGCTGGGACTCAGCCCCCTGGGGGTCCGGTTCGTCCGCCGGCTGGAGGAGCTCGGGATGCTGCCCGATGTGTCCCACCTGTCCGACCCGGGCTTCTGGGACGTGATAGAGCACACCGCCGGGCCGGTGCTGGCTTCCCACTCCAACGCCCGGGCGGTATTTTTTCACACCAGAAACTTGACGGACGGACAGATCACTGCCATAATAGACAGGAATGGCGTCATCGGTCTCAACCTCTTCCGGGATTTTCTCGGGGAGGGGACCGGTCCGGACCCGGTGATCGCCCACCTGGAGCACATGCTGGCTCTGGGCGGCGAGCGCTCCGTGGCCATCGGAGGCGACTGGGATGGGATGGACCGCCTGCCCCCCGGCATCCGGGATATCCGGGGCCTGGAGGAGCTGCGGGAGCGGCTGCTCCGGCGGAACTACCCCGAGGCGCTGGTCCGGGACCTGTTTTATTCCAATATGATGAGGATCGTGAGCGAGAGATGCAGTACATCAGCACAAGAGACAGGAACAGAGAGTATTCCGCCGCCCAGGCCATCGTCCGCGGCCTGGCCCCCGACGGGGGGCTGCTGACGCCGGCCTATCTGCCCCGGCTGCCCGGCCACGCGGTGGCTGAGCTGGTGGGGATGTCTTACCAGCAGCGGGCGGTCTACGTGATGAACCTCTTTCTGGAGGAGTACTCCGTCAAGGAGCTCACCGGCTACGCCGCTCAGGCCTACGGCCCGGAGAAGTTCCGGGCTGAGCAGGTGGTGCCGGTGCGCAAGGTGGACGGGAACACCTATGCCCTGGAGCTGTGGCACGGGCCCACCTGCGCCTTCAAGGATCTGGCCCTGCAGATGCTGCCCCACCTGCTCTCGGGCGCTCTGGATAAGACGGAGGAGACCCGGGACGCCTGCATCCTGGTGGCCACCTCGGGGGACACCGGCAAGGGGGCGCTGGAGGGCTTCCGGGACGTGCCCCGGACCAGGATCCTGGTGTTCTATCCCAAGGACGGCGTGGCCGCCATGCAGGAGCTCCAGATGCGCACCCAGGAGGGGGCCAACGTGGGGGTGTGCGCCGTGGAGGGCAACTTCGACGACGCCCAGACCGGGGTGAAGCGGATGTTCTCCGACCCGGGGCTGGCCGCGAAGCTGGGGGAGCGGGGCTATTTCTTCTCCTCGGCCAACTCCATCAACTGGGGCCGGGTGCTGCCCCAGATCGTGTACTACGTCTCCGCCTACTGCGACCTGGTGAAGGCGGGAGAAATCGTCAACGGCGACCCGGTGAACGTCTGCGTGCCCACCGGCAACTTCGGCAACATCCTGGCCGCCTATTACGCCAAGCAGATGGGGGTGCCTCTGGGCCGGCTCATCTGCGCCTCCAACCGCAACGACGTCCTCACCGACTTCCTCACCACCGGGACATATGACCGGGACCGCCCCTTCCACACCACCATCTCCCCGTCTATGGACATCCTGATCTCCAGCAACCTGGAGCGGCTGCTCTTCTCCCTGACGGGCAGCGACGACGCCCAGGTCGCCGGATACATGGCCCAGCTGCGGGAGACCGGCCGCTACACAGTGAGCGAGGCGGTGAAGTCCCGCATCGACCGGAACTTTGCCGCCGGCTCCTGCGACGACGGGCGCACCCTGGAGGAGATCGGCCGGGTGTGGCGAGAGAAGGGGTATCTCCTGGATCCCCACACCGCCGTGGCGTTCCGGGTGCTGGAGGACTACCGGACCGCCACCGGGGATGAGACCCCCGCCCTGGTGGCCTCCACCGCCAGCCCCTTCAAGTTCTGCGACAGTGTGCTCACCGCCCTGGGGGTGACGGAGCAGGCTTCCGGCACCGACATCCTGGACCAGCTGGCCCAGGTGACGGGAGAGCCCGTGCCGCCTCCGCTGGCCGCCCTGAAGGACAAGCCCATCCGGTTCAGCCAGACCAGCGACAGAGACCACCTGGCCGACCGGGTGCTGGAGTTTCTGGGCTGATGGCGCTGTATGCCCTGGGGGATACCCACCTGTCCCTCTCCGCCCGGAAGCCCATGGATGTGTTCGGCGGCGCCTGGAGCGGCTATGTGGACAAGCTGCGCCGGGGGCTGTCCGTCCTCCGGGAGGAGGACACCCTCGTCCTGTGCGGCGACCTGTCCTGGGGCATGAGCCTGGAGCAGGCCCGGGAGGACTTCGCCTTTCTGGCCTCCTTTCCGGGGCGCAAGCTGCTGCTGAAGGGGAACCACGACTACTGGTGGACCACCGCCGCCAAGATGACCCGGTTCTTTGAGGAAAACGGCTTTTCCGGCTTTGGGCTGCTCCACAACAACTGCGCCCTGTACGGGGACATCGCCCTGTGCGGCACCCGGGGCTGGTTCTATGAGGAGGACCGGGGGGGCCACGATGAGAAGGTATTTCGCCGGGAGCTGATCCGGCTGGAGGCCTCGCTGAAGGCGGCGGGGGAGCGGGAGAAGTACTGCTTTCTTCACTACCCGCCCTGCTACGAGGGCTACCGCTGCCCCGAGATCATGGAGCTGCTGGAGCGGTACGGGGTGACCCTGTGCTGCTACGGCCACCTCCACGGGGCCAGCCACCGCCTGGCGGTGCAGGGAAAGGTGGGCCCGGTGCGGTATCAGATGGTCTCGGCGGACTATCTGAACTTCCGGCCGGAAAAAATTTGCGATTGACCGAAAAAAAGTCTGGTATTTCGGTATTTTTTCTGATAAAATATCACGGATGAAGACAACATGGCGTCCGGGCGGAGATCTTCATACCGCGCCGGTCTGCCGACAGGAGGAAAAAGCATGGTCGTCAAGAGCGCTGAAAAGAAAGAGAACAGCACCGTTGAACTGGTGATCGAGGTGGGGGCCGAGGAGTTCGACGCCGCCGTCAACCAGGTTTACCTGAAGAACAGAAAGAGCATCAACATCCCCGGCTTCCGCAAGGGCAAGGCGCCCCGGAAGCTCATCGAGAGCATGTACGGTTCCGGCATCTTCTATGAGGAGGCCGTGAACGAGGTGTACCCTGTGGCCTACTCCCAGGCGGTGATGGACCAGAAGCTGGACGCCGTGGGCTATCCCGAGATCGAGGTGGAGAGCGTGGGTCCCGAGGGCCTGGTGTTCAAGGCCATCGTCTCTGTCAAGCCCGAGGTGGAGCTGGGCCAGTACAAGGGCCTCACGGCGCCCAAGGCCGAGGTGACGGTCACCGACGCCGACCTGGACAGCGAGATGCAGCCTCTCATCGCCCGGGCCACCCGGATGGTGGATGTGGACCGGGAGGCCCGCGATGGCGACACCGCCATGATCGACTTCGAGGGCTTCCTGGACGGCAAGCCCTTTGAGGGCGGCAAGGGGGAAAATTACAACCTCCAGCTGGGCTCCAATACCTTCGTCCCCGGCTTTGAGGAGCAGGTCGTGGGCATGAAGGCGGGCGACGAGAAGGAGATCAGCATCAAGTTCCCCGATAACTACACCCCTGAGCTGGCCGGCAAGGACGTAGTGTTCAAGGTGAAGCTCCATGCGGTGAAGACCGCGGTGCAGCCCAAGGTGGACGACGAGTTCGCCAAGGACGTTTCTGAATTCGACACCCTGGACGAACTGAAGAAGAGCCTGACCGACAAGCTGACGGAACAGCGCGAGCAGCAGGCCCAGCGGGAATATGAGAACGCCGTGCTGGAGCAGCTGGTGAACAACATGAAGGCCGTGGTGCCCGAGGGGATGATCTCTTACCGGGCCGAGCAGCTGTGCAATGACTACGCCAACCGGGTCACCGGGGCCGGCATGGACTTTGACCAGTATCTGCAGATGATGGGCCAGACCCGGGAGAGCCTGATGCAGGACGCCCGGGAGGCCGCCGCCAACCAGGTGCGCTCTGAGCTGGCCCTGGAGGCCGTAGCCAAGGCTGAGGGCCTGGAGGTCACCCAGGAGGAGATGGACGCTGAGATCGCCTCTCTGGCTGAGAAGTATAAGATGGACACCGAGCAGGTGAAGACCGCCGTGGCCGAGGCGGACCTGCGGCATGACCTGCTCATCCAGAAGGCCACCACCTTCGTCATCGACAACGCCAAGGTGGGCGAGGCGCCCAAAAAGGCGGACAAGGCCGAGAAGGCCGAAGCCCCCGCCAAGCCCAAGCGGACCCGCAAGACCGCTGCCGACAAGCCCGCCGAGGGTGACACCAAGGAAAAGAAGCCTGCCGCCCGGAAGCCTGCTGCCAAGAAGACTGAGAAGGCCGAGGGCGAGGCCGCTGAGAAGAAGCCCGCCGCCAAGCGGACCACCAAAAAGACCACCAAAGAGGAGGCGTGACCTCCCGCTCCGGGTTTGTCCGGGGCGCCGGCGGGGCATACTATCCCGGAAGGGCGCATACCCATCCGGATGCCCGGCACGGCCCGGAGAACGAACGCAAAGGAGAACACCATGAGTTTAGTCCCTTATGTCATTGAACAGACCAACCGGGGGGAACGCTCCTACGACATTTTTTCCCGCCTGCTGAACGACCGGATCGTCTTCCTGGGAGAGGAGGTCAACGCCACCACTGCCAGCCTGGTGGTGGCTCAGCTGCTCTACCTGGAGGCCCAGGATCCGGATAAGGACATCCAGTTCTACATCAACAGCCCTGGCGGTTCTGTCACCGACGGCATGGCCATCTACGACACCATGCAGTATATCAAGTGCGACGTGTCCACCATCTGCGTGGGCATGGCGGCCAGTATGGGCGCCTTCCTCCTGTCCTCTGGAACCAAGGGCAAGCGTATCGCCCTGCCCAACGCGGAGATCATGATCCATCAGCCTTCTGCCGGCACCCAGGGAAAGGTGACCGACATGGAGATCGATGTGGAGCACTTCCTGCGCATCAAAAAGAACCTGAACGAGATCCTGGCCGCCAACACCGGAAAGACTCCGGAGGAGATCAAGGCGGTCTCTGAGCGGGACAATTGGATGACCGCCCAGGAGGCCCAGGACTTCGGCCTCATCGATAAGGTGATTTTCAAACGCTGATGCATTGGACTGCCAAAGGAGTGAAGGAGTTCCACTTCACTCCTTTGCACCATCAAGAAGAGGTATTTTATGGCAAAGAATGACGACAAGCGCACCATACGCTGCTCCTTCTGTGGGAAGTATCAGGATCAGGTGGAGCGCATCATCGCCGGGCCGGGCGCCTTCATCTGCAACGAGTGCGTCCACCTGTGCATGGGCATCCTGGGGGAGGAGCTCTCCGACCAGAAGTCGGTGTCCAAGGTCCTGGAGGTGCCGGATGTCATCCCTGCGCCCCGGGAGATCCGGGCGTATCTGGACCAGTATATCATCGGCCAGGACAAGGCGAAGATCGCCCTGTCGGTGGCGGTGTACAACCACTACAAGCGCATCTTCCTGGGCGGCGGCAGCGATGTGGAGCTTCAAAAGAGCAATATCCTGCTCATCGGTCCCACAGGCAGCGGTAAGACGCTGTTTGCCCAGACCCTGGCCCGGATGCTGAAGGTGCCCTTCGCCATCGCCGACGCCACCACCCTCACCGAGGCCGGCTATGTGGGCGACGATGTGGAGAACATCCTGCTGCGGCTGGTCCAGGCGGCGGACTACGATGTGGAGCTGGCCGAACGGGGCATCATCTACATCGATGAGATTGATAAGATCGCCCGGAAGAGCGAGAACACCTCCATCACCCGGGACGTGTCCGGCGAGGGCGTACAGCAGGCCCTGCTGAAGATCCTGGAGGGCACCGTGGCCAACGTTCCGCCTCAGGGTGGCCGGAAACACCCCCATCAGGAATTCATCCAGGTGGATACCAAAAACATCCTGTTCATCTGCGGCGGTGCCTTCGACGGCATCGAGAAGATCATCGAGCGGCGGCTGGACAAGAAGAGCATCGGCTTCGGCGCTGAGATCCAGAGCGGAAAGGAGAAGGACATCAGTGCCCTGCTCCAGGAGATCCAGCCCCACGACCTGCTGAAGTTCGGCATCATCCCCGAGCTGGTGGGCCGTCTGCCGGTGATCACGGCGCTGAACTCCCTGGACCGGGAGCAGTTGGTGCGCATCCTCACCGAGCCCAAGAACGCCCTGGCGAAGCAGTACCAGAAGCTGCTGGAGTACGACGATGTGGAGCTGGAGTTCCAGCCCGCGGCGCTGGAGGCGGTGGCGGACAAGGCCATCGACCGGAATATCGGCGCCCGTGGCCTGCGGGCGGTGCTGGAGGAGATCATGACCCAGGTCATGTTCGACGTCCCCTCCGATCCCCAGATCGTCAAGGTGACCATCACGCCGGGGTGCGTGAAGGAGGGAGAGCCGCCCCTGATCGAACGGGATGAGAGGCGGACGGAGCGTCCCAGACTGGGGAAGGCCCAGCTGCGCAGTGAGCGCGGCGGCATCCCGCCCCGGGGCGCCCACGTCTCCTGAGCGGAGACCATTTGAAAAGCCGCGCCGATGCTGCCAAGCTCTGCGCGGCTTTTCTGAACGACATCAGCAGAACAGATCCCTGATCAGAAGGGAGTGGATCGACTATGACAGAGACGATGGAAAAAACGGGCGGGAGCGGCGCCGATATGACGGAGATCCCCATGATGGCCCTGCGGGGCATCACGGTGTTCCCCAATATGAACATCCACTTCGACGTGGGCCGGGAGATGTCTATCCGCGCCCTGGATGCCGCCATGACCAGCGGGCAGCCCATCTTCCTGGTGGCGCAGAAGGATCTGGGGGAGGAGAGACCTGGCCTGGACGGTCTTTACCGGGTGGGCACGATCTCCACCGTGCGGCAGATCCTCCGCCTTCAGGGGGACAGCGTCCGGGTGATGGTGGCTGGGCAGAGCCGGGGCAGGCTGCTGTCCCTGGCCCAGAGCGACCCCTATTATATCGCCCGGGTGGAGGAGATCCCGGAGCGGCGCACCACCTTCCGGAGCACCCGTGCGGAGGCCTGCATCCGCAGCGTATATGAGGCCTTTGAGTTGTACTGCCAGCTCTCCCCCAAGCTGGGCCCGGAGGCATATATCAATATCCTGGCCAGCGACGACCCGGGCTATATCGCCGACTATATCGCCCAGAGCATCCCCATGCGCAATGAGGATAAGCAGGCCATCCTGGCCGAGGCGCGTCCCCTGCGCCGGCTGGAGAAGATGCTCCGCCTGCTGGACCGGGAGGTGGAGATCCTCAGCATCGAGGATGACATCCAGAACAAGGTCCGGGAGCGCATGAGCGACAACCAGCGGGACTATTACCTCCGGGAGCAGCTCAAGGCCATCCAGACTGAGCTGGGGGAGGGGGAATCGGGCGACAGCGAGATCGAGGATTACCGCCGGAAGATCCAGAAGGCCAAGCTCCCCGACGAGGTGCGGGAGAAGCTGGAGAAGGAACTGGGACGCCTGGCCAAGCAGCCCTTCGGCTCCTCCGAGGGGGCCGTGCTGCGCAACTACCTGGACACCTGTCTGGAGCTCCCCTGGGGCAAGCACACCAGGGAGCGGGTGAACGTGTCCGCCGCCCGGAAAACGCTGGATGCCGACCACTTCGGCCTGGACAAGGTGAAGGAGCGCATCCTGGAGTTCGTGGCGGTCAAGCAGTTGGCCCCTGAGCTGAAGGGGCAGGTGCTCTGCCTGGTGGGGCCGCCGGGGGTGGGAAAGACGTCCATCGCCATGTCAGTGGCCCGGGCGCTGAACCGGAAGCTGGCCCGGATCTCTCTGGGCGGCGTCCACGATGAGGCGGATATCCGGGGCCACCGCAAGACCTATGTGGGGGCCATGCCCGGCCGCATCATCGCCGCCGTGAGCCAGGCGGGCAGCTGCAACCCGCTGCTGCTGCTGGACGAGATCGACAAGCTGGGGCAGGATCAGCGGGGAGACCCCGCCTCCGCCCTGCTGGAGGTGCTGGACGGGGAGCAGAACGCCACCTTCCGGGATCACTTCCTGGAGATCCCCTTCGACCTGTCCGACGTGCTGTTCATCACCACTGCCAACACCACCTCCACCATCCCCCGGGCCCTGCTGGACCGGATGGAGGTCATCGAGCTGCCCAGCTACACCGATGAGGAGAAGCTGCAGATCGCCAAACGGCATCTGCTGCCCAAGGAGCTCAAGCGCCACGGGCTCCGCTCCCGGCAGGTGAAGCTCACCGACGACGCCATCCGGGAGATCGTCAGCGCCTATACCCGGGAGTCGGGGGTGCGCATCCTGGAGCGGGAGCTGGCCACCATCTGCCGGAAGTGCGCCATGAAGCTGGTGGACGGTGCTGTAAAGTCCATCCACATCACAGGGGACGACCTGGAGGAGTACCTGGGGGTGCGAAAATATCACCCCGAACGGGAGGCCCTGGCCGTCCGGGTGGGGGTGGTGAACGGGCTGGCCTGGACCTCGGTGGGCGGCGAGCTGCTGGAGGTGGAGGTCAACGTGGTCCCCGGCAGCGGCAAGGTGGAGCTCACCGGCAACCTGGGCGACGTGATGAAGGAGTCGGCCCAGGCCGCCATCAGCTATATCCGCAGCCGGTGCCGCCAGCTGGGCATTGAAGAGGACTTCTACAAGACCAAGGACATCCACATCCACTTCCCGGAGGGTGCGGTGCCCAAGGACGGCCCGTCCGCCGGCGTCACCATCACCACCGCCCTGGTCTCCGCCCTCACCGACACCCCGGTGCGGCCCGCCATCGCCATGACCGGTGAGGTCACTGTCCGGGGGCGGGTGCTGCCCATCGGCGGCCTGCGGGAGAAGACCATGGCCGCCCTGCGCAGCGGCATCAAGACGGTGCTCATCCCCGCCGACAATGTGAAGGACCTGGAGGAGATCGACCAGACGGTGCGTTCCGCCCTGAACTTCATCCCGGCGGAGCAGGTGGACGAGGTACTGGCCGCCGCCCTGGAGTGGAAGAACGCCAGCTCCGGGCTGGCTCTTCCCGCAGAGCAGGATCAGAGCAAGCCCGCCGGGAACAAGCTGGGTCTGCGGCAGTGAGGAGCGTGTCAGCGTGAATCTGCATAACGCGGAGTTTGTTCTCTCCGCCGCCTCGCCAAAGGATTTCCTGGCGGACGGCCTGCCCCAGATTGCCTTTGCCGGGCGGTCCAACGTGGGCAAGTCCTCGGTGATCAACCGCCTGCTGGGCCGAAAGAACTTCGCCCGGGTGGGGGCGGCGCCGGGCAAGACCACCCACGTCAACTATTTCCGAATCGACGACCGGTTCTACCTGGTGGACCTGCCCGGGTACGGCTACGCCCGGGTGTCCCAGGGGGAGAAGGAGCGCTGGGCCCGACTGATGGAGTCCTACTTTGCCCGGCCGGAGCGCATCACCCTGGGGGTCCTGGTGGTGGATGCCCGGCACCGCCCCACTGCTGATGACCGGCAGATGGCAGACTGGTTCCGGGGCACCGGCCGCCCCTTCGTGGTGGCCGCCAACAAGGTGGACAAGGTGAAGCCCAGCGCACGGACAGAGAGCCTGGATCTGATCCGCTCTGTGCTGGAGGCGCCCGAGCTGATCGCCTTCTCGGCGGAAAAGGGGACGGGGCGGGATGATCTGCTTGCCCGCGTCCTGACTGCCGCCGGGGCGGAGGCCGGGTCATCCCGGCCGGGAAGCTGAGGTTGCAGGCAGTCTGCCGACATGGTACAATAGCGATATCGAAAGCTCTGTGCCGCCGATGTGACGCCGGGAATGAGACCAAGATGAGATGAGGGACGCCGGTGAGCTCCATCACCAACTTTTTACAGAATTTCAACGTCGGACAGCTGATCTATCTGCTGCTGAGCGCGGCGGCCGCCCTGCTGTGCATCACCATCCATGAGGTGAGCCACGGCCTGACGGCCTGGCGGCTGGGGGATCCAACCGCCAAAGTCATGGGCCGGCTGACGCTGAACCCGGTGAAGCATATCGACCCCCTGGGTCTGCTGATGATGTTGGTGGCCCGGGTGGGGTGGGCCAAACCGGTGCCGGTGGACATGCGCTACTTCAGGCATCCCCGGCGGGATATGGCCCTCACCGCTCTGGCGGGGCCGCTGTCCAATTTCGTCACCGCCCTGATCGCGGTGGCCCTGGCCTCTCTGTGCTGGCATCTTCTTCCTGTGGGGGCGGCGGTGAGCTACCTCATTTTGCTGCTGTGCTACGTGGCGGTGCTCAGCGTGGGCCTGGGGCTGTTCAATCTCATCCCCATCTCGCCTCTGGACGGGTCCAAGGTGCTCTTCGCCCTGCTGCCCGACCGGATCTACGGACAGATCCTGCGGTATGAGCGGTATTTTTTCATCGTGGTCATCGCCCTGACCTTCTTTGGGGCATTCAGCGGGCCGCTTTCGGCGGCCATGGAGGCGGTCATCCAGTCGTTCTGTACGGTGACCGGTTTTCCCTTTGAGATCTTCCTCTGGTATTTCTTCTGAACGTGGGCAGGTGAGCGCGTGGAAACTCCGATCTTTCATCTGGAGAAGGTGGTCAAAGCCAGGACAGAGGACATGGAGGACTTCGTTGGCCCTCTGGATCTGATCCTCCACCTGCTGAGTAAGAACAAGATGGAGATCAAGGACATCCAGATCTCTCTCATCCTGGATCAGTACCTGGAGTGGATCGCCCAGCGGCAGCAACTGGACCTGGAGGTGGCCAGCGAGTTCGTGGCCATGGCCGCCCACCTGGTCTATATCAAGGCCAGGATGCTCCTCTCTGTCCAAGACGAGGAGGCCCTGTCCGAGATGGAACAGCTCATCGCCAGCCTGGAGGCCCACCAGCGCAATGAGACCTACCACCGGATCAAGACTGTCATCCCCGAGCTGTCTGACCGGTATGCGGTGGGCCGGGACTATCTCACCAAGATGCCCGAGGCCGTCCCGGAGGACAAGGTATATCGCTATGTACACAGCCCGGAGGACATCCGGCGGGCCATGCTGTCCGCCCTGGAGCGCAGCGACGACCGTCTGCCGCCCCCCATGTCCGCCTTTCAGGGGATCGTGGGGCGGGAGCCCTACCCGGTGGCCGACAAGGCGGACGAGATCCTGCAGCGGCTCAGCCGCTTTGGAGTCACCCGGTTCCGGGCCCTGTTCCAGGGGAGCCGGAGCCGCTCGGAGATCGTGGCCACCTTCATCGCGGTGCTGGAGCTGTGCAAGGCCCGGCGGCTGCGGCTGGCGGGCAACGAGGAGGACTGCACCGTCACCCCCACCCGGGAGGGGGCGGAGGGCGCGCTGAACATCACGTCGGATACCGGCGGTGAAGAGGAGGGAGACGGGCCGTGGAACTGAAAGAGATGGAGGCCGCCCTGGAGGGCATCCTCTTCGCCGCCGGCGAGCCGGTGGGGGTGGAGCGGCTGTGCCTGGCCCTGGAGGCCGACCGGCCCACCGTGGAGGCGGTGGCCCAGCGGCTCAGCGATCAGTACAGCTACGAGCGCCGGGGGGTCCGCCTGCTGAAGCTGGACAACAGCTTCCAGCTGTGCTCCGTCCCGGAGTACGCTGGTGTCATCCGGAAGGCCATGGAGAGCCGCCGGCCCGCCCGGCTGTCCCAGCCGGCGCTGGAGGTGCTGGCCATCATCGCCTACTATCAGCCCGCCACCCGGGCCTATGTGGACCAGATCCGGGGGGTGGACAGCTCGTACACCATCAGCCTGCTGCTGGAGCGGGAGCTCATCGAGGAGAGCGGGCGGCTGGCCGTTCCGGGCCGGCCCATCCTGTACCGCACCACCAAGAACTTCCTGCGCAGCTTCGGACTGGGTCGCCTGGATGAGCTGCACGAGCTCCCGGACGCCACGGCGGAGGACGGGCAGATCACCATGGAGATGCAGGCCGCGGTGGAGCGCCTGCGCCGGGAGCAGGAGGAGACGGCCGGGGACGACTACACCGACGAGGAGCTGGAGCAGGCCGCCCGCGCGTTGTCGGAGTCGGAGGGCGCAGCCCCGGCAGGAGGCGTGTGAGATGACTGCGGTCGGTGTGTTCCTTCTGGTCCTGCTGGCCCTGTGGCTGCTGGGCAGGGTCCGTTTTGGAGCCCGGGTGGCCTATGACGGGGAGACGGGGCTGCGGATATGGCTCCGGGCAGCCGGAGCGATGATCCCCCTCTGGCCCCGGAAGCCTAAAAAGGAAAAAACGGTCAAGCCCCCGAAGAAAGCGCCAAAGAGTGTCCCGAAGGCGCTGGCAGGGACGGAGATCCCTCTGAGGGAAAAGCTGGACCTGGTCCGGGAACTGCTCCCCGTGCTGCTCTGCGCGGCGGGGAAGCTGCGCCAGAAGGTCCGGGTGCAGCCCCTCCGGGTGGAGGTGTGGCTCCCCGGGGAAGAGGACCCGGCGGCCTGCGCCCTGCTCTACGGGCGGGCTCACGGGGTGCTGGGCGCCCTGTGGCCGGTGCTGGACCGGGCGCTGGACATCCGGGACCGGCAGGTATCTCTCTGGACGGACTTCTCCGGGACGGAGACCAGGCTGAGCTTCACGGCGGGGGTATCCCTCACGGTGGGGCAGGCCCTGTGGATCGGAACTTACACGGGTGTACGGATGATCCTCATCCTTCTGAAGTGGAAACAGCGGCGCGGCAGCGCGCAGAGAAAGGCGGCATGATCTATGGAACAGAACCACCCCATCAACGACCTCATGAGCGGCATCATGGAGAAGATCCGGGATATGGTGAGCGCCAACACCATCATCGGGGAGCCCATCCGCACCGATGAGATCACCCTCATCCCGGTGTCCAAGCTGTCCTTCGGATTTGCCTCGGGAGGGAGCGACTTCGCGTCCAAAAACCAGAAGCCCGACGCCGATCTGTTCGGCGGCGGGGGAGGGGCCGGCGTCAACATCCAGCCGGTGGCCTTTCTAGTCATCAAGGGGGACACCGTGAAGGTGCTCCCGGTGGCGCCGCCGCCCGCCACCACGGTGGACCGGGTGGTGGAGATGGTGCCCGACGTCATGGACAAGGTCACCGGCTTCATCGAGAAGCAGCAGGAAAAGAAGGATCTGGCGGACTAAACCGCCGGCCGGGCCGCTATATATAGAGTATCATGACCCAAGGGGGAGTGGTGCTCTTGAGGCGGCTGATCTCCGGGCTGCTGAGCCTGATCCTGTTTCTCGGCTGTGTGCCCACCGCCGGCGCGGTGGGCACATCGGCGTCCTCTGCCATCCTGCTGGATGCGGGGAGCGGCCGGGTGCTCTATGAGCAAAACGCCGATGAGCGCCGCGCCATCGCCAGCATCACCAAGCTCATGACCGCCCTGCTGACGGTGGAGCACTGGCCCGACCTGGACACCGAGGTGACCATACTCCCCGAGCATGTGGGGGCGGAGGGCTCCTCCATGTACCTCAGGGCAGGGGAGGTGCTCACGGTGCGGGAGCTGCTGTACGGCCTGCTGCTGAACTCGGGGAACGACGCGGCGGAGGCCCTGGCCTGCCTTGCGGCGGGGAGCGTGGAGGCCTTCGCCGGTGAGATGACCGCCCGGGCCGCCCGGCTGGGCATGACCAATACCCACTTCGTCAACCCCAGCGGGCTGAGCGAGGACGGGCACTACTCCACTGCCCGGGACATGGCCCTGCTGACGGCGGAGTGCCTCACCCGGGAGGAGTTGGTCACCGTCCTGTCCACCCGGGAGGTGACCATTGGCAGCCGCACCATGACCAACCACAACAAGCTGCTGTGGAACTATGAGGGCTGCATCGGGGGCAAGACGGGGTACACCCTGCTGGCCGGCCGGACGTTGATCACCTGCGCCCAGCGGGAGGGGCAGCGCCTGGTGGCGGTGACCCTCAACGACGGCAACGACTGGGCGGACCATACCGCCCTGCTGGACTATGGGTTTTCCAGCTTTCCCGCTGAAACCGTCATCCGGGCGGGGGAGACGGTGGTGGACCTGCCCGTCACCGGGAGCCTGACCCGCTTCGTGCCGGTGACGGCGGCGGAGATGGTGCGCTACCCTCTCTGTGAGGGGGAGGAGCTCACCGCCCGGTACGACATCCCGGACACCATGGCCGCGCCTCTGGCCCAGGGGCAGAAGGTGGGACGCATCACCTATTGTCTGGACGGCACGCCGGTGGCGGAGGTGGACCTGATCTGTGCCCAGGGGGCGGAGGAGCGGCTGGTGAAGGGCAGCTCGGCCCGCTCCCTGCTGGACCGGCTGATCGGAGCGTGAGAGGAGAGGAGGGAGCCCATGAGAGAACGGCTGCAAAAGCTTCTGTCCGCCTGCGGCGTGGGCTCCCGCCGGCAGATGGAGGAGTTCATCCGGGCGGGCCGGGTGACGGTGAACGGCCGGGTGGCCGGACTGGGGGAGAGCGCCGACCTGTCCGTGGACACGGTGGCGGTGGACGGCGTTCCTATCCGCCCGGCGGAGCGGACGGCCTGCCTGATGCTCCACAAGCCCCGGGGCTATGTGACCACCCTGTCCGATGAACGGGGCAGGCCCACGGTGGCAGAGCTTGTAAAGGATTTTAACCTGCGGGTCTGGCCGGCGGGCCGGCTGGATATGGACTCGGAGGGACTGCTGCTGCTCACCAATGACGGCGCCCTGACCCAGCGGCTCACTCACCCCAGCCACGAGGTGGACAAGGAGTACGAGACCTGGGTGACCGGCGACCTGGCTCCCGGTCTGCGGCGGCTCCGGGCCCCCATGTCGCTGGACGGCCATCCCCTGCGCCGCCCCGGCGTCCGAGTGCTCCGGGAGGAGCCGGGCGGCGTCCATGTGCTCTCCGTGGTCATCCACGAGGGCCGCAACCGGCAGGTGCGCCGGATGTGCCAGATCGCCGGCCTGACGGTGGTGCGGCTCATCCGGGTGCGGGAGGGGAGCCTCCGGCTGGACCCGGCCCTGGGGCCGGGCCAGTGGCGGGAGCTGACGGCGGACGAGCTTGCCGCCCTGACGGGGGAAGGAAAAAAATAACTTTTTCCGGCTCTTGCATTTGCCGAAAAACATAGTATGATGATAAAAACGAAAGAGGGGCCGCTGCGGTCCCGGGGGAGGTTCTGTCTTGAACAGGGACATCTTGCTGTACATCCAGGATAACATGAGCAGCTTTTCCAAGGGGCAGAAGCGCATCGCCAATTACATCCTGGAGTCCTACGACAAGGCCGCTTTCATGACGGCCAGCAAGCTGGGGAAAATGGTGGAGGTGAGCGAGTCCACCGTGGTGCGCTTTGCCTCTGAGCTGGGCTACGACGGCTATCCCAGCATGCAGAAGGCGCTGCAGGAGATGATCCGCAACAAGCTCACCACGATCCAGCGCATCGAGGTGTCCAACGACCTCATGGGGGACCAGGATATCCTGTCCATGGTGCTCCAGTCAGACATCGACAAGCTCCGCATGACCATGGAGGAGACTGACCGCGACGAGTTCAACGGGACAGTGGACGCCATCGTGGCCGCCAAGAAGATCTACATCATCGGGGTGCGCTCCTCCGCTGCTCTGTCCAGCTTTTTGACCTTCTACTTCAACCTGATTTTTGAGAACGTGGTGCAGATCAGCGCCAACACTGTCAGCGAAGTGTTTGAGCAGATGCTCCGGGTAGGGCCGGGGGATGTGGTGATCTGCATCAGCTTCCCCCGGTACTCCAGCCGTACGGTGAAGGCCATGCGGTTTGCCCGGGACCGGGGGGCCACCGTCATCGCCCTCACCGACAGCGCCATGTCCCCCCTGGCGGGGATGGCCCAGCACACCCTGCTGGCCAAGAGCGACATGGCCTCCTTCGTGGACTCGCTGGTGGCCCCGCTGAGCCTCATCAACGCACTCATCGTGGCGGTGGGACGGAAGAAGAACGAGGATCTCTCCCGCACCTTTGAGACCCTGGAGAAGATCTGGGACGAGTACGACGTCTATGAGAAACCGGACGCGCAGGGTTGAGGCGCGGCAGCGGAGCAGAACGGGCGGACGGCCCGTTCTGCTCTGTCGTGAGAGCGGGGGAGAGAGCGGATGAGAGCGGACGTGATGGTGATCGGCGGCGGGGCGGCGGGCTGTATGGCCGCCATCACCGCCGCAGAGCAGGGGCGCCGGGTCCTGCTGCTGGAGCGCAATCCAAAGCTCGGACGGAAGCTGTACATCACCGGCAAGGGGCGGTGCAACCTCACCAATCGCTGTACGCCGGAAGAGGTGCTCCGGCACACACCCAGGAACGGGAAGTTCCTGTACAGTGTCATGAGCGCCTTTCCGCCGGAGGCGGTCATGGCCTTTTTTGAAGAGATGGGCGTCCCGCTGAAGACGGAACGGGGGGACCGGGTGTTCCCCGTCTCTGACAGGGCGGCTGACGTGGTGGACGCCCTGCTGCGCCGGCTGCGGAAGGAGCGGGTGACCATCCTGGAGGAGCGGGTCACCGCGCTGGAACAGGGGTCGGACGGCGTCTGGCTGGCGGAGACGGAGCAGGGAGGGAGCCACCAGGCCCCGGCGGCGGTGCTGGCCACTGGAGGGCTGTCCTATCCCCGTACCGGCTCCACCGGGGACGGTTTCCGCCTGGCCCAGGCCCTGGGCCACACGGTGACCCCGCTGCGGGGCTCCCTGGTGCCCCTGGAGTGCGGGGGCGACCTGTGCCCCCGGATGCAGGGACTGTCCCTGCGCAATGTCCTGCTGACGGTGCGGGATGACCGGGGAAAGACGGTCTACCGGGAACAGGGGGAGCTGCTGTTTACCCACTTTGGCCTGTCCGGGCCCCTGGTGCTCAGCGCCAGCGCCCACCTGCGGGACTTTGACCGCCGCAGCTACACCGCGGTCATCGACCTGAAGCCCGCCCTGGACGAGGACAAGCTGGACGCCCGGCTGCTCCGGGAGTTCTCCGAGCACGCCAACCAGAACTTCAGCACGGTACTGGCCACCCTGGTGCCCCGGCTGATGATCCCGGTGCTGGAGGAGCTGACCGGTATCCCAGGGGACATGAAGGTCAACGGCATCCGAAAAGAGGAGCGCGCCCGGCTGCGCCGCTGCCTGAAGGGGGTGGAGATCCCCATCACGGCAGCCCGGCCGGTGGAGGAGGCGGTGGTCACCTCCGGGGGCGTCAAGGTGTCCGAGGTGGATCCGAAGACCATGGAGTCAAAAATCGTAAAGGGACTATACTTTGCAGGAGAGATGCTGGACGTGGACGCGTATACCGGGGGCTTCAACCTCCAGATCGCGTGGGCCACGGGCCGGCGGGCCGGCCTGTGCGCGGCGGGGGTCGGCCCGGGAAAGGAGCGCGGGGAAGGATGAAGCACATCAGCGTGGCCATCGACGGCCCCTCCGGGGCGGGGAAGAGCACTCTGGCCCGGAGGGCGGCGAAGGCGCTTGGCTTCCGCTATCTGGACACGGGGGCCATCTACCGCACGGTGGGCCTGGCCGCCCGGGACGCCGGGGCGGACCCAGATGACCCGGCGGCGGTGACCGCTCTGCTGCCCGGCCTGGACCTGGCGATCGCCTTCGACGGGGACGACGTGCAGCATATGTACTTGGGGGGCCGGGACGTGTCAGGGGCCATCCGGGAGAACGATATCTCCCGCTGGGCTTCCCGCGTGTCCGCCATCCAGGGGGTGCGGGACTTCCTGCTGGAGACCCAGCGCCGCTTTGCCCGGGAGAACGACGTGGTGATGGACGGCCGGGACATCGGCACCGTGGTGCTGCCCGGCGCCGACGTCAAGGTGTTCCTCACCGCCGATCCGGAGGACCGGGCCATGCGCCGGTACCGGGAGCTCCGGGAGCTGGGGCAGTCGGTGGACTACGACAGCGTGCTGGCCCAGGTGCTGGAGCGGGACCGCATCGACACCACCCGGGCGGCCGCCCCGCTGCGGCAGGCGGAGGACGCGGTGCTGCTGGACACCACCGGCCTGGCCCAGGAGGAGAGCTTGAGCCGGCTGCTGCACATCATCCGGGAAAGGCTGGGGACGCTATGAACGAAGTCAAGTGGTTTCGGGTGATCTATCTCATCGTCTGGCCCTTTTTCAACCTGTTCCACCCCTGCCGGCCCATTGGCCGGGAGAACATCCCGGAGGGGGGCGCCGTGGTGTGCGGCAACCACACCCATGCCAGCGACCCCTTCTTCATCGTGTTCGCCTTCCGCCGGGAGCACCCGCTGGCCATCATGGCCAAGGCGGAGCTGCTGCGGGTGCTGGTGATCGGACCGCTGCTGCGCCTGATCGGGGTATTCGGCGTGGACCGGGGCAGGTCCGACGTGGGCGCCATCAAGCACGCCCTGCGCTGCCTGAAGGAGGGGCGGAAGCTGCTGCTCTTTCCCGAGGGCACCCGGGTGAAGGAGGGGGCCGAGGTGGAGGCCAAGACGGGGGCGGCCATGCTAGCCCTGCGGGCCGGCGTGCCCATCGTCCCGGTGTGGATACCCCAAAGGCGCAACTGGTTCCGCCGGACTGACGTGGTCATCGGAGAGCCCTTTCTGCCCCAGACCGCCGGCCGCCGGCCCACCGCCGAGGACTATGAGCGGGTGACCGACGAGCTCATGGCCCGCATCGACGCACTGAAGGAGCGCTGGCAGCATGGGCAGGCGGGTTGAGCTGGCCAGGAGCGCCGGCTTCTGCTACGGGGTGCGCCGGGCGGTGGAGCTGGTGCAGCAGGCCGCCCGGTCTGAGGCCGACTGCGTCATGCTGGGCCCGGTGATCCACAACGGGCAGGTCATCGCCCGCCTGGCGGATGAAGGGGTGTCTGTCATCGGCAGCCCGGAGGAGGCCGCGGCGGGGCAGACGGTGCTCATCCGCTCCCACGGGGAGGGGCCGGAGACCTACCGGGCCCTGGAGGAGCGGGGGGCCGTGGTGCTGGACGCCACCTGCCCCAACGTCAAGCGCATCCACGAGATCGTGGCCGACGCCGAAAAACGGGGCAGGCAGCCGGTGATCATCGGCGCCCGGGACCATCCGGAGGTCACCGCCATCGCCGGCTGGTGCTCCCACCCGGTGGTGCTGGAGGGCCCGGAGGACTTTGCCGACTGGCTGGATCGGTCTCCGGAGCATCGAAACATCCCCCTGACTATGGTGTCTCAAACCACCTCCACCCGAGAAATTTGGGATGGGTGTACAGAAAAAGCAAAAAAAGAGTGTACAAATGCGGAAATCTTTGATACAATATGTGGAGCGACTGCAAAACGGCAGCGGGAGGCCCAGGAATTGGCCCTCCGGAACGAGGTCATGCTCGTCATCGGCGACCCCCGGAGCTCCAATACCCGGCGGCTGGCCGAGCTGTGTGAGCCCCTGTGCCGGAAGGTCCTTCGGGTGGAGACCGCGAAGGATCTGGACCGGGACAGCTTGCGTGCAGCCGCATCCATCGGTATCACGGCGGGTGCTTCTACACCGGCGTGGATAATAAAGGAGGTCTATGACAAAATGAGCGAAGAAAACATGGAGATCGAGGAATCCTTTGCCGAGCTGCTGGAGAAGTCGATCAAAACTTTAAATACGGGGGATAAGGTCACTGGCGTCGTCGTGAACATCACGCCGACGGAGATCCAGGTGGATCTGGGCACCAAGCATGCCGGGTACATCCCCGTGTCTGAGCTGACCGACGATCCCAACGCCAAGGTGGAGGACCTGGTGAAGGTGGGCGATGAGATCGAGACCTACGTCATGCGGGTCAACGATCAGGAGGGCGTGGTCACCCTGTCCAAGAAGCGCCTGGACACCATGAAGAGCTGGGAGGACATCGAGCAGGCCAAGGAGGACAAGACCCCTGTGGAGGGCGTCGTCACCGAGGAGAACAAGGGCGGCATCGTGGTCTCCGTCAAGGGCGTGCGGGTGTTCGTGCCCGCCTCTCAGTCCGGCCTGCCCCGGAATGCCCCCATGTCCGAGCTGGTGAAGAAGAACGTGCGCCTGCGCATCACCGAGGTCAACCGCGCCCGTCACCGCGTGGTGGGCTCCATCCGTGCCGTGCAGTATGAGGAGCGCGCCGCCGCCGCCGAGAAGGTGTGGGCGGAGATCGAGGAGGGCAAGCACTACACCGGCGTGGTGAAGTCCCTGACCTCCTACGGTGCTTTCGTGGACATCGGCGGGGTGGACGGCATGGTCCACATCTCCGAGCTGTCCTGGTCCCGGATCAAGCACCCCTCTGAGGTGGTCTCCGTGGGCGACACCGTGGACGTGTATGTCATCTCCTTTGACCCGGAGAAGAAGAAGATCTCTCTCGGCATGAAGGACCACGGCGAGGATCCCTGGGCCAAGTTCATCTCCACCTACGGCATCGGCGACGTGGCCAACGTGAAGGTGGTCAAGCTGATGACCTTCGGCGCCTTTGCCGAGATCGTCCCCGGTGTGGACGGCCTGATCCACATCTCCCAGATCGCCGACCACCGGATCGAGAAGCCCGGTGATGTGCTCAGTGAGGGCCAGAAGGTGGATGCCAAGATCATCGACATCGACACCGAGAACAAGAAGGTGTCCCTGTCCATCCGCGCCCTGCTGGAGGATGCCAGGTACGAGGAGCCCGAGGAGGGTGAAGAGCCCGACGAGGCCGGTGAGAGCTCCGAGGAGTGATCTCCCCCTGTTGTGGGAACATATGACTGCATCAGCCGCACCGTATCCCGGTGCGGCTGATGTTTTTGCGCCGCCCTGGGGAAAGAGATGAAATTTTTCTTGCAAACAAATGCGAAACACGCTATAATGTGATGGGAAGTTGTACCTTGAGCTGGACGAGAAAGGCGGTGGCAAACGTTGTTTCAGGTCGGCGACAAAATCGTCCACCCCATGCACGGAGCTGGGGTGGTGGACAGCATCGTGGAGAAAAAGGTCAACGGTGTGACGAGGCAGTATTATATCATGAAGCTGCCCATGGGCTCCATGCTGGTGATGATCCCCACGGAGAACTGCAAGGAGATCGGTGTGCGCCCGGTGGTAGACCGGGAGAAGGCAGATCAGGTCATCGCCGCCATCCCGGGCATCGAGGTGGACATGGAGCCCAACTGGAACCGACGTTACCGTGAGAACATGGATCGGCTGAAGAGCGGCGACCTTCTGGAGGTAGCCCGGGTGGTGAAGAGCCTGGTGCTCCGGGACACCAAGCGCGGGCTGTCCACCGGAGAGCGCAAGATGCTCCACTCAGCCAAGCAGATCCTCATCTCGGAGATCGTGCTGTCTCAGGACTCCAGCTACGATGCAGTAGAGGCGCGCATCAATGTGGCGCTGAGCTAATAAACTGAAAGGGGCCTTTTCGGAGGCTCCTTTTTTGAATGGATGAAGGGGGAGCGAGCATGAGCCTACTCCGACGCATATTTGGCCGGAAGGAGGAGGAGCGGCCGATCTGCTCCGCCGTGGTGCCCGCGGCGGGGTCCTCCACCCGTATGGAGGGGACAGACAAAATGCTGGCGATGCTGGACGGCACGCCGGCGCTGGGCCATGCACTGCTGGCGCTGGAGCGCTGCCCCCTGCTGGACGAGATCGTGGTGGTCACCCGGAAGGACCTGATCGTCCCGGTGAGCCGGTTGTGCCGGGAGCTGGGACTGACCAAGGTCACCAAGGTGGTGGCCGGCGGGGCCACCCGCACCGAGTCTGTGCTCCGGGGGCTGACGGAGATCCGGCCCGACGCCGCGTTCGCGGCCATCCACGACGGGGCCCGGCCCTTTCCCAGCCCGGCGCTGCTGGACGCCGTCATTCGGGCCGCCTGGCGGTGCAACGCCGCCGCCCCGGCGGTGCCGGTAAAGGATACGGTGAAGCGGGCGGCGAATGGCCTGGTGCTGGAGACGCCGGACCGGTCGGAACTCTTTGCCGTCCAGACCCCCCAGGTGTTCGAGGCCTCTCTGATCAGGGCCGCCCTGCACCGGGCGCAGGAGGATGGCGCCATCCTCACCGACGACTGCAGCGCGGTGGAGCGGCTGGGGATGACGGTGACCCTGACGGAGGGAGAGCCGGAGAACTTCAAGATCACCACCCCCCTGGACCTGGTGCTGGGGGAAGCGGTGCTGGAACACAGAGACTGAGGGGAGAGGGCCTGTTATGCGGATCGGACACGGATATGACGTACACCGCCTGGTGGAGGGGCGCCCGCTGGTGCTGGGCGGCGTGACCGTCCCGTGGAAGCTGGGCCTGCTGGGGCACTCGGACGCCGACGTGCTCACCCACGCGGTGATGGACGCCCTGCTGGGGGCGGCGGGCCTGGGGGACATCGGCCGGCATTTTCCGGACCATGACCCGGCCTATCGTGGGATCAGCAGCATCACCCTGCTGCGGCAGGTGGCCGCCCTGCTTCGGGAGCGGCAGCTGGCGGTGGGCAACGTGGACGCCACCATCGTGGCTCAGCAGCCCAAGCTGGCCCCCTATCTAACGGGGATGCGGCGCAATCTGGCGGTGTGCCTGGGGGTCGCTGAGGACCGGATCAACCTGAAGGCCACCACTGAGGAGGGGCTGGGCTTCACCGGTATAGGGCAGGGAATGGCGGCCCACGCCGTGGCTCTGTTGAAGGAGCCGGAAGATATGTAAAGCTTGATAACTTGCCTATCACGGGGCCCGCGGCAGGGAGACCTGCCCGGGCCCCGTTCCCGTGCACCGCCCGCCCCGGGGCGGAATACACTGACATGGGAGGAGCGTCATTATGGTTTACTATCTGATCATCTGCCGGTCGCTGACCTATGCCCAGCGGACAGCGGCGGCTTTGGAGCGGGCAGCCATCACCGCCCATATCATGAGATCCCCCAAGAGCGTCGCCACCAAAGGGTGCAGCCATGCGGTGAAGATCTCCCAGCGCAGGCTGGCCGACGCCCTGGTGGTGCTGCGCCGGGCAGGGCTGCCCCCCGACCGGGTCTATATCACCCAGGGGGACGGCAGCTACAAGGAGGTGGAGCTCTATTGATCTATCTGGACAGCGCGGCCACCACGCTGCAAAAGCCCCCGCAGGTGGCCCGGGCAGTGGCCCGGGCGGTCGGCTCCATGGCCACCCCCGGCCGGGGAGGCCATCAGGCGGCCCGGCTGGCCGCTGAGACCGCTTTCCGGTGCCGTCAGGCGGCGGCAGAGCTGTTCGGCATGACGGACCCGGAGCGGGTGGTGTTCACCTTCAATGCCACCCACGGCCTGAACATCGCCATCCGCTCCCTGGTCCCGCCGGGGGGACGGGCGGTGATCTCCGGCTTCGAGCACAATGCGGTGACCCGGCCCCTGTCCGCCCTGGGAGCTCATGTTCGCGCAGTGACTGGGCCGCTGTTCCGGCCCGAGGCGTTCCTGGAGGAGCTGGACCGGGCATTGTGGTCAGAGCGCCCCGACGCCGTGATCTGCACCCATGTGTCCAACGTGTTCGGCTATGTCCTGCCGGTGGATCAGGCGGCCGATCTCTGCCGGAATAGAGGCGTCCCCCTGGTGGTGGACGCCTCTCAGTCGGCGGGCGCCCTCCCGGTGACCCCGGAGACCTGGGGGGCGGCCTATGTGGCCATGCCGGGGCACAAGGGGCTCTTTGGCCCCCAGGGGACCGGCCTGCTGCTGTGCGGGCGGACAGATGCTGTTCCGCTGCTCTGCGGCGGCACCGGGAGCCAGTCCAGACTGCAGGATATGCCGGATTTTTTGCCTGACCGGCTGGAGGCCGGGACCCAGAACATCGCCGGTGTCGCCGGGCTGCTGGAGGGGCTGCGCTATGTCCGCCGCACCGGTACCGGCTGCATCCTGGCCCGGGAGCGACGCCTCATAGGGCGGCTGATCCGGTCCCTGCGGGATGTCTCCGGTGTGGAGCTGTTCACTGCAACACGTCCGGAGGACCAGTCCGGGGTGCTATCCCTGCGGCTGCGGGGGATGGACTGCGAGACGGCAGGGGAGCGGCTGGCCCGGCAGGGCATCGCCGTGCGGACGGGGCTCCACTGCGCCCCCCTGGCCCACCAGAGCGCCGGAACGCTGGAGAGCGGCACCGTCCGGCTGAGCTTTTCTCCCTTCAATACAGAGGGGGAGCTGGCCGCGGCGGCCCGGGCCATCACCGCCTTAGCCTGAACGAAAACGCCGGGACAGGGGAGGACCCCTTGCCCCGGCGTTTTCGCCGTTTTTAGGAGATCTCAGGGAAATATTCATGAAAAATTCAATTCTCTTTCTTGCCAACGGGGGGAAGGTACAGTATAATAATATGAATGGGGACATCCCTTTTTCACAGGCCTAGATCAGGGCTGAGGAGAGTGTGCGACGATATGGAGACAGTGAACGAGATCATCCAGTGGTTATCCAACAATATCCTCACGCTGGAGCCCACCGCCATCCTGGACATCGCCATCATCGCCTTCATCATCTATAAGCTGATGATGCTGCTGCGCCGGACCAGTTCGGGCAACGTGGTCAAGGGGATCATCGTGGTGGTAGTGGCCATGGGCGTGGCCCGGCTGCTTCACCTGTACGCAGTGGACTTCATCCTCACCTACGCGCTGGAGTGGGGGATCTTGGCACTCATCATCCTGTTCCAGCCCGAGCTGCGGCGCTTCCTGGAGCGGGTGGGCAACATCGGCCTGACCAAGGTGTTCGTTCGGGAGGAGAAGCCGGAGGAGCTGGAAAGCGCCATCGCCCAGACGGTCATCGCCTACACCTCTCTGTCCAAGGACCGGGTGGGCGCGCTGATGGTGTTCGAGCGGAGCAACCGCCTGGACGAGCAGATCAGCACGGGGACCGCCCTGGACTGCGCCGTGTCCGCCGAACTGCTGAAAAACATCTTCTGGAACAAGGCCCCCCTCCATGACGGGGCGGTCATCGTCCGGAACGGCCGGATCGTGGGTGCGGGCTGCATGCTCCCCCTGTCGGGCAACGTGAACCTGAGCCGGGACCTGGGGATGCGCCACCGGGCGGGCATCGGCATGAGCGAGAACTCCGACGCCGTGGTGGCCATCGTCTCGGAGGAGACGGGCTCCATCTCGGTGGCAGTAGGGGGGATGCTCAAGCGGCACCTTGCCCCCGAGACGCTGGACCGGCTGCTGCGCAACGAGCTGATGCCCAAGGAGGAGACGCCCGCCACCACAGGGGCCAAGACGGTGCTGACGACGTTGTTCAAGTCCAGAAAGGAGGAGCCGGCGGATGGGAAAGATCAAGGACAGTAAAGGCCTCTACGTGGCCATATCCATCCTGCTGGCCATCATCTTCTGGTTGTATGTCCGGGCGGAGAACGACATCCCTATGGAAAATGTGGTCCGTGGCATCCCCGTCCAGATCGCCAACGAGGACGTGCTGGAGTCCCGGGGCCTGATGGTCAGCGAGGTGGAGCCAGCCGCCATCAATATCACCTTTGAGGGCTCCAGCAGCGTGGTGCCCCGGCTGAACCGGAACAACGTCACGGTGTCGGTGGACGTGGCCCGGATCACATCGGAGGGGAGCTATGACCTGACCTACACCGTGGCGATGCCCACCAATCTGAACACCACCGGCGGCTCTGGCATCACCCGCTCCAGCGATGTGGAGACCATCCGGGTGACTGTGGTGCCCCTGTACACCCGGGAGCTCTCCATCGAGGGGACCTTCGTGGGCGAGGTGGCCGACGGCTACCAGGCCGGTGAGCTGGAGATCACCCCGGAGACCGTCACCATCAGCGGGGAGGAGTCCGCTGTGAATCAGGTGGCCCGGGCGGTGGTGGAGGTGGGAGGCGACGCCCTCACCGAGACCTACACCGGCGACCTGCCCATCACCCTGCTGGACCGGGACGGCAACGTCATCGAGGACGACCGCATCAGCCTCAGCGTGGATACCGCGCTGGTCATCCTCCCGGTGCAGGTGGTGCGGGACGTGCCCCTTACCGTGAACCTGCTCCCCGGCGGCGGTATCTCCCAGGAGGACATCGACCGGTACGTCAAGGTGGAGATCGAGCCCGCCGCCATCTCGGTGGCCGGCTCGGCGGAGGATCTGGAGGCCATCACCTCCATCTCTCTGGGCGATATCGACCTGTCCACGGTGCTGACCACGTCCTCGGTGGAGCGAAACATCGAGATCGCCAACGAGTTGACCAATATCAGCGGCGTCTCCCGGGCCACCGTGACCATCACCGTCCAGGGGCTGGAGATGCGCACGGTAAGCGTCAGCAACTTTGAGCTGCGTGACGTCAGCGCGGGGTACCACGCGGAGATCGTGACCCAGTCCATCGATATCCAGATCCGCGGACCGCAGGAGAGCCTGGATCAGATCTCTCCCTCCCAGATCCTGGTGGTGGGCGACCTGACAGATATCGTGTCCGCCACCGGCCGCTACACCGTTCCCGCCCGGGTATACCTCAACGGTCCGGACGATGTGGGCGTGGTGGGTGAGTATACCGTCACCGTCCAGGTGACGCGATGAAAAACAGACAAGGTATCCAGTCGTGAGGTGAGACACTGTGACACAGACGGCGACGGTGCGGCGGCTCATGCCGCAGCACAGAGTGGAATTGAGCATCATGCGGCAGTCGGCCTGCGGACACGACTGCTCCAAATGCGGAGCGGGATGCTCCATGATGACGCCCCAGGAGGTGCTGGTGGTGGCCGACGACCCGGTGGGCGTCCAGCCCGGCGACACCGTGACGGTGGAATCCAGCACCGGGAAGATGATGAAGGCTGCGGTGGTGGTCTATGCGGTCCCCCTGGTGCTGTTCTTCGCCTTGTATGTTATCCTGGACACTCTGGGGGCGGAGGAGAGCGTCAGTACCGCAGGCGCCATCCTCGGCTTCGTGCTGGGCATCCTGGGGGCGGTGTTCTACAGCCGACGGGAGAAGGAGCGCCGGGAGATCCAGTTCACGGTGACCGGCATCAAGGAGCGTGAGGTCCCATCTTCGGGTATGTGAGACCTGACCGGGGCGAGCTGAAGTGCCGGGAGTTCGACGACTACCAGGCCGTGTACTGCGGCCTGTGCCGGGCTCTGGGGCAGCGGTACGGCATTCTGGCCCGAAGCCTGCTCCAGTATGACTTCGTTTTTCTGGCCATGCTCTTCGCCCAGCCGGGCGCCTCGGTGAGGACGGAGATCCACCGCTGCCCCATCTGCCCGCTGCGAAAGAAGCGGATGTACACGGGGCACCCTGAGCTGGACCGGGCGGCGGACCAGATGGTCATCCTGGCCTGGTGGAAGCTCCGGGACACGGTGGAGGACGAGAGCTTCCTCCGGGGGCTTCCCGCCCGGGTGCTCTCCCGGCTGCTGCGGCGAGACTACCGCCGGGCAGCGGGCCGCCGGCCCGGCTTCGACGAAGCGGCCCGGGCGGGGTTGGAGCGCCTGCGGCAGCTGGAAAAGGAGCGCTCCTCCTCCATCGACCGGACGGCGGACGCCTTTGCCTCCATCCTAAAGGCAGCGGCGGGGGAGGAGGATGACCCCGCCCGCCGGCGGGAGCTGGAGCAGCTGCTTTACCATGTGGGCCGGTGGATCTATCTGCTGGACGCGGCGGAGGACCTGGATGAGGACGCCGCCCGGGGCCGCTACAATCCGGTGGCTCTGCGTTTTCCGGAAAAAGAGGGGCGGGAGGACAGCCTGCGCATCACCCTGCGCCACTCCCTGAACCTGTCCCGGGGGGCCTTTGAGCTCCTTCCGGAGACCCAGTGGAGCACCATCGTGGCCAATATCCTCTACCTGGGGCTTCCCCTGGTGGAGCAGGCCGTGTTCAACGGCCAGTGGAAAGAGATAAAAAAATTGATCGGCAGGAGAAACATCACATGAGAGATCCCTACAGCGTACTGGGCATCGATTCCAGCGCCAGTGACGAAGAGGTCAAGCGCGCCTACCGGGAGCAGGCCCGAAAGTACCACCCGGACAACTATCAGAACAACCCTCTGGCCGACCTGGCTGAGGAAAAGATGAAGGAGATCAACGAGGCATACGATGCCATCACCAAGATGCGCAGCGGGGGAGGCGGGAGCTACACCACGTCCTCCGCCGGCGGCTACTCCGGGGGCTATCAGCAGCAACAGCAGCGGCCGTACGGCGGCGGGACCGCCGTCTATGCCCAGGTCCGAAATGCCATCAACATGGGCAACCTGGGGCAGGCAGAGCAGCTGCTCCGGGGCGTCCCCAGCCGGGACGGCGAGTGGTACTTCCTCATGGGCAGTATCGCGCACCGCAAGGGCTGGCTGGATGAAGCCATGCAGAATTATCAGATGGCCGTGCAGATGGAGCCGGGAAACATGGAGTACCGGCAGGCATTGAACATGATGCAGGCCGGCGGACCGGTGTACCGCACCTATGGGAATGGGAACACCAGTGCCACGGATCTCTGCACCACCCTGTTGTGTCTGAACTGCCTGTGCAGCGGCTGTAACTGAGGGGAGCGGACCTATGCGGCGAGGCGTTTCAGAAAAGACCTGGACAGTGGCCCTCAGCGGTGTGCTGGCCGCCATGTCCCTGGCGCTCCTCTATCTGGCCTCCGTGCTGCCCACCGGCCAGCTTGGAGTGGCGGCGGTGGCCGGGCTGTTCCCCATGGCGGCTGTGATCTCCGCCGGATGGAAGGCGGGGGTGTGCTGCTGGCTGGCCTCCGGCCTTCTCGGCCTGCTCATCGTACCGGGGAAGGGCGTCGCCCTCCTGTTCCTGCTGTTCTTTGGCCTTTACCCTGTGGTGAAGAGCCTTATCGAGCGGCTGCGGAAGCTGGTCCCCGAGTGGATCTGCAAGCTGGCGCTGTTCAACGCCGACCTGTTTTTGTGCCTCCAGGCGGCGGGGGGCATCCTCATGGGCTCCCTGCCCGTGCAGCTCCATGAGCTGTGGCTGCTGTGGCCTGTGCTCAACGTGGTGTTCATCGTGTATGACATCGGCCTGTCCAGACTGGCCAAGGTGTACATGGTCCGGGTGGACCAACGGTTGCGCAAATAGGATGTATATGCTATAATATCGTGAAATGCCCCGGTCACCGGGGCGGCTGGAGGTGTTCCGGTGCTCAAAAGTATGACAGGCTACGGCAGGGGAGAGGCGGTGCTGGGCCAGCGCTCCATCGTGGCCGAGGTCCGGTCGGTGAACAACCGGTACCTGGACTGCAGCGTGCGTCTGCCCCGGCTGTACGCCTTTGCGGAGGACGCGGTGAAGGCCCGGGTCCAGGCCCAAGTCACCCGGGGCAAGGTGGATGTCTATCTCACCATCGACAGCGCCGGGGCAGACGCCGGCGTCGTCCGGCTGAATGAGCCGGCGGCAGCAGGGTATCACGAGGCCCTGGTGCAGCTCCGGGACCGCTTTGGGCTGAAGGATGACATCTCAGTGTCCCTGCTCTCCCGGTTCCCCGATGTGTTCACGGTGGAGAAGCCGGCGGTGGATATGGAGGCTGCCTCCGAGGACATCTGCCGGGTGGTGGACATGGCTCTGGCCGACTTTGACGGGATGCGTCGCCGGGAGGGGGAGCGCCTGGCCCGGGACATCCTGAGCCGGGCGGACACCATCGAGGCCTTGGCCAAGCAGGTGGAAGCCCGTTCCCCCGAGACGGTGCGGGAATACCGCGCCAGGCTGGAGGAAAAGATGCGGGAGGTGCTTGCCGGCACCCAGATCGATGAGGCCCGTCTGCTCACCGAGGCGGCCATCTTCGCCGACAAGGTGGCGGTGGACGAGGAGACGGTGCGGCTGAGCAGCCATTTGGCCCAGCTGCGGCAGATGCTCTCCCAGGGCGGCGCCGTGGGCCGGAAGCTGGACTTCCTCATCCAGGAGTTCAACCGGGAGGCCAACACCATCGGCTCCAAATGCTGTGACCTGGACATCTCCCGTCTGGTGGTGGACATCAAGGGGGAGATCGAGAAGATCCGGGAGCAAGTACAGAACATCGAATGACGCTGCGGCGGGAAAGGTGAGGAAAGCCAGAATGAAGCTGATCAACATTGGATTCGGGAACATGGTCTCTGCCGGGCGGCTCATCGCCATCGTCAGTCCGGAGTCCGCCCCCATCAAGCGCATGGTCCAGGAGGCTCGGGAGAACGGGATGCTCATCGACGCCACCTACGGTCGGCGCACCCGGGCGGTGCTGGTGATGGACAACGATCACGTCATCCTCTCCGCCATCCAACCGGAGACGGTGGCCGGCCGCCTGAATACGAAGGACAACAGCCAGGAGGGGGATCCCGGGGAATGAATCCTGCCAAGAAAAAGAAAAAAGGCCACCTCATCGTGCTCTCCGGCCCGTCCGGAGTGGGGAAGAGCACGGTGATCTCGGAGGTGCTGGGCCTGCGGGACGAGCTGTATTTTTCCGTCTCCTACACCACACGGTCGCCCCGGGCGGGAGAGGAGGAAGGGGTCAGTTATCACTTTGTGGACCGGCCCGCCTTTGAGACCATGATCGCCAACGACGAGCTGCTGGAGTACGCGGAGTACGTGGACCACTACTACGGCACCTCGCTCCGGGCCATCCAGGAGAAGCTGGACCAGGGCATCGACGTGCTGCTGGACATCGAGGTGCAGGGGGCGTCCAAGGTGCGCAAAAAGTGCCCCGATGCCGTCCTCATCTTCATCATCCCTCCAAGCTTTGAGGAGCTCTCCCGCCGCCTCCACGGTCGGCACACCGACGATGAGGAGGTCATCGCCGGACGGCTGGCCAAGGCCCGGGAGGAATACAAGCAGATCAAAAACTATGACTACCTGGTGGTCAACGACAAGGTGTCCCGGGCCGCTGCGGAGATCCTGGCCATTCTGACGGCGGAGGACTGCCGGACCGAACACCGGATACATCTGATCGAAGGAGATAATGCGTTATGATGCTGGAACCTCCCATGAAGGACCTTTTGAAGCACATCCCCAGCCGCTACGAGCTGGTGAATGTGGTGGCCCACCGCGCCCGTCAGATCGCCAATGAGGCGGAGCGGGAGGGCGTGCCTCTGGACGACAAGCCGGTGAGCATGGCCATCCGGGAAGTGGCCCAGGGGAAGCTCAGCGCCGAGGAGTAAACGGAAAAATGGGGCAAGCGGCCTGGACATCATTTCGGGCCGCTTGCCTTTTCAGCGAGGGGGGAGCGCAGGTGTCAACGGTGGCCAAGGTGGCCCTCTCCCGGGCGGTGTACGCTATCGACCGGCCGTACAGCTATCTGGTGCCCGACGAGCTGCGGGAGACTCTGCGCCCCGGGATGCGGGTGATGGTCCCCTTTGGCCGGGGGAACCGGCGCACCGACGGGCTGGTGCTGGCCCTGGAGGAGCAGGAGCTCTCCGCCGCGCTCAAGCAGATCGCCGCCGTCCTGGACGAGGCGCCGGTGCTGGATGAGCAGGGGCTGAAGCTGGCCCTGTGGATGCGGGAGCGGTATTTCTGCACGGTGTACGACGCGGTGAAGGCCATGCTCCCGGCGGGGCTGTACTTTTCCTTCCGGGACACCATCCGCCTGGCGGAGGGGACGGACCGGGAGACCGCCTATGAGGCGGCCGGCCGGTCGGACCACGCCCGGAAGGTGCTGGACGTCCTCTTCGCCAACGCTGGCGCGGTGGAGCTGGACCAGCTGCGCCTGGCCTTCGGGACCCAGGACCCCATGCCCGCCCTGCGGCAGCTGAGCGAGGCGGGGGCGGTGGTCCGGGAGACCAGCGCCATCCGCGGCGTGGGGGACAAGACGGAGCAGATCGCCCGGCTGGCCGTCCCGCCGGAGGAAGCGCTGGCCCAGGCGGCCCGGCGAAAGAAGACCGGCCCGCTGCGCTACGCGGTGATCGAACTGCTGGCCAGTGTGGGCAGCGCCTCGTCCAAGGATATCCGCTATTTCACCGGCGCCTCGGGGGCCACCCTGCGCTCGCTGGAGAAAAGCGGGCTCATCACCCTGGAGAAGGTGGAGGTCTACCGCCGGCCCGAGCTGCTGACCGTGGAGGAGCCCGCCCCCATCGTCCTCAACGAGGAGCAGCAGGCAGCCTTTGAGGAGATCTCCTCTCTGCTGGACAGCGGAAAGCCGGCGGTCTCTCTGCTCTACGGGGTCACCGGCAGCGGAAAGACCCAGGTCTACCTCACTCTCATCCGACGGGTGCTGGACATGGGGAAGAGCGCCATGGTGCTGGTCCCCGAGATCGCTCTGACCCCCCAGCTGCTGCGGAAATTCACCGCCTACTTCGGGGACGCGGTGGCGGTGCTGCACAGCTCCCTCCAGGCGGGGGAGCGCTACGACGAGTGGAAGCGCATCCGCTCCGGAAGGGCCCGGGTGGCCATCGGCACGCGCTCCGCGGTGTTTGCCCCGCTACAGGATCTGGGTCTCATCATTCTGGACGAGGAGCAGGAGGCCACCTACAAGTCGGAGAACGTCCCCCGGTATCACGCCCGGGACGTGGCCAAGTACCGCTGCGTCCAGACGGGGGCGGTGCTGCTGCTGGGCTCGGCGACTCCCGCCCTAGAGAGCACCTACCTGGCGGAAAAAGGGGTGTATCACTGTCAGCGGCTCACCCGGCGCTACCGGGACGTCCCCCTGCCCAGGGTGCTCATCACCAACATGCGCGACGAGCTGCGCAGAGGCAACGGCACCTCCGTCAGCGGGACCCTCCGCCGGGAGATCCAGGCCAACCTGGACCGGGGGGAGCAGACCATTCTCTTCCTCAACCGCCGGGGCAACAGCAGGCTGGCCTCCTGCGGGGAGTGCGGCCATGTGCCCCAGTGCCCCCGGTGCGAGGTACCGCTGACCTACCACTCGGCCAACGGGCGGCTCATGTGCCACCACTGCGGCCACTCCCAGCCCTTCCGGGATACCTGCCCTCAGTGCGGCGGGACCTTTCAGCTGCTGGGCACGGGGACCCAGAAGCTGGAGGAGGAGCTGGCCCAGATCTTCCCCGGGGTGCCGCTGCTACGGATGGACACCGACGCCGTCTCCGCCGTGCACAGCCATGAGAAGCTGCTGCGCCGCTTTCAGCGGGAGAGGATCCCCATCCTCCTGGGGACCCAGATGGTGGCCAAGGGGCTGGATTTCCCCAATGTCACCCTGGTGGGGGTGGTGGACGCAGACCTCTCCCTGTATGTGGACGACTTCCGGGCCGCCGAGCGCACCTTCTCCCTGCTCACCCAGGTGGTGGGCCGGGCGGGCCGGGGGGAGAAGGAGGGCCGGGCGGTGATCCAGACCTTCACCCCAGACCACGAGGTCATCCGCTTCGCCGCCCGGCAGGATCACGACAGCTTCTACCGCCAGGAGATCCGGCTGCGGGAGCTGCGGGGCTACCCGCCCTTTCGAGACATCTTCGTCCTCACCGCCGTCGGAGCTGAGGAGACGGCGGTGCTCCGGGCCTGCGCCATCCTGCGCAGCTCGCTGCTCTCCGCCCTGAGCCGGCCGGAGAACCGGGACATCGCCCTGCAGGTGCTGGGCCCCGCCCCCGACCGGGTGCCCCGGGTGAACGACCGCTACCGCTATCATCTGACCCTCTGTGGAAAAAACGACCACCGTACCCGAGCCCTTATCGCCCAGCTGCTCTACGGCGCCCACAGCGACAGACGCATGAAGGGGATCTCAGTCTTCGCCGACTGCGACCCTGTTTGACATGATACCAAGGAGGATACCAAAATGGCATTGAGAACCATCCTGACCCAGGGGGACCCTGTTTTGAATAAGCGGGCCCATGCGGTCACAAGCTTTGATAGCAAGCTCCATGATCTCATCGATGATATGCGGGAGACTCTCACGGATGCCGAGGGCCTGGGCCTGGCGGCCCCTCAGATCGGCATCCTTCGCCGGGTCGTCATCGTCATCAACGAAAAGGACGAGATGCTGGAGCTGGTGAACCCCGAGATCATCGACCAGTCAGGGGAGCAGGAGGGGCTGGAGGGCTGCCTCAGCGTGCCTGGCTATTACGGTGAGGTGAAGCGCCCCGCCTGGGTGAAGGTCCGGGCACAGGACCGGAATGGAAACTTCTTTGAGGTGGAGGGCACCGAGATGACTGCCCGCTGCTTCTGCCATGAGCTGGCCCATCTGGAGGGGCAGCTCTACACCGAGATCGCCACCAGGATGTACACGGTGGAGGAGTTGGACGAGATGCTGGAGAGGGAGCGGGAGAAGGAGGAGAAGCGGCAGTGAAGATCCTGTTCATGGGGACCCCGGCTTTCGCCGTCCCTTCTCTCCGGGCACTGGTGGAGGCGGGCCACGAGGTGTGCGGCGTCTTTACCCAGCCGGACCGGCCAAAGAACCGTGGAATGAAGCTGCTGCCAACGCCTGTAAAGGAATATGCCATCACGCAGGACATCCCGGTGTTCCAGCCTGCCACCCTGAAGGACGGCACCGCGCTGGAGCAGATCCGGGACCTGGCGCCTCAGCTCATCGCGGTGGCGGCCTACGGCCGCATCCTGCCCAGGGAGCTGCTGGACTGCCCGCCTCTCGGGTGCATCAACGTCCACTCATCCCTGCTGCCAAAATACCGCGGGGCCGCCCCCATCAACTGGGCGGTGCTCCGCGGGGAGGCGGAGACCGGGGTGACCATCATGCACATGGCCCCGGAGCTGGACGCCGGAGACATCATCCTCCAGCGGTCCACCTCCATCGCCCCCGATGAGACGGCGGAGGAGTTGCTGCTCCGGCTGGCGGAGATGGGGGGGGAGCTGCTGGTGGAGGCGGTAGCACAGCTGGCGGCGGGCACCGCCCCCAGGACCCCCCAGGACCCCGCCAAGGCCACCTATGCCCCCATGCTGTCCCGGGAGCTGTCCCCCATCGACTGGACCCGGAGCGCGCAGGAGATCCACGATCAGGTCCGGGGGCTCATCCCCTGGCCCACCGCCACCACCCAGGTCATCGGCGGCCGCACGGTGAAGGTCTTTGCCACCGCCGTGACAGGGGAGATCTCCTCCGCCGCCCCGGGGACCATTCTGGCCGCGGGGGAGGCCGGCATCGACATCGCCTGCGGTGACGGGAGGGTCCTCCGGGTGCTGGAGCTCCAGGCGGAGGGCAAGCGCCGCATATCGGCGGCGGACTATCTCCGGGGAAATCCCATCCGCCCCGCCTGACAGCCGATTTGTTTCAGAACAGGGAGGAACGCGTATATGTATCATTACTTCATGTATCAGAACCTCTACTTTGTCGCCCTCATCTTCTGTCTGGTCCTCACCATTTTTGCCCAGGTGAACGTTTCCTCCACCTTCGCCAAATACTCCCGGATCCGCAATCAGCGCAATCTCACCGGAGCTCAGGCCGCTGAGGCCGTCCTCCGGGCCAACGGCGTGACCGGCGTACGGGTGGAGCGGGTGGCGGGCAACCTCACCGACCACTACGACCCCCGGGACAACGTCATCCGCCTGTCCGAGCCGGTGTACGACTCCGCCACCGTGTCGGCGGTGGGGGTGGCCGCCCACGAGGCGGGGCACGCCGTGCAGTACGCCACCCATTACGGCCCCATCAAGGTGCGCACCGCCATCATCCCCGCCTGCAGCCTGGGAACCAAGCTGTCCTTCATTTTCCTGATCGTGGGGCTGGTGCTGTACTCCGAGCCCCTGTTCGCCGTGGGCATCGCCTTCTTCTCCCTGGCGGTGGTGGTCCAGCTGGTGACCCTGCCGGTGGAGTTCAACGCCTCCCGCCGGGCCCTGGTCACCATCGAGGGGAGCGGCCTGCTCTCCGAGGATGAGTGGAGGGGGGCCCGCAGCGTGCTCCGGGCCGCCGCCCTGACCTATGTGGCCGCTCTGCTCACCTCGGTGGTCCAGCTGCTGCGCTATGTGCTGATCTTTCTGAGCCGGAGGAAAAACTGATGGCCGCTCCCCGACCCCGCACCGCCCGGGAGGCGGCCCTGCTGGCTCTGTCCGACTGCGCCCGGGGGCGGGAGCTGTCCGACCAGGCCCTGCGCCGGCGGATCGAGGAGGCCGGCCTGGACCGGCGGGACGCCGCGCTGGCCGCGCGGCTGTGCTTCGGCGTGCTCCAGACCAGGATGCTGTGCGATTTTTACCTGGACCGCTTCTCCAGGGTGAAGACCAAGCGGATGGAGGAGAAGGTGCTGGACAGCCTGCGCCTGGGGGCCTATCAACTTCTGTTCCTGGACCGTATCCCCGCCAGCGCCGCCGTGGACGAGTCGGTGAAGCTGGCCAGGAGGTACAGCGCCAACCCCCGGGCGGCCGGCCTGGTGAACGGGGTGCTCCGCGCCCTGCTCCGGGAGCGGGACAGCCTGCCTCAGCCCCCCGACCTGGCCACCCGGACCAGCCATCCCCAGTGGCTGGTGGACGCCCTGGCCGCCCGGCTGGAGCGCTCTGAGCTGGAGGAGCTGCTCCGGCTGGACAACGAGCCCTGCGGCCTGTGGCTCCAGCTCATGCCCGGCACGGACGGGGACGCCCTGCGCCGGGAGCTGGCCGAGGCCGGCGCGGAGGTGGAGGAGCACCCCTGGCTGCCCCGGTGCTGGTGCGTCACCGGCCTGGGGGACCCGGAGCGGCTGGACAGCTTCCGGCAGGGGCTCTTCTACGTCCAGGACCCGGCGGCCCGCCTGGCCGTCCTGGCCGCCGCGCTGGAGCCCGGGCAGCGGGTGCTGGACGCCTGCGCCGCCCCGGGCGGCAAGTCCTTTGCCGCCGCCGCAGAGATGGGGGGCAGGGGGGAGGTCCTCTCCTGCGACGTCTCGCCCGGGAAGGTAGAGCGCATCGGAGCGGGGGCCCGGCGGCTGGGGCTGGACTGCGTCACCCCCCTGTGTCAGGACGCCACGCAGTTCCGGGAGGACTTCGCGCAGAGCTTCGACCTGGTGCTGGCCGACGTGCCCTGCTCCGGCCTGGGGGTCATCCGGAAAAAGCCGGACATCCGCTATAAGGACCCGGCGGGGCTGGAGGAGCTGCCCGGCATCCAGCGGGCCATCCTGGACAGCGTCAGCCGGTACGTCCGCCCCGGCGGGACGCTGCTCTACTCCACCTGCACCCTGCTGGAGCGGGAGAACGAGGAGATCGCGGCGGACTTTCTCCGCCGACACCCGGAGTTCTCTCCGGAGCCCTTCGACCTGCCCGGCCCGCTGGGCAGAGCCGAGGGCATGCTTACCCTGTGGCCCCAGCGCCACGGAACAGACGGATTTTTCATCGCCAAACTGAGGAGGCAGCCATGACCGACCTGCGATCCATGGACCCGGAGGAGCTGGCCCAGCTGTGCCGCGACCTGGGGCAGCCCGCCTTCCGCGCCAAACAGCTCTTTCAGTGGCTGGGCAGGGGAGTGCGCTCCTTCGACGAGATGACCGACCTGCCCAAGGCCCTGCGGGCCAAACTGGCCGAGACCTGCCTTCTGTGCCCGCCCACGGTGGAGCGCAAGCAGGTCTCCTCTCTGGACGGCACGGTGAAGTACTTATGGAAGCTCTCGGACGGCAGCTGCGTGGAGTCGGTGCTCATGCGGTACCAGTACGGCAACACCGTGTGCATCTCCTCCCAGGTGGGCTGCCGCATGGGCTGTGCCTTCTGCGCCTCCACCATCGGGGGCAAGGTGCGGGACCTGACCCCGGCGGAGATGCTGGACCAGGTGCTCCACACCCAGCTGGACTCCGGAGCCCCGGTGTCCCATATCGTCCTCATGGGCATCGGCGAGCCGCTGGACAACTTCGACACGGTGATGAAGTTCCTGAAGCTGGTGAACCACCCCGACGGGCTGAACATCGGCATGCGGCACATCTCCCTGTCCACCTGCGGCCTGGCGGAACAAATTGACAAACTGGCCCGGTATCGGTTACAATTAACGTTATCGGTCTCCCTCCACGCCCCCGATGATGAGACCCGGGACCGGCTCATGCCGGTGAACCGGGCCTATCCGGTGGAGCGGCTGCTGGAGTCCTGCCGGAACTATTTTCGTGTGACCGGGCGGCGCATCTCCTATGAGTACGCCATGATCGACGGGGTGAACGACGCCGACTGGCAGGCCGACCTGCTGGCCCGGCGGCTCAAGGGGATGCCGGCCCATGTGAACCTGATCCCCCTCAACAATGTGGAGGAGAGCCCCCTGAAGCCCAGCCGGCGCACGCCGGAGTTCCAGCGCAGGCTGGAGTCCAGGGGCGTGACCGTCACTGTCCGACGGAGGCTGGGCAGCGACATCGACGCCTCCTGCGGGCAGCTGCGGCGCCGGCAAATGCTCCAGACGTAATTTCCCAGGAAACGAGGTCATTTTCTATGCGGATATTCGGTGTCACGGACCGGGGCTGTGTCCGGGAACAGAATCAGGACGCCTTTGACGCCCGGATGCTGACGCCTGACACGGCGTTGGCCGTGGTGTGCGACGGCATGGGCGGCGCCCGAGCCGGAAACATCGCCAGCACCATGGCCGTCTCCCAGATCGTCTCCGCCTTCCAGGAACAGGCACCGAAGGGTGACCCGGAGGCTGTCCACGCCGCTCTCACCGGGGCGGCTGCCCAAGCCAACAAGGAGATCTACCACCGCTCCATGTCCGACCCGGAGTGCCGGGGCATGGGCACCACGGTGGTGGCCGCCTGGGCCGCCCCCGACCATGCGGTCCTCATGAATGAGGGAGACAGCCGGGCCTATCACGTCCGGCCGGATGGTATTTTCCTGCTCACCCGGGATCACTCTCTGGTACAGCAGCTGCTGGAGCGGGGAGACATCACCGCGGAACAGGCTCGCTCCCACCCTCAGAAGAACCTCATCACCCGGGCGCTAGGGGTGGAGCCCGACCTGAAAGCGGACCTTTACGACCTGGACTGGCACCAGGGTGAATCCCTGCTGCTGTGCAGCGACGGGCTGAGCAACGTCCTCACGGAGCAGGAGCTGCTCTATGAGGTGATCCACGGAGGCGAGCCGGAGAACTGCTGCCAGCGGCTGCTGGACATCGCCCTGCGGCGGGGCGCGCCCGACAACGTCACCGCCGTGCTGATCGTCAACGGTTAAAGGAGGGTAATTTCCATGGAACAATACATCGGTAAATTACTCGACAGTCGATATGAGCTGCTGGAGCAGATCGGCCTGGGCGGCATGGCCCGGGTGTTCAAGGCCCGGGACCACCGGCTCAACCGTCTGGTGGCCGTCAAGATCCTCCGGGAGGATCTGGCCCAGGACGAGGAGTTCCGCCGCCGCTTCCACGATGAATCCCGGGCGGTGGCCATGCTGTCTCACCCCAACATCGTGGCGGTGTATGATGTGAGCCGGTCCTCTGACCTGGAGTACATCGTCATGGAGCTCATCGACGGCATCACCCTGAAGCAGTACATGCAGAAGAAGGGGGATAAGCTCAACTGGCGGGAGGCCCTCCATTTCATCACCCAGATCGTCAAGGCCCTGGGCCACGCCCACAGCCGGGGCATCATCCACCGGGACATCAAGCCCCACAACATCATGGTCCTCCGGGACGGGAGCGTGAAGGTTGCTGACTTCGGCATCGCCCGGCTCACCAACTCGGCCCACAGCACCCTCACCCAGGAAGCCCTGGGCTCCGTCCACTACATCTCTCCGGAGCAGGCCAAGGGCAGCCACATCGACGCCCGCAGCGATCTGTACTCCGCCGGCGTGGTTCTCTACGAGATGCTCACCGGCCGCCTGCCCTTTGAGGGGGACTCCCCGGTGTCGGTGGCCATCCAGCATATCAACTCCATTCCACTCACCCCCCGGGAGATCGATCCCACCATCCCGGAGGCGTTGGAGGCCATCACCATGCGGGCCATGGCCCCTGACCCGGATGCACGGTATGCCTCCGCCGATGAGATGCTGGCCGACCTGGAGGAGTTCCGCAAGAACCCCAGCATCAACTTTGACTACACCATGGACGACCTGTTCCGCGACAGCGCGCCCGAGGAGCCCACCCAGATCATCCCTGGGACGGGCATCTCATCCCACCGCCGGCAGCCTCCTGCGGAGCATGAGGAGCAGGAGAAAAAGCCCGTGCATCGCTCCCGGCAGGACCGGCGGCGGGTCAATTATCCCTTCGTGGCTGCCGTGGCCGGCGTGCTGGTCTTTGTCGGCGTGCTGTTCTATTTCCTGTGGTCCTTCCTGCTGGGGCCCCTCATGGAGGAGGAGCCGGTGCACGTGGTGCCCAGCGTCACGGGGCATACCCTGGATGATTTTGCCTTTGACCCGACGCTGCTCAACGGGTTTACCCTCGTGGAGGGCGAGGTGGTGGAGAGCGATGAGCCCGCCGGCACCATCATCGACCAGGATCCCGAGGCAAACCGGGAGATCAAGGGAGACGAGGATCTGACCATCGTGGTCACCATCAGCGGCGGCGAGGCTGAGCTCACCATGCCCGAGGTCTATAACAAGGAGTACCGGGCGGTGAAGCTCCAGCTGGAGAGCATGGGGCTGGTGGTCCTCCCTGTGATCCGGGAGTTCAGCGATGACGTGAATTACGGCTATGTCACCCGGTTCTCTCCCGCCTTTGGAACGGTGATGCATGAGGGGGACGAGGTGCAGCTCTGGGTCAGCGACGGAGTGGATACCCCCACAGTGCCGGTGCCTGATCTGTACAACGAGACGCTGGAGAAGGCCACCTCCGATCTGAAGCTGGTGAACCTGGACGTGGGCAGCACCGACGAGGTCTATGATGAGGAAGTCCCTGCGGGCAGCGTCGTCTCTCAGTACCCTGTCGCCGGGTCGGAGGTCCCCGAGGGGACCAAGGTGAATCTCCAGATCAGCAAAGGGCCAGATCCCGCCAACGTTCCTCAGCCCGCCACCATCCCATATCTGGTAAATCTGCCGGACGATGACCCCGACGGGTATGTCACTGTGCGCATCACAGTGGGAGGCGTCACCGTTTATGAGGAGAGCGTGGACTGCATGATGAACGACTACATCGAGCCTCACATCACCGGAACAGGCGTCCAGACAGTGTCGGTCTACTTTGACGGCGTCCTCTATGAGGCCCACGACGTAGACTTTCAACAGCAGGCATGATCCAGGGACGCATCGTCAAAGCCCTGAGTGGCTTCTATTACGTGGATGACGGGACCCGGGTGCTCACCTGCCGGGCCCGGGGCAAGTTCCGCCGCCAGGGAGAGAGCCCTCTGGTGGGGGACGAGGTGCGCTGTACCCCTCTGGAAGGGGACACCGGCGTGCTGGACGAGATCCTGCCCCGACGCAACAGCTTCACCCGTCCCGCGGTGGCCAACATCGACCAGCTGGTCGTGGTGGTGTCCGAGACCAACCCGGTCACCGACCCCTTTCTCATCGACCGGGTGGTCTGTCTGGCAGAGCATAAGGGATGCCGCCCGCTGATTTGTGTGAACAAGCGGGATCTGTCCGACTGTGACCGGCTGGTCTCCCTGTATACGGCGGCGGGTCTGCCCACCCTGTGGGTCAGCGCCGAAACGGGAGAGGGGATGGAGGACCTCCGGCAGGAGATATCCGACAAGGTAAATGCCTTTACAGGAAACTCTGGTGTCGGAAAATCCAGCCTGCTGAACCGTCTCGCCCCGGGACTGGGCATCCCGACGGGGGAGGTCAGCGACCGGCTGGGCCGGGGCCGTCACACCACCCGGCACATCCAGCTCTACCGGCTGGACGGGAACACCCTCATCGCCGACACCCCCGGCTTTTCCTCCTTTGATGTGGAGGAGATGGAGCAGCTGCGCAAAGAGGAGCTGGCCGACACCTTCCGGGAGTTCCGTCCCTACCTGGGCCGCTGCCGGTTTCACGACTGTGCCCACCTCTCCGAAAAGGGCTGCGCCGTCCTGGCCGCCGTCCGGGCAGGCGAGATCCCCCGGGAGCGTCATGACAGCTATGTCCGCCTCTACCGTCAGCTGGCCGAGATCCCGGATTGGGAGCGGAAATAAGCCGCTCCTTGCACCAAATACCTCTCTGCGCATATACTGTGGTGAAGACCCAGGAATGCGGAGGGAGGTTTTTTCATGAACATCGTGGTGGTCAAGGCCCCGAAATTCGTCCAGAGCGTGCTGCGCAGGATCTTCCATTTCAAATGAGACATAGTCCTCTCCCCGGCGGCATACAGTGTAGGGACAGTCACACTTTTACCGTAAGGGGAGAGGACGCATCATGGATCTGGAATTGAACTGTCAGGAGATCGGTTGTTTTGAGACGGTGGTGGACACCACCCTGTACCAGGAGGAGACGGCCGAGAGCATCGTTCCCGACTCCTGCCCGGACATCGCCTGGGTGCTGCTCACCACCGGTCTGCCGCTGGTGACCGAGCGCACCGTGCAGGAGGGGAAGGGAGAGCTGGCCGGCCAGGTCCGGGCGGCCGTCCTCTATCTTCCGGAGGGGGAGGCCGGTCTGCGCCGACTGGACGTGTCCGTCCCCTTCCGGATCTCCGTCACCGGCAGCGAGATCGTGGCCGGCGCCCGGATGGCCGCCGTTCCCACCATCCGGGCCATCGAGACCCGGGTGCTCAACCCCCGGAAGGTGCTGGTGCGGGCCGACCTGGCGGTGGGGGTACGCATCTATGCTCCCGCCACCCTTCGGCTGTGCGGCGAGGTCCAGGCCCCGGAGCAGTCGGGGGTCGAGCAGCGCAGAGAGAGCATCCGCGCTTATTTCACAGTATCTGTTCAGGAAAAAGACTTTACATATTCTGATGAGCTTCCTCTCGCCGGGAGCCGGGGCGCAGCGGAGGAGCTGCTGGAGCAGCGGGTGGAGCTGAGGTGCAGCGAGTCCAAGATCATCGGCAGCAAGCTGATCTTCAAGGGGGACGCGGAGCTGCGGCTGCTCTTCCGCACGGCGGAGGGGCTGGAGAGCGCCGATTTTCAGCTGCCCTTCTCCCAGGTCATGGAGGTGGCCGAGCTGGGGGAGGAGACTGACTGCGACCTGATCTTCCAGCTCACCGACCTGCGGTGCGAGCTGGGGAGCGACGGAGGCCCCGTGTATGTCAACTTCGATGTGCTGGCCCAGGCGGTGATCCGGGAGCAGCGGGAGCTGCCCCTGGTCCGGGATCTGTACAGCACCGTGTGCCCTGCCCAGGTGGAGTACCGCACCGACCGGCTGTGGCGGCGACTGGGGAGCTCCGCCGACCACCAGGCGCTGCGGGAGCTGGTGGAGCTGGACCGGCCGGCCAAGACCATCCTGGACGTCCGGGTGGACCGGGGGCTGCTCTCCTGCGCCCGGGACGGGGACCAGATGGCGGTGACCCAACCCCTGTCCGTCCGGCTGCTCTATCTGGCCGAGGACGACCAGGTCTGCTGCGCCCTGCATCAGACGGCGGTGACCAGCCGGTTTGACTGCGGGGAGGGGGCGGTCCTGCTGGCCACCTGCACGGAGGCGGGGGACGTCTTTGCAACCCCGGCCTCGGGCGGGGCGGAGGTCCGCTGCGCCCTGGACGTCCGGTGCGTCGAGATGCGCCGGGACGGCGTGGTCAGTCTGAAGAGCGCCGCGCTCCAGGAGCCTGACCCGGCCCAGCCGGAGACCGAGCGTCCGTCCATCGTCCTGCGGCAGATGCAGCCCGACGAGTCCCTGTGGGATGTGGCCAAGAGCTGCCGCACCACCCGGGCGGTCATCCTCGGCGCCAATGAGCTGGCCGATGAGGAGGAGTGCCGGGGGCGCATGCTGCTCATCCCCCGCGTGCGGTGAAAAACAGGCGGGCCCGGGACAAAAAGTCCCGGGCCCGCCTGGCATATCCCACGGCTTATCCCCATAGGTATGTAGGGAAAACGACCGGCTCACGGGGCCGAAGGAGGAATCACAAGTGGAAGAACGCAAGCTCTATGAGGATATTGCCCAGCGGACCCAGGGGGATATCTACATCGGCGTCGTCGGCCCGGTGCGCACGGGAAAGTCCACCTTTATCAAGCGATTCATGGAGACCCTGGTCATCCCCAACATCGACAACGTCTACCGGAAGGAGCGGGCCCGGGACGAGCTGCCCCAGAGCGGCTCCGGCCGCACCATCATGACCGCCGAACCCAAGTTCGTCCCCGAGGAGGCGGTGGAGGTGGCCATGGAGTCCGGCCTGACCTTCCGGGTGCGGCTCATCGACTGCGTGGGCTACATGGTGAAGGGAGCGGTGGGACACTATGAGGACGACCAGCCCCGGATGGTCACCACCCCCTGGTTCCCCCAGGAGATCCCCATGACCGAGGCGGCGGAGATCGGCACCCGGAAGGTCATCGCCGAGCACTCCACCATCGGCATCGTGGTCACCACCGACGGCACCATCACCGACATCCCCCGGGAGGATTACCTGGAGGCGGAGGAGCGGGTGATCGGGGAGCTGAAGGAGCTGGGCAAGCCCTTCCTGGTGGTGCTCAACTCCGCGGAGCCCGGCTCGGAGCGGGCCCAGGCCATCCGGGCGGACATCGAGCACCGGTACGACGTCACCTGTCTCGCCGCCAACTGCCTGGAGATCGGAGAGGAGGAGATCGGCGCCATCATCCGGGGGGTGCTGTGTGAGTTCCCCGCCAAGGAGCTGGACCTGTATCTGCCCTCCTGGGTGGACGCTCTGCCGGGGGAGCACCCCATCAAGAGCACCCTCTACGCCGCCGTGCGGGAGCACGCCGCCCAGATGACCCGCATCCGGGACATCGCCCAGGTCATCTCCGACATCGGCGCCTGCGAGGAGATTAGCGAGGCCAGGGTCCTGTCCATCGATCTGGGCACCGGCCAGGCCGCCGCCCGGCTGGAGCTGCCCCGGGCCCTGTTTTACAGCACCATCTCCCAGCAGTCGGGCTTTCAGATCCGGGACGACGGGGACCTGCTCTCCCTGCTCACCGAGCTTTCCAAGGTGAAAACGGCCTACGACCGGGTGGCCGACGCCCTGGCGGACGTGCAGGAGAAGGGATACGGCATCGTGGTGCCCGACACCGATGACCTGGTGCTGGAGGAGCCCGAGATCGTCAAGCAGGGGGGGCGCTACGGCGTCCGCCTTCGCGCCAGTGCCCCGTCCATCCACATGATCCGGGCGGACATCGAGACCGAGGTCTCTCCCATCGTGGGCAACGAGAAGCAGAGCGAGGAGATGGTCCACTATCTGCTCCAGGAGTTCGAGGGGGACACGTCCAAGATCTGGCAGACCAACATCTTCGGCAAGTCCTTCTATGAGCTGGTGAGCGAGGACCTGAACGCCAAGGTGAAGCGGATGCCGGAGGACGCCCGGACCAAGCTCCAGGAGACCCTTCAGCGCATCATCAACGAGGGCTCTGGCGGCCTGATTTGCATCATCCTCTGACTCCGCGATGAAATGCAGGCGCCCGCGCGGTATGCGCGGGCGCCTGCTTCACGTATCGGGCGGGGCAGGGGGCTCAGATGTTGCCCCGGATGATCTCGCCCATCTTTTTGCAGCCGATGGCGGTCTCGCCGGGCTTGGCGATGTCGGCGGTGCGCCAGCCGTCGGCCAGCGCCTTGTCCACCGCGGCCTCGATGGCCTCGGACTCCCTGGGCAGACCCAGGGAATACTTGCACATCATGGCCACCGACAGGATGGTGGCGATGGGATTGGCCTTGTCCTGACCGGCGATGTCGGGGGCAGAGCCGTGGATGGGCTCGTAGAGCCCCGGCGCCTCAGACCCGATGGAGGCCGAGGGGAGCATGCCGAGAGAGCCGGTGACCATGGAGGCCTCGTCGGAGAGGATATCGCCGAACATGTTTTCAGTGACGATGACATCGAACTGGGAGGGGTCCCGGACCAGCTGCATGGCGCAGTTGTCCACCAGCATGTCGCTGAGCTCCACGTCGGGATAATCGGCGGCGATGCGGTGCATCACCGTCCGCCACAGCCGGGAGGTCTCCAGCACGTTGGCCTTGTCCACCGAGGTCAGCTTCTTCCGGCGCAGCCGGGCCAGCTCAAAGGCCCGCCGGCCGATGCGCTCGATCTCCATCTCAGAGTAGGCCATCAGGTCGGTGCACTCCACCCCCCGGTCCGGGGTGTCGTAGCGCTCCCGCCTGCCGAAGTAGATGCCGCCGATGAGCTCCCGGACCATCATGATGTCGATACCCTTGCCGGCGGTCTCCTTTTTCAGGGGGGAGTAGTCCACCAGAGCTGGCCGCAGGGTGGCGTGGCGCAGGTTGGCGTACAGCCCCAGGTCCTTCCGGATGGCCAGCAGGGCGGTCTCGGGCCGCTGCTCGGCGGGCTTGTCGGGGCCCCATTTGGGTCCGCCCACCGCACCCAGCAGCACCGCGTCGCAGGCCTTGCACTTCTCGGCGGTGCCGTCGGGATAGCTTTTGCCCACCGCGTCGGTGGCGCAGCCGCCCATGAGCACCTCCACGAACTCAAAGGTGTGGCCGAACTTCTCGCCCACCGCCTCCAGGACGCCCATGGCCTCGGTGACGATCTCGGGCCCCACGCCGTCGCCCTTGATGACCGCGATCTTGAAATTCATTTCGCCACCCCCCGCGCTTTCAGAGACTTCAGCAGTCCGCCGTGCTCGATGATGCCGTTGACGAACTCAGGGAAGGGGGCGGCCTGGAACTTCTTGCCGGTGGTCTCGTTGACGATGACGCCGGTGGAGAAGTCCACCGACACGGCGTCCCCCGGGGCAATGCCGTCCACCGCCTCCGGACACTCGAGGATGGGGAAGCCGATGTTGATGGCGTTGCGGTAGAAGATGCGGGCGAAGCTCCGGGCGATGACGCACTTCACGCCGCAGGCCTTGATGGAGAGGGGGGCGTGCTCCCGGGAGGAGCCGCAGCCGAAGTTGCTGCCCGCCACGATGATGTCGCCGGGCGCCACAGTGGACGCGAAATCGGCGTCGATGTCTTCCATGCAGTGGGATGCCAGGGACTTCTCGTCCGGGGCGTTGAGATACCGGGCCGGGATGATCACGTCGGTGTCCACATTGTCGCCATACTTATATATTTTCATCAGGTCGTCATTCCTTTCTGTATCGCAGCGTCAGCCGCGGCGGGGGTCCGCCACACAGCCGGCCAGGGCGGAGGCGGCGGCCACGGCGGGGGAGGCCAGGATGATCTTGGAGCTCACCGGGCCCATGCGGCCCACGAAATTGCGGTTGGTGGTGGCCACCGCCACCTCGTCGTCGGCCAGCACGCCCATGTGGCCGCCCAGGCAGGGACCGCAGGTGGGGGTGGAAACGGCGGCGCCCGCCTCGATGAAGGTCTGGATGAGGCCCTCGGCCATGGCCTGAAGCATGATCTCCTGGGTGGCGGGGATGACGATGCAGCGCACCCCGTCGGCCACCTTATGGCCCCGCATGATGTCGGCGGCCTCCCGGAGGTCCTTGATCCGGCCGTTGGTGCAGGAGCCGATGACCACCTGGTCGATGCGGGTGCCCGCCGCCTGGCTCACCGGCTGGGTGTTGGAGGGCAGGTGGGGAAGGGCCACAGTGGGTTCCAGGGTGTTCAGGTCGATGACCACCTCCTGCTCATACACGGCGTCGCTGTCGGCCTCAAAGGCATGGAAGGGACGGTCCACCCGGCCCTTGAGATAATCCAGCGTCCTCTGGTCCACGGGGAAGATGCCGTTCTTGGCCCCCGCCTCGATGGCCATGTTGCAGATGGTGAACCGGTCGTCCATGTCCAGGGCGGCCACCCCGTCCCCGGTGAACTCCAGGGAGCGGTAGAGCGCTCCGTCCACTCCGATGCGGCCGATGAGCTCCAGGATGACGTCCTTGCCGCTGACATAGGGCTGGAAGGTGCCGGTGAGCACCACCTTGATGGCGGAGGGGACCTTGAACCAGGCCAGGCCGGTGGCCATGCCGGCGGCCATGTCGGTGGAGCCCACGCCGGTGGAGAAGGCGCCCAGGGCGCCGTAGGTGCAGGTGTGGGAGTCGGCCCCGATGATCACCTCGCCGGGGGCGGCCAGCCCCTTCTCAGGGATGAGGGCGTGCTCCACCCCCACCTGGCCCACGTCATAGAAGTGGGTGATCTGGAAGCGGTGGGCGAAGTTCCGGGCGGCGGCGCACAGCTGGGCCGCCTTGATGTCCTTGCAGGGGGTGTAGTGGTCCAGCACGATGGCGATCCTGTCCCGGTCGAACACCGAGGTCAGCCCCGCCTTGTCAAACTCCGTGATGGCCACCGGAGTGGTGATATCGTTGCCCAGGACCAGGTCCAGCTTGCCCTCGATGAGCTGCCCGGCCTCCACCCGGTCCAGCCCGGCGCACCGGGCCAGGATCTTCTGCGTCATGGTCATCCCCATGGGGAGATCTCCTCCTTTTGTAAATGTCTTGACGGCTTTAGTATGCCAGAAGGCTTGCGGAAAGAATGTAAACTGTGCTACAATCAGGGGGATAATATCCGAGAGGAGGCGGCCTGGATGGCGCAGCAGGAGGTCCACGGCCCCGGGGAGCGGGGGAGAGACCAGTGGGAGTGGGAGGAGCTGGCCCGGGGGCTGCCGCTCCAGGAGTACCGGCCGGGGGCGATGATCTATCTCCAGGGCTCCACGGCCACCCATTTCTATTACATCGGCGAGGGGCGGGTGAAGAGCTATCTCACCTCCCGGGACGGGGGGGAGCGGATCCTCACCGTCTACCGCCGTGGGGAGATCCTGGGGGAGGCCTCCTTCTTTGACGGGCAGCCCCGGGTGACCTCGGCCACCGCCCTGACCCGGTGCCGTATCGCCGCCATCGACAGAGACCACTGCGCCCAGGTCTTTGCCCGGGAGCCCCGGCTGGCCATGTCCATGATCCGCTACCTGGCCCGGACGGTGCGGCAGCTGTCCGCCCATGTGGATGACACCGCCTTCCTCCGGGCGGACCAGCGCATCGCCCGGCTTCTGCTGGCCCTTGCGGAGGCGGACGGCGTGTCAGTCCGCTGTACCCACGAATTTTTGGGGGACGCCGCCGGTCTCAGCCGGGTGACGGTGAGCCGGGTGCTGGGGGAATTTCAGCGCCGTGGGCTCATCCGTCTGGGCTATGGAGTGGTCCATCTGGCTGATCCGGCGGCTCTGGAGCGGATGTTCTGAGCAGTTTCCCCGGCAGAATGACTGTTTTTAAAGCCATTTTGCATCACGGAACTGAGAATTCTTCAAAAACAGGGGATATGGGCAAGAAAAGTCTTGCATTCCTGCAAGTCGGAGAATATAATGTGTCAGAACGAATTTGAGTGACACGGAAGGAGAACCAGTTCCATGAAACCGATTTCCAAGATCGCCAAGGGCATCGCCCCCTCTGCCACCATGGCCATCGACAGCCTGTCCAAGCAGATGAAGGCCGACGGCATCGACGTGGTGGGCTTCGGCGCCGGCGAGCCCGATTTCAATACCCCTGACCACATCAAGCAGGCGGGCATCCGCGCCATCGAGGAGAACAAGACCCGCTATACCCCCGCCGCCGGCCTGATTCCCCTGCGGGAGGCCATCTGCGGCTGGCTGGACAAGGAGCTGGGCCTGCAGTATCAGCCCTCTCAGATCGCTGTGGCCAGCGGCGCCAAGCACAACGTGTTCATCGCCCTCCAGGCCGTTTGCGACCCGGGGGACGAGGTGATCCTCCCCGCGCCCTACTGGGTGACCTATGCCGAGGCCATCCGCATGACCGGCGCGACCCCCGTCATCGTGGAGACCACCGAGGCCACCCGCTTCAAGCTCACCCCGGAGATGCTGGAGGCGGCCGTCACCCCCAAGACCAAGTGCCTTATCCTCACCAACCCCTCCAACCCCACCGGCATGGTGTACAGCAGGGAGGAGCTGGAGGGCCTGGCCAAGGTCATCCTGAAGCACGACCTGTACGTGCTCAGCGATGAGATATACTGCAGCCTGGTCTACCAGGGCACCTTCACCTCCATGGCCGCCCTGGGGGACGAGATCAAGGAGCGCACCATCCTCATCAACGGCGTCTCCAAGGCCTATGCCATGACGGGCTGGCGCATCGGCTTTGCCGCCGCCAACGCCGAGCTCTCCAAGGCCATGGCAAACTACCTCAGCCACTCCACCGGCTCTCCCTGCACCATCTCCCAGTGCGCCAGCATCGCGGCTTTCTCCGAGAGCCAGCAGCCCACCTATGACATGAACAAGGCCTTTGCCGAGCGCCGGGCCTACTTCCTGGAGCGTATCAAGTCCATCCCCGGCGTCAGCTGCCTGGAGCCCGAGGGCGCCTTCTACATCTTCATGAACATCAAGGAGCAGTTGGGCCGCACCCTCTACGGCACCGAGATCCGCACCAGCGACGATTTTGCTAAAGTCCTGCTGGAGAAGGGCCTGGTGGCGGTGGTCCCCGGCACCGCCTTCGGGGCGGACGGCTATCTCCGCTGGTCCTACGCCACCTCCATGGACAACATCAGGACCGGGCTGGACCGGCTGGAGAAATTCCTGGCCGAGGGCTGATTTCTGCGGAGACGGAAAGGCCCGCCACCCTGACCCATGAACAGAAACAGCGCGGCACGGCGCGGGCGATGCAGCCCCGCCGCGCCGTTTTTGCTCCCCCGCGGGAATTTTCATCGGATCTTTATGGGAAGTCCCTTGTGCCCCTTCTGTTTCTGTGTTATTCTAAATATACAATGAATGGGGGCCGCCATCACAGGCCCCCGGCGAGAGACGAGGTCCTGAACATGAGCAAACGACAGTATGAGAGCCCCCTGGCCTCCCGGTATGCCAGCGACGAGATGCTCTATCTCTTCTCCCCGGACAAGAAGTTCACCACCTGGCGGAAGCTGTGGGTAGCCCTGGCCCGGGCGGAGATGGAGCTGGGCCTGCCCGTCACGGCGGAGCAGGTGGCCGAGCTGGAGGCCCACGTGGACGACATCGACTACGCCGCCGCCGCCCGGTATGAAAAAGAGCTGCGCCACGACGTCATGGCGCACGTCCACGCCTACGGCGAGCTGTGCCCCAAGGCCATGCCCATCATCCACCTGGGAGCAACCAGCTGCTATGTGGGGGACAACACCGACATCATCCTCATGCGGGAGGGCCTGATCCTCATCCGGGACGAGCTGGTGCGGGTGCTGGCCAATCTGGCGGACTTCGCGGACCGGTACAAAAGCACCCCCACGCTGGGCTACACCCACTTCCAGGCCGCCCAGATGGTCACGGTGGGCAAGCGGGCCACCCTGTGGATGAACGAGCTGCTCATGGATCTGGACGAGGTCAGCTACCGCATCGATCACATGGCTCTGCTGGGCTCCAAGGGGACCACCGGCACCCAGGCCTCCTTCCTGGAGCTGTTCGACGGCGACCACGGGAAGGTGAAGGAGCTGGAGCGGAAGATCGCCGCCGAGATGGGCTTTGACAAGGTGGTGCCCGTCAGCGGGCAGACCTACTCCCGGAAGGTGGACGCCGGGGTGCTGGCCACCCTGTCCGGCATCGCCCAGTCGGCCAGCAAGTTCGCCACCGACCTGCGCCTGCTGGCCCACATGAAGGAGATCGAGGAGCCCTTCGAGGCCAAGCAGATCGGCTCGTCCGCCATGCCCTACAAGCGCAACCCCATGCGCTGTGAGCGCATCTGCGCCCTGAGCCGATACGTCATCTCCGACGTGACCAACGGGGCGGTCACCGCCGCCACCCAGTGGTTCGAGCGCACCCTGGACGACTCCGCCAACAAGCGCATCTCCATCCCGGAGGCCTTCCTGGCGGTGGATGCCATCCTGAACATCTGCCAGAACGTGACCCAGGGTCTAGTGGTCCATGAGAAGGTCATCCAGCGGCACATCGCCGAGGAGCTGCCCTTCATGGCCAGCGAGAACATCCTCATGGACGCGGTGAAGAAGGGGGGCGACCGGCAGGCCCTCCACGAGCGCATCCGGGTGCTCAGCCAGGAGGCTGGAAGGAATGTAAAGGACCTCGGCCTTACAAATAACCTCATCGACCTCATCGCCGCCGACCCGGCCTTTTCCATGCTCAGCCGGGAGGAGCTCACCGGCCATCTGGAGCCCGGGCGCTACATCGGCCGCTGCCCGGAGCAGGTGACCGAGTTTTTGGACGGTTGCGTCCGGCCGGTGCTGGAGCGGTACCACGCCGCCCTGGACGGCCATAAGACCGCTGAGCTGAAGGTCTGACGATACACGCATCCGGCGCAGAAGGGGAGGGGAGACCGTGAAAAATCAGAAGCATCGGGACATGGCGGCATGGGGGCTCACCGCCTTCATCACCATCGTGCTGTGCATCCTGTTTTTCTTCGTGCTGTACAAGCTCCGGGAGCTCCACGCCTTCAGCCGGACCCTGTCCGCCATCCTGCAGCCCATCAGCTTTGGCGCGGTGCTGGCCTATGTGCTCACCCCCATCTATAACCGGGTGCGGAGCACCCTGTCACGGTGGCTCTCCGGTCCGCTGAAACGCCAAAGGCTGGTCAATAGCCTGGCCTCTGGCGGCGGGATCGCCGCCAGCCTGCTGTTCATCATCCTGGTGGCTTATGGGCTGGTGGCCGCTGTGGTGCCCGAGGTGGTGCGCAGCATCGTGGGCATCGCTGACGACATGGACACCTATTTTGCCACCATGTCCAATTGGTTCAACGAGTTCATGTCCCGGGACACCATCTACGCCCCTTATATCCGGCAGCTGCTGGACAACGTGGGGACCTATATCGAGAACCTGGTGAACGACACCATCCTGCCCAATCTGAACAGCTACCTGGTCAACCTGTCCGCCGGGGTGGTCCAGGCCCTGCGGGTGACCCTCAACCTCATCATCGGCCTCATCGTGGCGGCGTATCTCCTGGGCTGCAAGGATACCCTGTGCGCCCAGAGCAAGAAGATCATCTACGGCCTGTTCCGGACCCCGGCGGCCAACCTCATCGTGGCCAAATTCCGCTACGCTCACCAGGTGTTCGGCGGCTTCATCAACGGCAAGCTGCTGGACTCCCTGATCATCGGCATCATCGCCATGGTGTTCTGCAATCTGCTGCAGTTCCCCTATCCCATGCTGCTGGCGGTGGTCATCGGGGTGACCAACGTGATCCCCTTCTTCGGGCCCTTCATCGGGGCCATCCCCTGCGCCCTGCTGGTGCTGCTGGTGAGCCCCCTGCAGTGCCTGTACTTCTGCATCTTCGTCCTGATCCTGCAGCAGTTTGACGGCAACATCCTGGGGCCCAAGATCCTGGGTGACTCCACCGGCCTGTCCTCCTTCTGGGTACTGTTCTCCATCCTGCTGTTCGGCGGACTGTTCGGCTTCGTGGGGATGATCGTCGGCGTTCCCCTGTTCGCCGTGTTTTACAGTCTGGTCAAGGACTTCATCGGCTGGCGGCTGGGCCGCAAGGATCTGTCCCAGGACACCGACGACTACCGGGGCCTGTACGCCATCACCGACCGGGGATATGAGTACCGGGCGCAAAAGGGCAGCCCCGAACCGCAGGAGCGCCCCGGCTCCGGGGAAGACTCCGCCCGTCCCGGCGGCGGAGAGCCGTGAACACGCGCGCCGTCCCGGCCCCTGTGCGGCCCGGGGCGGCGCTTTTTCTGTCTGAAAGGAAAGGAGGCGGACATCATGGGAGCACGGGGGACCCTGTTTTTCCGCGGCGCCCTCTACGACCACCCGGGGACGGAGAAGCTGTTCCTGGCCGCCATGCGGGAGAACTGCGCCTTCCAGTACCGGAACTGTCCGGAATACCGGGCCATCCTGGACCGGGCGTGCTTCTCTCCGGACCAGCTGCGGGGCAGGGAGGACCTGTACCGTCTGCCCCCCATCCCCACCCTGTTCTTCAAGCGGCACCGGCTGCGCTCCATGAGGGGAGGTCTGTTCCACACCACGTCCTCAGGCACCAGCGGCCGGCAGAGCCGGGTGGACTTCGACCTGGGGGCCCTGCTGTGCGACCTGGCCATGTCCCTGCGGGCCTGCGCCGCCCACGGGCTCATCTCTCCACGGCCTACCCGGTACGTCATCCTGGGCTATCAGCCCCACCGGGGCAACCACATGGGGGTGATGAAGAGCGCCTTCCTCAGCACCTTCCTGGCCCCTGCCGTCCGCCGCACCTACGCCCTGACCTTCCGGGAGGGGGAGTACCGCCTGGACATGGAGGGACTGGTGGCTGAGCTGCGCCGCTGCGCCGGGCAGCGCTGTCCGGTGCGGCTCATCGGCTTCCCGTCCTATCTCCACTTTCTGATGCAGGAGCTGGAGCACCGGGGCCTGCGCCTGCCCATGCCGCCCGGCTCCAAGGTGCTGTTGGGGGGCGGATGGAAGCAGTTTTACCGCCAGCAGGTGGACAAGCCCCAGCTGTACGCCGAGGTGCTGGACCGCCTGTCCATCCCGGAGGAGGCCGTCCACGAGGTGTTCAGCGTGGTGGAGCACCCCATCATCTACTGGGACTGCCCCCGGCACCACTTCCACGTCCCGGTGTTCAGCCGGGTGGTCATCCGGGACCCGGAGACCCTTGAGCCGCTCCCTTACGGCCGGCCCGGGCTGGTGGACCTGATGACCCCGCTGCTGAAAAGCGCCCCTCTGCTGAGCATCCTCACCGACGACCTGGGGGTGCTCCACCCGGGGGAGAGCTGCGGCTGCGGCTGCGGCGCCCCGTGGCTGGAGGTGCTGGGCCGGGTGGGGATGAGTGAGATCAAGACCTGCGCCGCCGGCGCGGAGGAATATCAGAGGGGGGAGCGGGGATGATCCTGTGCCGCGGAGAGCTCCTGGCGCGGGAGCGGCAGGGGGAGGTGCTGGAGCGGCTCCCCCGTTGGATCGACGAGACGCTGGACCGGACGCCGCTGACGCCGGACGTCACCATCGCGGCGTGCGACCGGCTGTCCCGCCGGGCGGAGGCGGGGGGGTTCGACGCCGAGCTGGCAGGGCTGGACCTGGACCCCGCCCTGAAGGAGGAGCAGGTGGCCGCCGCCCTGCACCTGCTCCGGCGGGAGAGCTTGGAGGCCATGGTGGAGCTCCAGCTGGGCCGGGACCCCTTCGCCCCGGTGACCGTCCGGCCGCCCTATTATGACCGGCCCATCGTGAAGCGCCGGCGGCCCCTCGGGGTGCTGCTGCACATCGCGGCGGGCAATCTGGACGCCCTGCCCGCCTTCACGGTGGTGGAGGGACTGCTGGCGGGGAACATCAACCTGCTGAAGCTGCCCAGCGCCGACCACGGGCTGTCCGTGGCCCTGCTCCGGAAGCTGGTGGAGGAGGAGCCCGCCCTCAGAGACTACGTCTATGTGTTCGACACCCCCAGCGACGATGTGGCCGCCCTGCGGCGGTTGGCCGGCCTGTGCGACGGGGTGGTGGTCTGGGGCGGAGAGGCAGCTGTGTCCGCCGTGCGCGCCCTGGCCCCGCCGGGGATAAAGCTCATCGAGTGGGGGCACCGGCTGGGCTTCGCCTATGTCACCCAGCGGGGCAGGGAGGAGGGGCAGCTCTCCGCCCTGGCGGGCCACATCATGCAGACCAAGCAGCTGCTGTGCTCTTCCTGTCAGACCATCTTTCTGGACACAGAGGAGCCGGAGGAGCTCCGGGAGCTGGCCAGGCAGTTCCTGCCCCTGCTGGAGGCGGCCGCCCGGCGCTGGCCGGTGCGGGACATGGGCGCCCTGGCCCAGGGGACCCTGCGCCGGTACACCGCCCGGCTGGAGGAGGCCGCCGGCTTCCCCACACCGGGGGACACGGTGCTGGAGGGGAAGGGGTGCAGTCTCACCCTGAAGTGGGACCGGGAGCTGGAGCTCTCCCTACAGTTCGGCAGCCCCGTTCTCAAATGTCTGCCCCGGGCGGAGCTGCTGCCCACCCTGCGCCGGAGCCGCGGGGTGCTCCAGACCGCCGGGCTGCTGTGCGCCCCGGAGGAACGGGGGGCGCTCACCGAGACCCTGCTCCGGGCGGGCCTGGTCCGGGTCACCGGGCCGGGGGAGCTGTCCCGGGGCACCTGTCTGGACGCCCATGACGGGGAGTACCCGCTGCTGCGCTACACCCGGATCACCGAGGCGGACGAATAAAATGGCAAAAGAGGAGACCGCGGTGTTCCGCGGTCTCCTCTTTTGCCTTAGACCCATCAAAGGTCGGTGGTCAGCACTTTTTTCAGCCTGGCGAACCTGGGCAGGGAATTCTCCCGGGGCAGGTCGGGCTCCCCCTGGATCAGGGGGAGGACATAGTCGAGGAAGGGCTGCTCCACGCCGTTTCCGGCGGCGTTGATCCACTCCCGGGGGACCTTCTTCTCAAAGTTGGCCACGATGTCCAGGGGCTCCAGGATGGTCTCGCACCGGTAGCCGCCCTCCCGGGTGCACCGGAAGGCCACCATCTTGTCGGTGACGCCGGAGACAGCGGCCTCCACCGCCGCCTGTCCGGCCAGATAGGCCTCGCGGATGTCGGTGAGGGAGGCCAGATGGGCCCCGCAGCGCTGGAGCAGGGAGAGCTCGATGCCCCGGACCTTGGCGCCGGTCTGCTGCTTGATGACGTCGGCCAGCTTGACGGCCAGACCGCCCAGCTG
>CALXCP010000002.1 GCA_944386845.1 uncultured Oscillospiraceae bacterium | reverse complement strand
CGAAGGACTTGCTCAGATGTTCAACGGCGATCACTTTGACGCAGCCTCCTTTCCAGCTTGCCCTGGAGCCAGGTGAAGATCATCACCATGATCAGGTAGATGACGGCCGCTCCGATGAGGGGGAACAGGGCGTCATAGGTGCGGTTGACGATGTTCTTGGCGAAGTAGGTCAGCTCCTGCCCGCCGATGATGGAGATCAGAGAGGTGTCCTTCAGCAGGACGATGAACTCGTTGCCCAGGGCGGGGAGGATGGCCTTGAAGGCCTGGGGCACCACGATGAAGCGCATGGTGTCGATGTAGTTCAGGCCCAGGGAGCGGCCCGCCTCGGTCTGCCCGATGTCCAGGGACATCAGGCCGCCCCGGATGATCTCGGCCACATAGGCCCCCGAGTTGATGCCCAGGGTCAGGGCGCCCACGGCGGTGTAGTTCCGGCTGCTGGCGAAAATCACCATGCCCATGATGAGGATCTGCACCATCATGGGGGTGCCCCGGATGACGGTGACGTACACCTTGCAGATGGCGTTCAGCAGTCCCAGCACCGGGTTCTTCGGCCGGCCGGGGCGCTGCTGGTCGTGGGCGGTGCGGATGACGGCCACCAGCACGCCCAGCACGATGCCGATGGCCAGGGCGATGGCGGTGGCCACGATGGTGACCCCCACGCCCTCCAGGTACTGCTGCCAGCGGTCTCCGTCGATAAAGGCCTGGTAGAAGCGGACGAAGAGCTCCTGCCACCAGGCGACGGAGTCGGCCACGCCGGGCTCCTTGGAGCGCATCATCTCCTGCCACAGTTCAAAGTAATAGGCCAGGTCCACGGGCTGTCTCTCTCCTTCCCTTTCTCAGCAAGACGCCGCAAGAGGGGCGGCGCGGGGCCGCCCCTCTCTGCGGAACACAGTGCGGTCTCAGCCGCCGATGTACTGGTTCATGATCTCGTCGACGGTGCCGTCGTCGATCATCTCGTTCAGGGCCTTGTTCACGGCCTCCAGCAGGGCGGTGTTGCCCTCGCCCACGCCCACGCAGTAGTCCTCGATGGTGTAGGCGCCCTCCACGATCTTCAGACCGGGGTTGGCCTCCACATACTCCTCGGCGGGGCCGATGTCGATGACCACGCAGTCCACCTGCCCGTTGAGCAGGGCCTGGACGGCCACCGAGCCGTTGTCCAGAGAGGTCACCTTGTCCACGCCGTAGGAATCCTGGCAGTAGAGCTCGCCGGTGGTGCCCCGCTGCACGCCGATCTGGACGTCCTCGATCACGTTGCCCTCGGCGTCCACCAGCATCAGGTCGTCGTTGCCGCCGGCGATGCGGTCGTCGTCCTCCCGGACGATGATCACCTGATAGCCGGTGGCGTAGGTGTCGGAGAAGTCCATGACCAGGTCGCGCTCCTCGCTGTAGGACATGCCGGCCAGCATCACGTCGGCCCGGCCCTCCTGCACGGCCAGCAGGGCGGCGTCAAAATCGATGTTGTCGATGACCAGCTCCAGGCCCAGCTTGTCGGCGATGACCTGGGCGATGTCGGGGTCGATGCCGATGACGTTGTTGTCGTCGTCGGTCATCTCATAGGGGGGGAAGGACGCGTTGGTCACCATGATCAGCTTGCCCTCCTCGATGAGGGAGCCGGCGAAGTCGCCGTAGTCGCCGGCGGAGCCGGTCTCGGCGGGGGTCTCCACGGGGGTGGTCTCCGCCGGGGTCTCAGCGGGGGTCTCCGTGGGCTCGTTATCGTTGCCGCAGGCGGCCAGGCCCAGGCACATGGTCAGGGCCAGCATCAGGCTCAAGATCTTCTTCATTTCAATACACTCCTTTTCGTACCACAGCCGGTACTTTCTCACATTATACAGTCTATGCAGGAAAAGTCAACGATTATTTCTGAAATATTCAATTTTTGTGCAATTTGTTCCGAATATTTGTATATTTATTTATTTTCTGAAAATTTATCCGGAAAAGACCGGGGGAGAGCGGTTTTTTATCCCGCGCTCCCTCGATCTCCGGATGCTTCGCGTAAATTTTTTGTGCAGTTTGGATGGGGTTTCCCGCTCAGGAGCTGTCTCCGCCCTCAGTCGAAGGCCAGCCCGAGATGCCCCGTCCCGTGGACCCAGTCCCAGGCCCGGGCGATGTCCCGCCGGTACCAGCGCACCATGCCGAAGAGCTCCCCCGCCGGGTCTGGCGTCCGGACGGTCCAGCGCTCCCCGGGCAGGGCGGCGGCCAGGGCGGCCAGGCCCCGGTCCTCCAGCCCGGCGGGCACCAGCAGCTCCTTCACCGCCGGGCCCTCCGGCCCCATCTCCACGCAGGCGCAGCCCGTCCCCCCGTCCAGGGTCAGGGCGAACAGCCCGCCCCCCGACGCCTCGCACAGGGCCTGCTGATAGGCCAGGGCCTCCCCGCCGTAGGACAGGTGGAGCCCCCCGGCCAGCCGCCCCTCCCGCAGGGGGCCGTACTCCCCGGGGCCCACCCGGCGGGCGGAGTCCCCCGCCGCCGGGGCGAGCAGCTCCTCCCGCCGGCGGACGGACTGCCGGTGGCGGAAGCACTCGCCGAAGCCCTGGAGCGCGTAGAACCGGTGGAGCTCCGGGGTGGATGGGACGGTGGCGGCGCAGTCAAAGCCCTTCTCCTCCAGGTAGAAGTCGGCGTAGGCCGTCATCGCCCGGCCCAGCCCCTCCCCCCGGTGGTCGGGGTGGATGCACACCGCGTAGACGTAGGCGCAGCGCCAGCGCTCCCCCCTCTCCCCGGTGAGGGTCACCGGCAGCAGCTGCACCGCCCCCCGGACCTGGCCGGCCTCCTCCAGCACCATGCTCTGGACCCAGCCGCCGCACAGCCGGAAAAAGCGGTCGATGTCCCCGGGCCGGTCCCCAAAGGACAGCTGCCAGACCTCCTCCATGGCCGCCCGGTCCCCGGGCCGGGCGGGACGAAACAGGACCATCTCTTACACCTCCCGGGCCAGATATTTCTCCAGCAGCAGATCCGGATAGTAGGACTCCTTGGCCCTGCGCAGGCCCTCGATGTCCATGTCCTCCTCCCGGTTGAGATACCGGATCTCCGGGTGGCGCGCCCGCACCCAGCGGGCGAACTCCCGGTTGACGATGGCGTAGGCCCCCTGGATGTCCCCGAAGGCCTTTTCAAAGTGGACGTTGTAGGTGTCGGAATTCTCGTGGAGCTTGTCCCCCACCGTGAAGGCCACCACCCGGCCCCCGGCCCGGATGAGGCCGCCCTCCAGCCCCAACTCGGCGAAGCGGTCCAGCCCCTTGTACAGGGCCTTGGCCTCCTCGCTCAGGGAGTCGTCCAGCATGTCGCTCTCCCCCTCGCCGGCGTTGCGGCGGTACCACTCCCGCGCCATGGCGGCGCACTCGTCCAGGTTGGCGGGGGTGAGCTCCTCGAAGGTCCAGCCGGGCCAGTTCTCCTCGAAGCGGTGGATGTGGTTGCGCTTGCCGTGGAGCTTCTTGCCCGCCAGGTCGGCCAGCTTGTCCACCGTGTACAGATAGTCGAAGGAGAAGCGGTTGGGGGTATACTGGAACCGGCCGGGGAAGAGCTCCTCCAGCGTCTCCCGGTCCTCCGGGTTCACCCCGGTGAGGGAGAAGGGCTGCCCCCGCCGGCGGCTGTCCTCCTCCAGGGCGGCCAGGGCGGCGGGCAGGTCCCCCCGCCCCGCCGGGAACAGGTAGTGGCAGCCGTTGGGGGCGCACAGCCGCTCGGTGAAAAACCCGTCCACCCGGGCGATCTCCACATGGAAGGCGTGGCACCACAGGTACAGGGTGCTGAAATTGTACTCGCAGCCCCGCTCGTCCCCCTGGGCCAGCAGGGGCTCCACCCACGCCCGGTCCTCCAGGGCGGGCCGCTTGAATTCGATCATAGTTTCCCTCTTTTTCGCTTGGTGCGGCCCCGCCCCCGCTCTCTCCGGCGGGGCGGGCCGGAGATATTCTACCACATTTCTGGGGAAAGTTGCAACCGGAAAACTCGCGTTTTCCACGGCGCCTCCGGGGGCGGCGCGCCCCGGCCGGATAACCCGCAGATTTTCCTTTTGTTGTGATTTTATTCAAATCATCTCCGTTTTTCATGTTTATTTTTGGCTATTTTGATTGACTCATCTCTCCTCCCATGCTACGATATCACCAGAGGAAAATCATCCCATTCCCGTTGAATGGCCGGTGATCTGAGAGGAGGAGGGCCCCATGGGTTCGCAATACCCAGGCAGCGACACTGCCTGTGAGAAGGCAGCTTTGAAGCTGTGATCTCAGCAACAGCGATCCTTGGGAATGAGGTAAGAACACCATGAAAAAGGCAGTCGATCTCCTCTTGCTGTTCATGCAGCTGCTCGGATTGGGGGGCATGGCGCTTTTGGTGTTTCTCCCCGGACTGCGGGGCGAGGTCCTCCCTACGCTCATCATCCTTCTGGGCTACGGATGCGGCATCGCGCTGGGGATCCGCAACCTCGGCGACATTGAACGCAGGCGCGAGGAGCAGCGCTCCCGCCAGACGGACGGCGGGACAGGCGATGAGACCAGATCGTGAAGCGCAAAAGCGCCCGCCCCGGCCATCTGGCCGGGGCGGGCGTTTCGCTGTCTCGTTTTTGTTTAATAGCCGGGGTAGATATCGCTCTTCCGGGGGAGGATGATGGCGCAGGCCACATACACCCAGAAGAACAGGCTGAAGCTGCACACGGCGCCGATCACCCAGACGATGCGCACCAGAGAGGGGTCGATGCCGAAGTACTCGGCCACCCCGCCGCACACGCCGCTGATCATGCGGTCCCGGCCCTCGGTCCGGTAGAGTCTCTTTTCCATACAAGGTCCTTCCTTTCTTCCTAACTGTCCCGTGGTGTCAGGATAGCACAGCGGTCTGAAACCCGCATATATAAAACATTAAAATCGGATGAATTTCGGGCCCTCAGCCCTCCGCGGGCACCGGGCGGCCCTCGTCGTCCAGGGTCACCTTGCGGATGTTGTTGCCCGTCTGCTTGCGCACCTCGTCCAGCCGGATCTCGTCGGTGACGGTGCTGGTGAGGACGAAGGCCACCCCGTGCTTCTTGGCCCGGCCGGTGCGGCCGATGCGGTGGATGTAGTCCTCGTTCTGGTCGGGCATGTCGAAGTTGACCACCACGTCCACGTCGTCGATGTCCAGGCCCCGGGCGGCCACGTCGGTGGCCACCAGCACCTGCATCTCCCCGTCCCGGAAGCGTTTCAGGGTGCGCTCCCGCTGGCTCTGCTGGATGTCGCCGTGGATGCCCTCGCACTTCACCCCCCGCATCCGCAGCAGGCCCACCAGCCGGTCGGTCATGTTCTTGGTGTTGCAGAAGGCGATGGCCCGCTCGTACCCGCCGCCCTTCAGCAGCTTGGCGGTGACGTCCGCCTTGGTCCCCCGGTCGCAGGAGATGGCGTACTGGGTGATGTCGGGCTTGTTCTCCTCATCGGCCCGGACGGTGATCTCCACCGGGTCCCGCTGGTACACCCAGGAGATGTCCATCACCTCCCGGGAGATGGTGGCCGAGAACATGCCCACGTTGCGCTTGCTCTTGATCAGGTCCAGGATGCGGGTGACGTCGTGGATGAAGCCCATGTCCAGCATCCGGTCGGCCTCGTCCAGCACCACCGTCTGTACCTTGTCCAGCCGCACGGTGCGGCGCTTCATGTGGTCCATGAGCCGCCCGGGGGTGGCCACCACGATCTGGGGGTTCTTCTTGAGCTGGGTGATCTGCTTGTCGATGGGCTGCCCGCCGTAGAGGCAGACCACCCGCACCCCCTCCTTGAAGGCGCACAGGTCCCGGATCTCGTCCCGGATCTGCATGGCCAGCTCCCGGGTGGGTGCCAGCACCAGGCCCTGCACCGCCGGGTCCTCCGGGTCCACGTGCTCCACCATGGGGATGCCGAAGGCAAAGGTCTTGCCCGTTCCGGTGGGGGCCTTGGCGATGACGTCCCTCCACTCCATGAAATAGGGGATGGCCCCCGCCTGCACCGGGGTGGCCACCTGATAGCCCTTCTTCTCGATGGCCTTCATGATCTCGGGGGACAGGTCCATCTGGTCGTAGCGCACCTGGTCGTTGACGACCTCGCCGTTGATCTCCATAACTGTTTTCCTCTCCTTTGTGTCTGTGTCCGATCCAAGGTCATCCTCGCAGACACTCCGGTCCGGAAACGCCCTTTGCCTGGCGCGACCCCAAATCGTCTTCAGGATCGGTCCCCGATCCCTTTTTCCCGCCCATTATAGCACACTCTCCGCAGCCCTGCAACTGGGGCTTGACAGGAGATGTTCTACGGGTGTAGAATCAAGGTGTATCCTACACGTGTAGAAAGGAGGCGAACGCCGTGACCTTTACCGACAACGAGTGGGCGGTGATGGAGGCCCTCTGGGCCGGCGGGGCGCTGGAGCTGGGGGAGATCGCCCGGGCCGTCCCCCTGGGGTGGAGCCGCACCACCCTGCACACCTATCTGACCCGGCTGGCCAAAAAGGGGGCGGTGGACATCGACCGCGCCCTCTCCCCCCACCGCTACCGGGCGGCGGTGAGCCGGGAGGAGTGCGCCGCCGCCCAGCGCCGGGGCCTGGTGGACCGGGCCTATCACGGCTCCGCCGAGGCGCTGATCAGCGCCTTCGTGAGGGACGGCTCCCTCACCGCCGACGAGCGGGCCGAGCTGCGCCGCCTGCTGGACGAGATGGAGGTGTGAGCCGTGACCAGCCTGTGGTCCTTCCTGCTGCAGACCCTCACCGTCTCGGCGGTGGCCGCCCTGCTGCTGGTGCTGAAGGCCATCTTCCGGGACAAGCTCTCCCCCCGGTGGCAGTACGGGGTGTGGGCCCTGCTGGCCCTGCGCTGCCTGCTCCCCGCCGGTCCGGCGGGGCAGGGGCTGCTCCCCCTGGAGCGGTGGGTGGAGCTGGCCAAGACCTGCGTCGAGGCCGGGCTGTCCTCCGCCTATGCCGACCTCTGGACGCCGGTGACGGTCGCCTCCCCCCTGCCCTGGCTGACCGCCGCCCCCCGGAGCGTCACCGACTGGCTCTTCGCGGTCTACGCGGCGGGGGTGGTGTGCTGGCTGCTGTGGTTTTTGATTGGCTACCTCCGCCTGCGCCGGACCCTTACCGTCCTCCCCGAGGGGGACGGGCAGGTGGAGCGGGTGGCCGGGCGGTACGGTCTGCCCCTGCCCCGGGTGGCCCGGGCGCCGGTGGCCTCCGCCTTCGTGTGCGGCCCCCTGCGCCCCGTGCTGGTGCTGCCCGAGGGGGGCGAGGTGGACGACAAGGTCATCCTCCACGAGCTGCTCCATCTGAGATACGGCGACCTGTGGCTCAACGTGCTGGGCTGCCTGCTGCGGTGCCTGCACTGGTGTGACCCCTTCCTGTGGTGGGTCTTTGACCGGGTGGGCAACGACGCCGAGGCCCTGTGCGACCAGCGGGTGCTGGAGCGGCTGGAGGGGGAGGAGCGCCGGGACTACGGCCGCATCCTGCTCTCCATGGCCGACGACCGGTACGCCCGGCTGCCCGGCACCACCTCCATGGCCAACGGCGGGCGGAACATCAAGGCCCGCATCCAGTCCATCGCCCGCTTCAAGCGCTACCCCCGGGGGATGGCCCTGGTGTCCCTGTGCATCGTGGTCATCCTCATCCCCGCCTGCCTCACCGGGCCGGCGGCGGCCGCCGCCGCCCTCCCCGCTGTCTCCGACCGGGACGCCCGGGCGCATCTGGAGCGGGACGAGCTGGAGGACGCCCTGCTCCGGGGGCTGGCCGCCGCCCGGGTCTCCCGCCCCTCCACCGTGGCCGGGGCGCTGGACTGCTACGCCAAGGCGGTGGTGAACAACAACGGCTACTTCCTGGCCGCCGTCACCGACACGCAGGGGCAGCGGGAGCTGTATGACACCCTGCTGGAGCGCAACGATGAGACCTGGGAGTGGGGCAACTTCTACCTGGACCTGGGCCTCTTCCCGGCGGACGACCCCGGCAGGGACCCCACGGACCAGCGCTGGTCCTCTGGCGCCATGCCCCCCTACCTGGTGCTGAACCTCACCGAAACGGAGTCGGGCTATGACGCCGAGGTGGCCTTCTTCTACCAGCAGGTCGACAGGGAGTCCCGCCCCCACCTCTATCTCCTCACCCACCGGGTGGAGGTCGCCCGGGGGGAGGGGGGCTGGCTGGTGGAAAAGACGGGGGAGGATGGGCCGGCGGAGCTCAGCGACCTGGAGGCCGCGGACTTCTCCTTCGGCGTGCGCTACCTTGCCGGGCACGATCTGGCCCAGCTCTCCCTCCCGGAGCAGGACGGCCTCCGGCCCACCCTGCACCTCCAGCGGATCAGCCTGTTCTCCGACGAGACCCTCTCCTACCTGCCCCACGACCACGGGGGCATGATCTGCGCCTTCGGCAACAACGCCACCCCCTCCCCCGACCTGGACGCCCGGTTCGCCTCCAGCCTGCTCTACGGCTGCTTGGAGGTCCGGTGTCCCGGCGCGTCCCCCGGCGCGGAGTACCACGCGGGCCATGAGTTCAATGTGTATGCCGGGGACGAACGGCTCTACGGCAGCCACACCAGCGGTGCCGTCCCCCTGTGGCCCCATGAGACGGAGGGCAGCATCGTGGCCCCCCGGTCCGGCGTGGGCGCGCTGGAGACCGACGGCGGCGTCCTGGCCGACCGCATCCAGTTCTCCTTCACCCTGGTGGAGGAGACGGCGGACGGGGAGCGGCCGGTGGCCCAGATCCCCCTCCATGAGGTATCCCTCGACCTGACGGAGGTGATCCCATGAGCGGCGCGCGGCTGCGCTCCCTGCTGGGGGAAACGGCCTGGGGAGTCCTGCTGGTCACCTTTGACTTCAACGTGGGCACCCTTGACATTCTGCCCGACTTCCTGGGCTGGTTCCTGCTGGCCCACGCGGTGAAGGAGCTGGCCCCCGAGCTGCCCCAGCTGCCCCTCCTCTACCCCCTGGCGGCGGCTCTGGGGGCAGCGGCCGTCCCCGAAGCCCTGCTCCAGCTCCTGGGGGAGGACCTGTGGGCGGCCTTGCCCGGCTATCTGTCGTCGGCGGCGGCCCTGATCCTGGCGGTGATCCGCATCTACTTCTTCTTCCAGCTGTTCACCGATCTGGCCGGCCTGGCCGCCCGGCTGCAGCCGGAGGGCCGGCGGCTGGACCGGGCCATGCGCTGGCAGCGCAACGCCCGGACCGCCCTGGACACCCTGGTCTCTCTCCCGGTGATCTACCCCGCCCTGTCGGCGCTGGGGGACCACCCGGCGGCGGTGGCCGCCCTCATCGTCTACGTCTGGGGCCTGCTGTTCTGGGCCCTGTGGTGCCTGCTCTCCCTGCGCGCCCTGGTGCCCGGGGAGGAGGCCCCCGCCGCCCCGGACGCCCCCTGACCACAGCACGGAAACGCCCCCGGCGGCCCAGGGCCGCCGGGGGCGTTCGTTCTCTTCTTGGGGGTCACTTCCAGGCCACGGCCCCGCTCTTACATCGGGACACGCACAGGCCGCAGGCGATGCACTTGTCCTGGTCCACGGTGTGGGCCTCCTTTGGCTCGCCGCTGATGGCGTCCACCGGGCAGGTCCGCTTGCACAGGCCGCAGCCGATGCAGATCGCCCCGTCGATGTCCGCCTTGGCCCCCTGCGGGACGGTCTCCGGCTTGCCGGTCTCCACCCAGGCCAGGGCGTCCTTCCTGCACTTGGTGAAGCACAGCCCGCAGCCGATGCAGGCCGATTCGTCCACCGTGAAGGGCTTGCGCACCTCCCCCGAGATGGCGTGCACGGGGCAGGCCCTGGCACACAGAGAGCAGCCGATGCATTTGTCCGCCACGATCCGGGCCGCCCGGGCGCGCACCACCGGCGGGAATGTCAGCTCCCCGTCCGGCTGGGCGTAGTGGAACGGGCAGCGGTCATGGCACACGCCGCAGTCCACGCATTTCTCCGGGTCCACCTGATACTGCACGGGGGTGGGGTAGATGGCCCCCGCAGGACAGTCGTCGGCGCACCCGCCACAGTTGATACACAGGTCTGAGATCCAATATGACATGGCACACTCCTCTTCTCTGACCACGTGGGTCGTATTCCGGCTGTCCTGCCGCCCCGGAGCCATCCGGGGCCATTTTCCCTGTTTCTACAATATAGCAGGCGTCCCGCCCCCGGTCAATCCGGAAAAAGTAGTATCTCGCGCCGGACGGGACTACCCCTCCCACTGGGGGTGCTTGATCTTCTGGAACTCCTTCAGGGCCAGCGTCTTGTTGTTCACGTTGAGCTTGCGGTAGATGTTCTCCATGTGCTTTTTCACCGTGTTGGGGGAGATGTACAGCAGCTCGGCGATCTCCCGCTGCCGCTTGCCCTTCTCCATCAGGTACATGATCTCGGCCTCCCGGGCGGACAGCAGGCCGCAGCGGCCCACCGTGTGCTGCTGGGGCTGCTCCGCCGCGTCCACGAAGGCCAGGACCTTGGACCAGAACTCGGGGGCGGCGTTCTGCACCTGGGGGGTGAGCAGCCGGCGCAGCGACCGGGCGTTCTCGATGAAGGGGAGGATGACCCGGTCGGGCCGGGCCAGCTCCATGGCGCGGTCCAGCTCCGCCTGTCCCCGCTCGGGGCCGAACAGGCGCTCCCTGGCCACCGCCAGGATGATGTGGTGGTGGATGAGGCCCAGCTGGCTGCGGGAGTTGTCGTACTGGTTCTGGAACACCCGGGCCCGGCGCTCCAGCTCCTCATATTCCTCCTCCAGGAGGAAAGCCCGCTCGCACACCAGATAGGCGAAGGCGCTCTCCATCCCCCGGGCGTGGTACTTGGTCAGATCCCCCTCACAGAAGGGGGCGGGGATGTTCTCCGCCTCCCCCAGGGTGCCGTACAGATAGCCGATGCTGGCCTGGATCTGGTTGAACAGCCCCGGGTCGATGTCCTGGTTCTGGAGGTGGAAGAAGCTGTCCAGGATCTCCTGGGCCTCGTCCATCCGCTGCCGGAGGATGTACAGCCGGGCCAGGGTGAACTGGGCCGCCACCTTCACCCAGGTCTGCTCATGGGTGGCCGCGATGTCCAGCGCCTGCCGGGCCAGCTCCTCCACCCGCTCGAACTCCCCGGTCTCCAGGGCGTACTCCGCCTGGATCAGCTCAGGGCAGCCCGCCCCGGAGCCGGTGAGGGCCACCCCGTCCCGCAGGGCGGCGCTCAGCCGCCTCACGGTGTCCTGATAGGCGCCCATGCGGCTGAAAAAGGCGTAGCTGAACTCAGGGGTGCAGCAGGGCGGCCGGGTCTCCCTGTTGTACAGCAGGGAGCCGCCCTCCCCCACTGCCTCCCGGGCCAGGCGCAGCTCCCGTTCGATCTGCTCGATGTCGTCCAGGCACAGCATGGTCCGGGCCACGTGGAACTCCCCCTGGAGCCGGCGGCTGTCGTAAGCGTCGTGGACGTGGGTCTCATAGTACTGCTGCAGCTCGGCCAGGATCCGGGCCGCCGGGCCCTTGTAGCCCCCCACCGCCAGGTGGGTGATGTACTTCAGGGTGGCCAGGGGATAGCGGCAGTAGGTCTCCCTGTCCACATAGCCGAACACCTGGAACATCAGGCTCTTGTCCGCCGGCGAGATGCTGGCGTTCTGGGCCCCCTCCAGCGAGGAGAGGATGCGGTCGTAGGCCCCGGCCCCCAGCCAGTTCTGATAGGCCATGACATAGCTGCGCTTCTGATAGTACCACTCCCCGTTGCGGCGGTACAACTCCCGCAGATCCACGCTGTGGTAGGCGCACTCCTTGCGCAGGAAGTTGCGGAAGACCTGGTGGATGGAGAAGCGCTCGTCCCCGATGGTAGAGATGAAGGCGTTGCTGAGGTAGAGCTGCTCCAGCTGCGCCCCCACATCGGGACGCTGAAGGACGAAGGCCGCCTGCTCCACCGTGAAGATGTCGAACACCGACAGGCGCAGCAGCAGCTCCTGCAGGGGCCGGTCCAGCTGCTCGAACATGGAGTGCTTGAGCATGCTGTAGATAGGGGCGAAGTGGAAGCCGCTGGCCCAGTTGTTGGCCAGCAGGTACGCCGAGGTGATCCACCCGTCGGCGTTGTCGATGAGCTCCCGGCGCACCGACTCCTCCTTGGTGAAGCCGATCTCGTCCAGATAGGCGCCGATCTCCTCCTCCGTGAAGGCCAGGTCCGCCGTTTTGATGCGGCGCCCCCGTCTCTCCCCCGGCGGCGCCGCGTCACGCTGTCACTTCTCCTCCTTCGCCTCCGCCGCGCCGGTCCAGAGGCCCTTCGTTCTCCGCTGGATGTACAGGCTGATGAGCACCGACACCGTCAGGCTCACGATGGCGAACACCAGCGCCCAGTCATAGGACTGGTGCAGGTCGTAGATCTTGCCGTAGATGAACGCGGCCGAGGCGCTGGCCAGGGTGAGCAGGCTGGCGATGTAGCTGTAGATCCGGCCGTACTCCTTCTCTCCCACTACCTGCTTCACCAGCAGGGGCGGCGCCATGTTCAGCAGGGAGAAGCCCAGCCCGAACAGGAAGGCCCCGATGCACACCAGGACCGCCACCCCGCCGGACAGCCGGATGATCAGCAGGCCCAGGATGCCCAGGGTCATCAGGCTGCCGATGGCGGTGCCCGCTCCGAAGCGGTCCCGCAGGGAGCCCGAGATGGGGTCGCCCAGCACCGCCGCCCAGAGCACCAGGCTCTGGATCATGGATCCCGTCTCCACCGGGAAACCCAGGGTGTAGGCCAGCGAGGAGATGTAATTCAGGAAGTCGCAGGTGAGGGCCAGACCGATCACGAACACCCCGCAGCACCAGAACAGCGGGGAACGCACCGCCTGCCCCAGGGTGAAGCCCCGGTCGCTGGGGATGATGGCCTCGTTTTCGTGCTCCTCGGGGGCCATGCCCTCGCCGTAGGGCTTCAGGCCCTTCTCCTCCGGCTCCCGCCGCAGGATGATGGCCGCCGACGGGAAGGCGATGATGAAGGCGCACACCGCCAGGATGATGTAGGCGTTGCGCCAGCCGAAGCTGCCGATGAGCCAGCCGGTGACGGGCGAGAAGATGGCGCCCCCCAGGGTGGAGCAGCAGCAGGCCAGGCCCAGGGCCAGGCCGTAGCGCACCTTGAACCAGTTGTTCAGCAGGTAGGGCAGCAGCAGATAGGTGAGGTAGGCGTGCCCCAGCCCCAGCACCAGCCCGGAGATGTACCAGCCGTATACCGAATCGTACTGGGACATCATGCCGAAGGCGAGACATTCCAGGGCCACGCAGGCGGACACCAGCGTCCGCAGGTTCACCCGGGTGAGGATCCTCTGGGCCAGGGGCATGGTCAGCGCCATGGTGAGGGTGATGATGGACATGTACAGCTGGAAATCCGCCCGGGCGAACCCCAGCTCGTCACAGACCGGCTGGATGAACACCCCGCCGCAGTTGGAAAAGATGCCGATATCTCCCAGCTGGATCAGCCCGCACGCAGCCATCACCAGCCATCCGTAGTGGAGCTTTTTCCCGCGCGTCGCTCGTTTTGCCTCCATGATCTGCACCTCTCTCTTCCTTTTTGATCTGTCTTTTGGTCCGTCCTCTCCTTACCCTTTTTCCGTATTCTATATAATTTGTTTTTATCGATTTTATGCTGTTTAATTATTATACAAGATACGTCAGCTTTCTACCATTACCCAAAAGTATTATCTCTTCCACCCCCCGTTCCCCGGCCTTTTTTCCAGGAAAATCACCCTTTCGCGTAGTTATCAGCTCCCCGCGCCCATGATATCCTGATAGCACAGCAAACCGGCTGTGTTCCCTGTGTTTCCCAAATTTTCCCTGTGTTTCCCGCGGACCATCATTTTTGAGACAGGAGGGTACAAAACATGTCAACCAACAACACCATCGACACGCGGTCCGGCTTTCACTATGGCTGGGTGGTCATGATCGGCTGCTGTCTGATCATGATCGGCACCATGGGCATCATGTCGGGCGGCAGCATCGGCGTCTACATGACCCCCGCTGCCGAGGCCCTGGGGACCTCCAGGACCGCCATCTCCCTGTACGACACCATCCGCACCCTGGTCATGGCGATCTTCCAGCCCGTGGCCGCCTATGTCTTCAAGAAGTACGACGTGCGCATCACGGTGGCCCTGGCCGCCCTGCTGTGCGGCGGCGGCGCCATCCTCATCGGCCTGATGAACAGCGTGATCGGCTGGTATGTGGGCGCCGTGATCAACGGCATCGGCCTCTCCTTCATCTGCTACATGCTCATCCCCATCGTGCTGAACAACTGGTTCCACGCCTCCCTGGGCCTGGCCGCCGGCATCGCCATGTCCTGCTCCGGCTTGGGCGGCGCCATCTTCGCCCCCATCGTGGGCGAGCTGATCGCCAACTTCGACTGGACCACCGCCATCATGATCACCGGCGCCATCGGCGGCGCGATCTCCATCCTGTCCGCCCTGATCCTGCTGCGGACCAAGCCCGAGGACAAGGGGCTGCTCCCCTTCGGCTATAAGCCCGGCGAGGACGCCGCCAAGGTCAGCGAGGAGGACCACCGGGGCCTCACCGCCAAGGACGCTCTGCGCTCTCCCTATTTCTATATCATCATCATCTCCATCATGCTCATCTACTTCTACGGCTCCTTCCAGATCCACATCTCCAACTACGCCATCAGCGTGGGCTTCCCCGTCGAGGAGGCCTCCCGGGTCGCCTCGCTGATGATGATCGGTCTGGTGGCCGGCAAGATCCTGCTGGGCTTCGTCAATGACCGGCTGGGCGGTCTGGCCACTCTGGGCGCCGCCGTCATCCTGGTGCTGGCCGCCGTCATCACCCTGGTCACCTCCCACGGCGCCGTGATGCCCGTGTTCATCGGCTCCTTCCTGGTGGGCATGTCCGCCGGCTCGCTGCAGCTGGTGCCCCCCATGATCGTCCGCGGCAGCATGGGCAATAAGGAGTATGGCAAGATCTACGGCTGGGCCGCCACCATCGGCGTGCTGGTCAGCGCCGTGGCCGCCCCCATCTACGCCGCCATCCTGGACGCCACCGGCACCTACAACACCATCATCGCGGTGGCCGCCGGCGGCATGATCCTGGCCCTGGTGCTCAACCTCATCGCCTACGGCCGGGCCCGGAAGCTCTGGGACAAGTGACCCCCGGGGAGCTCTCCCCGTCCTGTATCACCACACACGCGAATCAGCAAGGAGGCTATCTGTAATGAAAGACTATCTGGGTTATCAGGGCAAGATCTGCGTTGTCACCGGCGCCGCGTCCGGCATGGGCAAGGCCACCTGTGAGATGCTGCTGGATCTGGGCGCCAAGGTGTACGCCATGGACATCGCGGAGATCACGCTGCCCGTGGAGAAGTGCATCAAGGTGAACCTGGGCGACAAGGCGTCCGTGGACGAGGCCTTCACCCAGCTGCCCGACCACATCGACCGCTTCTTCGGCATCGCCGGTGTCTCGGGCGTCAAGACCGACTTTGAGACCACCGTCGCCATCAACTTCGTGGGCCACAAGTACATCATCGCCGACTACCTCACCCAGCGCATGGGGGACGGCGGCTCCATCGCCCTGATGGGCTCTCTGGGCGGCACCGGCTGGCTGGAGACCAGGGAGGAGCTCTCTCCCCTGGTGGAGGCCCAGGGCTACGAGGCCACCATGAAGGCGCTGGACGAGATGGCCGCCCGGGTGGCCAAGAAGGACTACGGCAAGATGGCCGGGCTGCAGGGCTACTTCCTCTCCAAGCGGGCCATGACGTGGTATGTGAAGAAGATGACCGCCTTCTTCGCCGACCGGGGCATCCGGATCAACATCATCTGCCCGGGCTCCACCCAGACCCAGCTCACCGACCAGTGGGCTTCCCTGCTGGACGCCAAGGCTATGCAGGGCCAGAAGGAGGCCCGCTACGCCCAGCCCTCTGAGATGGCCGGCCCCATCATCTTCGCCAACAGCGACATGGCCAGCTACATGAGCGGCCAGCACATCTACATCGACTACGGCCAGAACGCCATCAACGAGTACACCAACCCCACCCGGGAGTTCAAGCTGGTCAGCCTCTGATCTCCCGTCCGTTCCCACGAACCCTCCCTCTCCGGCCGCGGGCACGCGATCTTCCGCCCGCGGCCGGAGGGGCAAATGCATCATTTTATCCCGAAAGGAGGGACGAAGCACCGCTCCTGGCGTGCTTCCCGCATATGGCATCCGGCGTCCCCTATGTCAACCGCATGGTCCGCATCGATCTCACCACAGGCAAGATCACCAAATCTGTTCTCGACCCCGAGACCACCCGAAAATTCGTGGGCGGCTACGGCATCGGCATCAAGCTCCTCTACGATGAGGTGCCCCCCGAGACCGTGCGCCCCTTCGACCCGGAAAATAAGATCATCTTCCAGGCTGCCCCCCTCAACGGCACCAAGTACCCGGGCAGCGGCATCGTCCACGTCTCCACCCTGGGCCCCCTCACCGACCTGATGACCTCCGCCCAGTCCAACGGCTACTTCGGCGCCCGGATGCGCCATGTGGGCTACGAGACCATCATCCTCGAGGGGGTGGCCCCCGAGTGGAGCATCCTGGTCATCCGGGACGACGGCATCGAGATCCGTCCCGCCGGCAAGTACCTGGGCATGGGCACGTGGCAGCTCCAGGACGAGCTGGAGGCCGAGATCGGCGGAAAGTACCAGAGCACCGCCTGCATCGGCCCCGCCGGCGAGAACCTGATCCACTACGCCGCCATCGAGTGCGATCACGGCCACGTCATCGCCACCAACGGCCCCGGCGCCGTCATGGGCTCCAAGAAGCTCAAGGCCATCATCATCTCCACCGAGCACAACTCGGTGGACACCTGGGCCGACGACTTCGTCCAGGCCCGGAAGGACGCCCTGGACGCGGCCAGCGCCAGCGGCCTGGGCAACATGGTCAAGCGGGTGGGCACCCTGGGCTACTTCGACAACCTGCCTCCCCGGGCGGGCGTGCCCACCAAAAACTACTCCACCAACGTCTACGACTATGAGCAGTTCTCCATGGAGAACCGGGAGCAGTGGCTGGATAAGACCCGCACCACCTGCTGGGCGTGCCCCTGGGCCCACACCGGCGTGGTCAAGATCACGAAGGGGAAGGCCAAGGGCTTCGTGGCGGAGGAGCCTGAGTTCGAGCCGCTGGCCGGGTTCACCACCAACATGGGCAATGACGACATGGGCGAGGGCATCCGCCTGTGCTACATCTGCGAGGACCTGGGCTTCGACGGCAAGGAGATGAGCTTCGTCGTCTCTCTGGTCATCGAGTGCTTCGAGAAGGGCCTGCTCACCCTGGAGGACACCGGCGGGCTGGAGCTGACCTGGGGCAACACCGAGGCGGTGGACCAGCTGCTCCAGGACATCGCCCACCGCCGGGGCTTCGGCGGCAAGCTGTTCGGCGGCGTCAAGAAGATCTGCGAGATGATCGGCGGCGAGGCACTGAACTTCGGCGTCTACTCCGGCCGGGGCATCGCCCCCAACGTGGTGGACGAGCGCATGACCCCCATGGCCTACTACAACCTGACCCTGTCCGAGACGGGCTCCTTCGGCGGCTTCTCCGGCCCCGACCCTGAGGTGGGCAACAACGAGCCCCTGGACCCCACCAACTTCGCCCAGATCGGCTGGTACCTGGGGGGCAACAACACCAAGTGGCTCCTCATGGACGTGTACGGCAGCTGCTTCTTCTACTCCGCCGGCAAGATGGGCCCCGTGGTCCACTTCATCAACCTGGTCACCGGCTGGGACATGGACAACGAGGAGATGCTCACCGTGGGCGAGCGGGTGAAGTCGCTGGCCCGGGCCTACAACATCCGCGCCGGTCTGACCAAGGAGCGGGAGCTGGCCGTCTCCCCCCGGTTCTCCCAGCCCCCCGTGGACGGCCCCACCGCCGGTGTGGTCACCAAGCTGTGGGACCTGGACGTGTTCGAGAACTTCTATAAGCGCAACGGCTGGGACGTGGCCACCAGCAAGCCTCTGCCCGAGACGCTGAAGAAGCTGGGGCTGGAGTACGTCATCCCCGACATCTGGAAGGATTGACCCGAGAGGAGGTCCCCTATGATCACGCTGAAGATCATGTCCCCCCTGCCCGACATCCTGAAGGTGACCCGGGACAGCAGGACCGTGACCCGGGAGCTGGCCTTCTCCCCCGGGCTCACCCTGTACGGAGCCATGGAGCTCCTGGCCCAGGAAGCCCCCGCCTTTGCCCGCCGTCTGGCGGACGAGGGGGAGGAGGCCGTGCTGGGCGGCCTGCTGTTCTCGGTGGACGGGGCGGTGTATGACCGCTCCGACCGGGGTGCCGCCCCGCTCCGGGACGGCTGCGAGGTCAAAGTCTTCATGCCCTACGCGGGCGGCTGACCCGCCCCATTCTCTTTGCTCCTTCCCTTTTTCCTTTTCTCTCGCGACCCCCTTCCCTGGCAAAAGCCCGGGGGCCCGAAGCATCTGTTTCGGGCCCCCGGGCCTCTTTTTTCCGTATTCAGATCGAAGCGGGCCGGGCCGCCTCCATCCGGACCTGGGCCACCACGTCGCCGCCCCAGCCGCCGGGGTCGGCGGCCAGCACCTGGCCCGCCTCCACCGGCAGGGGGACGCGGCAGCGGGAGAGGGCGGAGAGGATCTCCGGAAAGCGGTCCAGGGGGACGGGGGCCGCCGTGCGCACCGGCACCCGGACGCCGTTCAGGGTGACCACCGCGGTGAGCACCCGCCGGCGCTCCACCAGCTCCCGGCGGAAGAAGGCCGCCCCCCGGGGGCAGCCCGCCCCCGCCGCCCCGCCCGCCCCGTCGGGCCGCAGGACGCAGCCCTTGGGACACAGCAGGCACACCATCCCCGCCTCCCCGGGCTCCGGGACCTCCACCGCCGCCTCCGGCGGCAGGGCGGGGGCGGGGCCATCCTCCTTTCGGGCCAGCAGAGCCCGGGTCAGCCCGGCGGCCTGGTGGGCCGCCCGGTCCACCAGGTCGTAGATCCGTCCCGCGTTGCCGCACACCCCCAGCCAGGGGGGCAGAGGCCCGCCCCGGAAGGGCTCCAGCAGCTCCCGTTCCGGGATGAGGCCCACCGAGGTGATCAGGGTATCGCAGGCCACCTCCCGCTCCGTTCCGTCCCGGCGGCGGAGGGTCACCCCCTCCAGCCGGTCCCGGCCGTGGAGCCGGACCACCGTGGTCTCCAGCCACAGGGGGATGCCAAACTCCTCCAGGCACTGCAGCCGGTTGCGGTACAGACCGCCCCCGTGGGCGGCCTGCTCCGCCACCCCCAGCACCCGCCTGCCCTCCAGGGCCAGCCGCCGGGCCACGATCATCCCGATGTCCCCGGAGCCCAGGATCACCGCCCGCTCTCCGGGAAAGAGGCCCTTCAGGTTCATCAGCCGCTGCACCTGCCCCGCGGTGAACACCCCCGCCGGCCGGGTGCCGGTGACGGGGAGAGAGCCGATGGCCCGCTCCCGGGCCCCGGAGGCCAGCAGCACCGCCCGGCCCCGGCAGCGCCGAGGGCCATCCCGCCCCAGCAGGGAGACGGTGCGGTCGGGACCGATGCCGGTCACCGTGGTGCCGGTGCACACCTCCACCCCGGTGGCGGCCAGCCGGGCGGTCTGGCGCCCGGCGTACTCGGGGCCGGTGAGCTCCTCCCCGTACTCCAGCAGGCCGAAGCCGGTGTGGACGCACTGGGGCAGCACGCCCCCCAGCCGGTCGTCCCGCTCGGCCAGCAGCACCCGGCGGCAGCCGGCCTCCCAGGCGGCCAGGGCGGCCGCCATCCCCGCCGGGCCGCCCCCGATGACGATCAGGTCATATCTGTCCATCTCCGCCCTCCTTCACCAGCCAGGAGCCGGGCCGTCCCTTGGCGATCTCCGCCGGGGACACCCCCCGCTCCCGGGCCAGGATCTCCAGCACCCGCTCGGTACACACACCGCCCTGGCAGCGGCCCATGCCCGCGCCGGTGCGGTACTTCACCCCGTCCAGGGTCACCGCCCCGGGGGTGCGGCGGACGGCGTCCCGGATCTCCCCCTCGGTGACCATGCGGCAGCGGCACACCACCCGGCCGTAGGCCGGATCCCGGGCCACCAGGGCGGCCAGCTCATCCTCCGGCAGGCCGGCCACCCGTACCGGCGCCCGGCGCTCCGGGCAGAAGTCCGGATTCGCGGGCGGGTCCCCCAGCTGGCGGGACAGCAGCCAGGCCGCATGCTCCCCCAGCAGCTTGGCGCAGGTGAGCCCCGGCGTCTTGATGCCGATCATGCTCACCAGGCCGGGGTACTCCTCCAGCCGGGTCACCATGAACTCCCCGATGCTCTTCTGGGACAGGGTCACCGCCCCGGTCTCCCCGTCCACCAGCGCCTCATAGGGGTTGGGCCGGATGGCGGCGAAGCTGCGGATGACCTCCAGGGGGAGCCCCGGGGCCACCTCCCCCGCCAGCCGGCGCAGGAAGGCCAGCCCCTCCTCGCTGGAGGCGGTGTCCTCCCGGTCCTCCGCCCCCTCCTCCGAGGGGCCCAGCAGCACGTTGCCGTCCACCGTGGGCACCAGGGTGAGCCCCTTGCCCTTCTCCTCCGGCTCGTGGAAGATCACGTGGCGCAGGTGCTCTCCCGCCCCGGTGTCCAACACGAAGTAGTCCCCCTTGGTGGGCACGATGCGGATGGTGGGCCGGTGGAGCAGCTCAGCCACCTGGTCGGCCCGGATGCCGGCGCAGTTCACCACCCCCCGGCAGGAGAGGTCCCCCCGGTCGGTCTCCACCACATAGCGGTCTCCCTCCGCCCGCAGGCCGGTGACCCGGGTGCTCAGCAGCAGCTCCGCCCCGTTGGCCGCGGCGTTCTCCGCCGCCGCCAGGCACAGCTCCCAGGGGTCCACCGTCCCCACGCCGGGACACCACAGGGCCGCCTCCACCGCCGGAGACAAAGCGGGCTCCAGGGCCAGCGCCTCCGCCCGGTCCAGCAGGCGCAGGCCCTCCACCCCGTTGGCCGCCCCCTGCTCCAGCTTGCGGCGGAGACTCGCCCGCCCCCGGGGGCCGAAGGCCACCATCAGGGAGCCGCACCGGCGGAATCGGACGCCCAGCTCCCGGCACAGCCCGTCGAACTCCCGGTTGGCCTGGACGGTCAGCCGGCTCTTCAGGGTGCCCGGCTTGGTGTCGTACCCGGCGTAGACGATGGCGGTGTTGGCACGGCTGATGCCGGTGCACACGTCCTCCCGCTGCTCCACCAGGGCCACCCGCAGCTTCCGCCGGCACAGGGCCCGGGCCGCGAAGCAGCCCAGCAGCCCCCCGCCGATGACCACCGCGTCATATGTCCTGTCCATGGGCTCTCCCTCCCCACGGCCGCAGGGCGCCGGACCCGGTGTGGGTCCGGCGCCCTGTCGTGCCGCTCTCTGTTCTCATTTGGTGCCGAAGATGCGGTCCCCCGCGTCCCCCAGGCCGGGGACGATGTAGCCGTGGTCGTTGAGCCCCTCGTCCACCCCGGCCACGTAGATATCCACGTCGGGGTGGGCCTCCCGCACCGCCCGGATGCCCTCGGGGGCGGCCAGGACGTTCATCAGCTTGATGTTGTGGCAGCCGTAGTTCTTCAGAAACTGGATGGCCGCCACGGCGGAGCCGCCGGTGGCCAGCATGGGGTCCAGCACGATGACGTCCCGCTCCGAGATGTCGGAGGGCATCTTGCAGTAGTACTCCACCGGGGCCAGGGTCTCCGGGTCCCGATACAGGCCGATGTGGCCCACCTTGGCGGAGGGGATCAGGTTCAGGATGCCGTCCACCATGCCCAGGCCGGCCCGGAGGATGGGCACGATGGCCAGCTTCTTGCCCGCCAGGTGCTTGAAGGTGCCGGTGGCCACGGGGGTCTTCACCTCGATGTCCTCCAGGGGAAGGTCCCGGGTGGCCTCGTAGCACTCGAGGGTGGCCACCTCGGCCACGATCTCCCGGAATTCCTTGACGCCGGTGCGCTCGTCCCGGAGGATGGTCAGCTTGTGCTGCAGCAGGGGGTGGTCCAGGATGTGTACCTTGTTGTCATTCATGTGCGCTTTCCTCTTTTCCTTTTCGTTCTCTCGCCAGCCGCTCCCGTTCCGCCTGGGACAGGCGGTGATAGACAGGGGCCAGGCCGGCGGCGTCGGTCAGTTCGCCCCGGCGGGCCAGCTCCAGCGCCCCCCGGGCCACGCCCCAGGCGCTCTGGAGCCGCAGGTGGGGGGGCGCCACGGTCAGCTCCAGCCCCCGCTCGCCCAAAAGCCTCCGGGCCAGCAGGGCCCCGTCCCCCACCAGGACCTTGGGCCCGGGCAGGGCGGCCAGCTCAGCGACCAGGTCGTCCGCGGCGATGGCCCGGTCGGGGGCCAGGCGCTCCAGCCCCTCCCCGGTCCCCCGGAACAGGGCGTTGTAGAGCTGCCCCCGGCGGGCGTCCATCACCGGGACCACGATCGCCCCGGTGTGGGCCAGGGACCAGGCCATGGCCTCCAGGGTGGACACCCCGGCGCAGGGCTTGTTCCCCGGCCAGGCCAGCCCCTTGGCGGTGGACACCCCGATGCGCAGCCCGGTGAAGGAGCCGGGACCCGCCGCCACGGCGATCAGGTCCACCCCCTCCAGGCCGGCCCCGCACTGCTCCAGCATGGTGAGGACCATGGGCAGCAGGGTGCGGCTGTGGGTCAGGCCGCTGTGCTGAAAGGTCTGGGCGATGAGCTCCTCGTCCTCGCACAGGGCCGCCGAGGCGGCGGTGGCCGAGGACTCGATGGCCAGGATCTTCACAGCTCCACCCCCTCGATGGTGATGAGGCGCTGCCCGTCGCCTCCGCCCCGGCGGATGTCCACCCGGACGGCGCCGGGCTCCAGGGCGTCCTCCATGCGCTCACTCCACTCCACGGCGCACACGCCCCCCCGGGCCAGGTAGTCCTCCCAGCCGATGTCGTACAGCTCGTCGGCGCCCCCCAGGCGGTACAGGTCGAAGTGGAACAGGGGCAGGCGGCCCCCCTCGTGCTCGTCCACGATGGTGAAGGTGGGAGAGGTCACCCGCCCGGGGACGCCCAGCCCCCGGGCCAGCCCCCGGATGAAGGCGGTCTTGCCCGCCCCGAGGTCGCCGGTGAAGGCCACCACCGCCCCGGGCCCCAGCGCCCCGGCCAGCCGGGCGCCCAGCGCCTCGGTCTGCTCCACGCTGTCGCTGACGAACTCCATGGCGGTCTCTCCCCTCTCTCTTCTCCGCGTCTGCGGTTATTGTACCACCTCGCGGGCAGAAACTCCACACCATTTTGAAATTCACGGAAAATTTGTTTTCCTTTCGCCCGCTTTGTGGTAGAATGTCCCTGACTTATCCCCGCCGGGGCGAAAGGAGGCGATGCCGGTGCGGGCCGATCTCTGGGATCTCATCAAAAAAGCGGACCTGGTCCTGCTGGCCCTGTGCCTGGCGGCCACCGCCTTCGGGGCGGCCCTCATCTTCTCCGCCACCCGGTACGACGCCGGCCTGCACTCCAGCTTCCTCAAGCAGCTGGCCGCCGCCGCCGGCGGACTGGTGTGCTATTTCGTGCTCACCCACCTGGACCTGAATCTGATCATGACCAAGTGGAAGTGGCTGCTGGCCCTGTCCGTCCTGTTCATCCTGATGCTGCTCACCCCCCTCGGTGTGGCCGACGACACGGGCAACCGCAGCTGGCTGTCCATCCCGGGCATCCCCTTCAACCTGCAGCCGGCGGAGTTCGTCAAGCTCTCCTTCATCCTGCTGCTGGCCAGGCAGCTGATCTGGCTCCGGGAGAGCCGCCGGGGGGTGAGCTCTCTGCCCTCGGTGTGCTTTCTGGGGGCCCACCTCCTGTTCATGGGGGGGCTCATCTTCGCGGTGTCCAGCGACCTGGGCATGGTCACCATCTACTGCCTCATCTTCGCCGGCATGACCTGGGCCGGCCGGGTGAGCAAGTGGTGGTTCGTGGCGGTGGGGGGCGGCCTGGCCGCCGGGGCGGCGGCGCTGTGGAACCTCGTGCTGCCCAACACCTCCCTGTGGTCCGACTACCGCATCATGCGCATCCGGGTCCTCTTCGACCACAGTCTGGACCCCCTGGACCGGGGCTACCAGCAGACCCGGTCCCTGCTGGCCATCGGCTCGGGGCAGCTCACCGGGCAGGGCTACCTCCACGGCACCCAGACCCAGAGCGCCTCCGCCGGCGCCCTCCCCGCCCGGCACACCGACCTCATCTTCGCCGTCTGCGGCGAGGAGCTGGGGCTGGTGGGCTGCTGCGCCGTGCTGCTGCTGCTCTCCGCCATCATCCTGCGCTGCTTCTGGGTGGGGCTGCGCTCGGGGGACGGCTTCTCCTTCCTGGTGGCGGTGGGGGTGGGCACCATGCTGCTGGCCCAGGTGGTGCTCAACGTGGGCATGTGCCTGTACGTGGCCCCGGTCATTGGTATCACCCTGCCCTTCTTCAGCTACGGCGGCTCGTCCATCCTCACCATGTATCTGGCGGCCGGGCTGGTCTCTGGCATCCACGCCCGGGAAAAGCCCAGCTGGCTCAAGCACGGCGTGCCCCCCTCGTCCGCCGTGTCCTGACCGCGCACCGTATCCCCCGCGGGGTGGCAAAGCCGCCCCGCATATTTTTTGTCTCCGGGCAGATACTACCCCCGCAAAACCATCCAAGGAGGGATCTGCCTTGAAGCAGCATCGCACGCTCACCGCCCTGGCCCTGGTCCTCGCCCTGACCGCGGCGCTGGCCACCCCGGGCGCCGCCCTGTTCGGCTGGGGAGGCGGCGGGGACGAGGCCCCCGCCGTGGCCGCCTTCTCCAAAAACGGCCTGTCCGACCAGCCCATCTCCTTCTCCCCGGAGGACTTCGTCCTCTCCGCCGGGCGGGGGGTGACGCTGGACTCCATCGTCATCTCCCGGCTGCCCGACGGGGCGGCCGGCACCCTGGCCATGGGCAACACCCCCCTGCGGGAGGGGGACTCCATCGCCATGAGCGCCGTGTCCGGCCTGCGCTTCCTGCCCGCCGGCGGGGAGGGCCACGCCGTGTTCTCCTTCTCCCCCCTGTTTTCCGACGGCACGTCTGGGGAGCCGGTGCCCGTGGACCTGTACCTGCTCTCCGAGGCCAACCTGGCCCCCATCGCCGAGAACCTCACCTTCACCACCTACCGGGACGTGGCCTACACCGGCACCCTGAACGCGGTGGACCCCGACGGGGACCTGCTCACCTTCCGGCTGGTGGACAAGCCCGCCCGGGGCTCGGTGTCCCTCAGCGAGGACGGCACCGGCGCCTTCGTCTACACCCCCTATGAGGGCAAGACGGGGAAGGACTCCTTCACCTTCGTGGCGGTGGACGAGGTGGGCAACACCTCGGAGGAGGCCAGGGTCTCCCTGCGCATCCAGAGGCCCGACACCTCTGTCTCCTACGCCGACCTGGACGGCCACCCCGCCCACGCCGCCGCCCTGCGGCTGGCGGAGGAGGGCCTGCTCATCGGCCAGAAGCTGGACGGGCAGTACCTCTTCCAGCCCGAGGGGACGGTGACCCGGGGGGAGTTTCTCTCCCTCGTGATGGGAGTCACCGGCCGGGAGCCCCTGGCTGACGTGTCCCTCACCGGCTTCGCCGACGACGGAGAGATCCCCGCCTGGGCCAAGGGGTACGCCGCCTCCGCCCTTCAGGCGGGGGTGGTGGGCGGACAGCTCACCCCCGAGGGGGACGTGGTCTTTCAGGCCGACGCCCCGGTCACCCGGGGGGAGGCCGCGGTGATCCTGGACCGGGCGCTGGAGGTGTCCGACGTCCCGGCGGAGGCCGCCGCCTTCTCCGACGGGGAGAGCGCCCCCGCCTGGGCCCTGCAGGCGGCGGTGAACCTGGAGACCGTTGGGGTGCTGGACACAGACAGCGCCGGCGCTCTGGCCCTCCAAGACCCGGTCACCCGGGGAGAGGCCGCCCGGATGCTCTCCACCGCTCTGGACGTGCTGGCCGCCCGGGAGGAGACCGGCGGCTGGTTCGCCTGACAAAGCGCAAAGAGTGGGAGCCCCGGCAGTCGCCGGGGCTCCCACTCTTCTCTCCGGCCCGGCAAAATGGAGCCGTTCCCCCCTTGCGCCGGGCGGTGTTTTCCGCTATCATGGGGGCAGCACATGGCAGAGGAGGAAGACACCATGACGCTGCTGGAACAGTGTGAGCGCTGGAACAGGGACGGCGAGTATCAGAAGATCATCGACGCCCTGGAGGCCATCCCGGCCCGGGAACGCACCCCGGAGATGGACAGTGAGCTGGCCCGGGCCTACAACAACCTGGCCGGGCCGGAGGACAAGGAGTTATTCCAAAAGGCCATCGCCCTTTTGAAGCCCCACGAGGAATACTTCCGGGGGGACCACTGCTGGAATTTCCGCATGGGCTACGCCTGGTACTATCTGGACCAGGAGGGCCCGGCCCTGCGCTACTTTGAGCAGGCGCTGGAGGCCCGCCCCGGGGATGAGGACACCCAGGAGCTGATCGACGACTGCCGCAGCCGCCTGGCCCTGCCCCGGTTTGAAAAAACCTTCCGGGAGCGGGTGGCAGCGGCCTGGGCCGCCTTTGAACAGATCGAGGGGGAGCTGCGGGCCATGATGGACGCCGACCCAGCCCATGCGCAGGGGGATGCGCTCGTGGCCAGGTGCGGCGCGGCCCTGGAGCTGGCCCTGAGCGGCGCCGCCTTTGAGCTGGGCTTCAACGGGGAGAAGTACGAGCTGATCCTCTCGGCGGAAGGGGTCCGGTCCCGGCTGTTCCCCCTGGTCTACTTCCGGGCCCGCGCTCCCCGATCGGTGCTGGAGCGCTGGAACATCTGGGTAGGGCGGCAGCCCTCTCCCGGCTTCTCCCTGCGTGCCGGGGAGGACGAGGTCCGGCCGGAGGAGGTACAGGTGTGGGCGGAGCGGCAGGAGAACGGGCAGGTGGACCTGACCCTTTTCTGTGAAAAGCTGCTGCCCCTGCTGCGGGAAGACGGGGACCGGGTCTGGTGGCTGCTGTCCACCCTCACGGACCAGGTGCTGGGGGAGGTCAACGTCATCGCCCATGTGGGCGGCTTTGAGGTGGCCGAAGCCCGGAGGGATGCCCCCGCCGTCTCCCTGGCGGAGCTGCCCCGGACGCTGAAGGACCTGGGCCTGACCGACTACCGGGACGGGGCGGACTATCTGGAAAACTGTTACCTCACCTACAAGCTGGACCCGGTGGAGGACCCGGACGCCGACTGGCGGCTGGACGTGTACGCCGGCTCCACCCGCCTGCCCGCCCTCATCAACGACTACATGCGGGCCGAGAGCGACACCGTGGACGCCTATCACGCCGACGGCATCGCGGCCGGGTTCCTGATCTATCCCCTGGACGGCTTCACCGGGGAGGACCGGGCCCAAAAGATCATGGACTTCCGGGACGCCCTGGAAAAGGCCGTGACGGAACAGGCCGGGGAGGACACCGTCGCCTTCCTGGGCGGGGCTACCGGTCTCTACAACGGCTATCTGGATCTCATCGCCTGGGATCTGCTGCCCGTTCTCCAGGCGGCCCGGGCCTTCCTGGAGGGCAGCGGCATCCCCCGGGCCAGCTTCCACACCTTCCGCCGGAACGTGGGGGGCGTGGACCTGGTGGAGAAGGCGCCGGAGGTGGACCCGGAGACCGGCTCCCTGCTGTCGGCGGCGGACATCGAGACTCTGGAGTCCTTCTGCGGGGATGTGGGCAGCTACTTCGGGAAGATGTACAGCTACCTCATGGAGTTCATGGAAAAGGGGGTCAGCGAGGGGCGCTTCACCGCCCGGCAGGCCCGGCGGGACCTGCAGCTCGCCCTGTGGTATGCCTACGCCTGCAACAACCTGGACGAGTACACCATGTACTACCGGGCCGCCCAGTGGATGCCCGATTCAGAGGAAAATGCCAGGGGCTGCGGCGCGTGGTATTACCGCTACGCCTGCGCCCTGCTGTACTGCGGCCGGCTGGAGGAGGCCCTGCGGTATGCCGAGCAGGGCGTCCGGGAGGAGCCGGACTACCCCTGGGGCTGGCTGCAGCTGGGCAAGCTGCGCGCCCACTTCGGGGATAAGGCCGGGGCCCTGGAGGCCGCGGAGCGGGGCCTTCGGCTGGTGCCGGGGGACTACGAGTTCCTGACCCTGCGGCAGGAGATCGAGGCCGGGGCCGCCCTCGAGGAGATGGAGTACCACTGGATCGACCCGGGCTGCGACCGGAAGCTCCAGGCGGGGCTGGACGAGGGGGCCGACGAAAAGCTGCGGGCCATCTCCTGCATCACCGTGGACGAGGCGGGCCTGTCCCGATTTATGGAGCTCTTCCGGCCTGACCCGGCGGCGTATGAGAAGGACGCCCCCTACTGCTCCTTCCCCTATGCGGTGCAGGGGCACAGCGTGGAGCTGGTGTGGCGCATGAATGAGGCGGGGCTGTCCAAGCTGAAGCCCGAGTGGCTGCGCACTCAGAAGGAGCGGCTGGACAGCGGCCGGTGGCTGGCCTGCCCCGGCCCCGACACGGAGGCGGGGACGCTGGAAACGGCGCTTTTCGACCTGGACTACAGCGTGACCCTGATCTGCCGCCTGCCCGGGGAGGGGGACGTCACCTTCCGGGTCCGGGTGGGGGAGGACGGCGTCCCCGACCGGGCCACCCTCACGGCCTTTTCCGGCGGGGAGCCCGTCATCCCCCGGGAGCACTACGGCGAGGAGGAGATGGCGGCGGTAGAGGACCACATCGCCGCCCACTGGGGCCCGGCGGACAACGTGTTCCACGAGCTGGTCTCCCCGGACATCCATGTGGACATCTGCGTGGTGCCGCCCGCGGAGGACCGGGACTGGTACACTCTGGTGACCATGGGCATGGGAGCCCGCCGGATGAACGTGCCGGAGGAGCTGGCGGAGCAGCGGCTGGAGCGGGCGGAGGTGGCCATCGCCCTGCCGCCGGACTGGAAGCTGGATGAGGGGTCTCTGGAGGACGAGGGGTGGTACTGGCCCGTCCGGCTGCTGAAGGTGCTGGCCCGGCTGCCCATCGAGAACGACACCTGGCTGGGCTGGGGCCACACCCTGGGCAAGGAGTCCCCCTTCGCGGAGGGCACCGAGCTCTGCGCCGCCATCCTGATCTCCCCCCAGGGGGCGGAGGAGGGGGCGGGGGTCTGCACCCTGCCCGGCGGCGAGGAGGTCAACTTCTACCAGGTGATCCCCCTCTATCAGGACGAGCTGGACTTCAAGCAGCGCCGCAGCGCCGAGGAACTGCTGGCGCGGATGGAGGACGTGAGCTTTGTCGTGGACCCCGACCGGCCCAGTGCCATGGAGGACGGGGAGGAAGAGGAGGCGGACGGCGGCTGGGTGCTGGACGACGGGGAGTGGCACCTGAGAAGCATCCGGGAAAAGCGCCTGCCGGTGGACGAGATCAGCGCCTATGACCACCTGGCCATCTATCTGCGCTGGTGCATGGAGCAGGACCTGATGAGCGTGGAGTTCCTGGAGCGGTGCTGGGACACGGTGGATGCCTTCCGGGCCGACCCGGAGGGGACCGACCTGCGCCTCTTTATCCGGGACGAGCTGGGCGGGCAGCTGTTCTCCGCCCTCTTCGATGAGGAGGGGGAGGCCTTTGCCCGGTACTACTACGGGGCGGACAGCGACCCATCCTTCCCCGCCGATGTGGACGCCCACGCCCTGGCCTGGTTCGGCCCGGAGCGGTACCACTCGGACGAGTTCCAGGACGAGGCCTATCTCTTCGTCCCCTTCGACGAGGCGTACTACCAGGACATGGCCCGGGTCATCGGGGCGCGGTGGGAGCAGTGGGAGGGGACACGCTGAAGCGCCCCAGCTTCCCAAATCAGGACAAGAGGCCGCGGCGGGCAGCTTTGCCCGCCGCGGCCTCTCCACATTTTCATTCCCCTCAGCGCCCGGAGGCCCTGCGTCCGCTCAGGCAGGACAGCAGCAGGAGGACCGCCGCCAGAGCGGCCAGCAGGGCCCCGTCCTGCCACTGGCCTCTCCCGGCCCGGAGATAGAGGGTGACGGGGTCCCAGCGCACCGCCGGGGCCAGGGCAGGGAAGATCTGGGACAGGTCCAGCAGCATGGGAGAGAGCAGCACCCCCGCCACAGGCACGAAGGGCAGCAGCGCCGGCAGGGCGGACCACAGCGCCCGCCGCCGGGCCAGCAGCGCCCCCACCCCTCCCCACAGCAGCAGATACGGGATCAGCGGGAGCACGTAGCCGGGCAGCCCCGCGGCCAGCAGGGCCAGCCAGCCGGCCAGCAGGGCGGGGATCAGCGCCGCCCCCAGCCGGGGCAGCATGAGCCAGCCGGTCCTCCGCAGGGGGGCCAGCCGCCGGGCAAAGGGGCTGCCCAGCCAGCGGCCCAGATCCATGGCGATCAAAAGGGCCCAAATCAGCAGCAGGATGGCGGTCAGGCCGGCCAGGAGCTGGTCCCGGCCGCTGTCCGCCAGCGCGATGGGATCCAGCGGACGGCCGTCCGCCGTCTCCATGGCGATCAGCACCCGCTCCTCCAGGACCTCCTGCAGCCTGGGCCGCATGGCCCCGATGGTGTCCTGATCGGCGATCCCGCTGCGGAGCAGATAGCGCTCCGCCACCGTGGGCGAGACACACTGGGCCAGGACGGCCGCCGCCGTCTCCCGCACCACGGGGTAGACGGTGGAGCCGGGGCCGGTGAGCAGGGTGACCAGCTCGTAGAGCTCCGCCCGGGACAGCCGCTCCTCAAAGTCATCCGGGAGCAGGAAGGCGCAGTCCCACGCCCCGGTGGCCACCTGCCGCCGGGCGGTCTCCCCGTCGGTCTGTCGGAAGGTGACCACCGTCCCCGACCGCTCCTCCAGCAGGGACCAGAAGCGCTCTCCGCCCTCCTCCGGCAGGACCACCCCCACCTGGACCGGGGCTGACACCTCCTCCGCCGGGGACAGCCGGGCCGCTCCGAACACGATCAGGGGAAGGAGCAGCAGCAGGCACCAGGTCCGCCAGCTGGCCAGCTGGCCCCGGAGCGCGGTCAGGAAAAAGGTCCCCAAAGCTCTCATGGCGTCACCTCCTGCCGGTCGGCCCGGCGGCGGTACAGGGCCAGGCCCAGGGCAGCCATCCCCACGGTCCCGATCCCCAGGGCGGCCAGAGAGGCGGGCGCCGGGTCATAGCCCAGGGGCCAGGCGGCCAGATCCATGAGCCAGCTCACCGGGGACAGCCCGCTCAGCTGCCGCAGGGGGCCGGGGAGCAGGACGGGAGGCAGGACGCCGCCCGCCAGGATCAGGGAGGCCAGCGAGATCAAAAAGGCCAGCATGCCGCAGCCGGCGGCGCTCCCCGCCGCCAGGCAACACAGGGCGCAGAACAGAGAGCAGAACAGGGCCATCCCCGCCGCCGCGGCCAGTATGGGCCCCGGCGCCGCTCCGCCGCCCGCCAGCAGCACGGCCGGAGCCAGCAGCAAAAACAGGGCCAGCCCTCCCACCGTCACGCCGCTGAGGTAGCCCGGCGCGCAGCTCCGGCCCACACAGCGCAGCCGCCGCTGGACCCGCAGCCAGCCGCCGCTGTACACCGGCACGAACAGGGGGGCGGCGGACAGGGCGAAGTAGGCCAGCAGCGCCAGGGCGTAGTGCAGGGGCACGGGCAGGACGCCGGTGGCCGAGATCTGCTGGGGCTGAAACATGTCCTCCCGGCCCAGGGCCAGGGAGATGTACTCCAGGTTGATGTCCACCAGCACCCGGTCCCGGTCCAGGCCGGGGGGCGGGAACTGGTCATACAGATCCAGCACGGCGTATACCCCGCCTTGGAAGGCGGCCAGGATATCGCTGGCGCTCTGGCCCACCCACAGCAGGAGCAGGGACTCCAGCGGCCGCTCCCCGGCCACCACCAGCCGCAGGTCGGGGTCATACCCGTACATCACCCCCCGGATGAACCCCTCCGGAAGGATCAGCACCGCGGTGACCTCCCCCGCCTCCAGGGCGTCCAGGGCCTCCCCCTCCTCCATGGCCAGGACGGTGCAGTACTGGCGGATGTCCTCCATCCCGCCCATGTACTGCTCCAGCAGAGCGGGGGTATCGTCCCCCTCGGGGGCGGAGATGGCCAGGGTGACCCCCGAGAAATCCACCCCCCGGGACAGGAGCCGGCCGGCCGCCTGCCCCGCCGCCAGGGGCAGCAGAAAGCATAAAAGGATAAGCCCTGCCAGCAGCCAACGCTGCTGGCAGAACTTACCCAGGGTGTATCGGACACTGACCGTGAAAAAGCGCAGCGCTCTCATCCGGTCCTCAATAGTAGCTGTACATCAGCGCCCACAGCAGCTCCTCAGGGAGCCTGTCGTAGAGCAGCTCCTGCAAACCGTAGGCCCAATCCTCTGCATTGGCCTCCAGCTCCATGCCCAGGTCATACAGCTCCGACTCGCTCATCTCCAGAAGCATCACCGCGCCGTCGGCGGACAGCTCGATCCCCTCACAGGGGCCCACATAGTACTCGGCCTCCAGGGCCACCAGCTCCATGCCCATGGCCTTGACGGAGATATCCTCCAGCACCAGCTCCAGGGAGTTTTTGGTGGTGGTCATCTGCCCCTCGATGCTGAGGGAGCCCAGGTCGTCCACCGAGATCTCCCAGAAGAGGCCGTTGTCCTCCGCCTTGGGGTCGTAGCTGAACTCGGAGGTGAGCCGGAACACGGTCTCCCCGCCGCTCTGGAGGCGGAGCACCGTCTCATCGGTGAAAACGCCGCTCTTCCCGCTGTGGTCGCCGGAGGACTCCAGGAGGATCCGGTCGCCGTCCACGGAGATCTCCAGGGACAGGTCGTCCACATACTGCTCGCCGCCGCCCAGATACAGGCCGACCTCCAGGCCGTGGTCATCGTACACCAGGGCGGCCAGGTGGCCGTCGCTCAGATAGGCGGTCAGCTCCAGATCGCCCAGCTCGTCCAGGACGGCGCCGATGCCGTCGGACGTCTGCCGGAACATCTCCCGATAGGGGTCGCCGCCCATGGAGGACATGGCGCTTTCGATCAGCTCCTTGGGCATGCCCATGGCCTCCAGCAGCTCCTCATAGAGGTCCATGTAGTCCACCGTCTGCGCGGCGTCCAGCAGGGCGTCGGCGTAGTCCTCCATGGCCTCCTGGGGGATCAGTATGTCGAAGGCGTTGGCCTTGACGTTCTTTCCGTTGACGTCGATGGTCTCGGAGCCGGCCTTCTCCACCTCCATGGCCTCCAGCAGGTCTCTGGCGGCCTGGTCCAGGGCCTGCTCCATCTCCTGCGTGGTCTCAGGGGCGGGGGCAGCCAGGTCGATCAGGTCAAAGAAGTTGAAGCCCAGGGTCTCCACCATGTCCTCCCCGGTCAGGGCGGCCAGGTCGGCCCCCATGGTGGTGGTGTCCACGCCGTAGACATCGTCGGCGATCTGGGGCACCGAGAGATAAAGCCCGTTGTCCTCCAGCAGGAGCCAGGCGCTGATGAGCTCATCGGTGTCCCAATAGGCCGCCACCTCGGCGGCCAGCTTCCGGGCCGGGAGGTCATAGTCGGTGTCCACCCGCAGGCCCAGGCCCTTCAGGGCGGACAGGTCCATGCCCGTTAGCTGCTCGTTGATGCTGGCCAGCTCCAGGGACAGGCGCTGGGTCATAGACTGCTGCTCGGCCAGCTGGGTCAGGTCGGGCAGCCCCATGGCCTCATCGAGTTCGGCATAGGCGCTCGCCGTCTTGTCGAACGCCTTCTCCACCTTGTCCTGGGGGGAGGAGAACAGGGCGCCCGCCGCCACAGCGATCACGGCCACCAGGGCGACCACCACCACGGCAGCCATCACGATCAGGCCCAGGCCCCGGCGCTTCCCGCCCGTGGGGGCCGCGCCGCCCACAGAAGCGGCCGCCTGGGGTCCGGCGGTCCCGGCCTCGGGGGCGGCCGTCCGCTCCCGGTCCTCCGCCGCGCCGGCGGCCTCGACGACCGTCCCGCACTGAGGGCAGAATTTGGCGCCGGGGCGCAGGTCGCTTCCGCATTTTGAACACTTCATACTTCTCGCCTCCCAAATTCAGTTTTCAGCCGGGCAGGAGCCGCCCGTCCTCCAGATGGAGGACAGCGCCACACAGGCGGTCCAGCTCCTCCCTGCGGTGGGTGCACCAGATGAGGGAGCCGCCCCGGGCCGTGAAGTCCTCCAGCCAGTCCAGCAGGCGGGGGACATAGTCCCGGTCCAGACCGGCGGTGGCCTCGTCCATCAGCAGCAGCTCCGGACGGGAGAGCAGGGCCATGGCGATGCTCACCCGCTGGGCCATGCCGCCGGAGAGGGCCCGGACGGGTCGGGGGAGCAGCTCCTCCAGCCCCAGCAGCTCCAGGATGTCGCCGGGGAGGGGGCCCGCAAGGTCACAGGCCCGCTGCCACAGGGTGAGCTGCTGCCGGACGGTGAGCTCCGGGGCCAGCTCGGCGCTCTGGGGCACATAGCCCAGCCGGCGGCGGAGGAACTGCCGGTCCCCCAGGACGGACCGTCCCTCATACAGGACGTCCCCGCTGTCCGGCCGCTGGATCTGGGCCAGCAGCCGGAGCAGGGTGGATTTTCCGGAGCCGTTGCTTCCCGCCAGGCCGAGGCACTGGCCGGGCGGCAGGCAGAAGCCGATCGGAGCCAGCACCTGCCGCCCGCCGTAGCTCTTGCTCAGGTGGCGTACCTCCAGCATGGGTCACTCAGCCCACGGGGGTGCCGCACTCGTCACAGAAATGGCTGCCCGCCGGCAGAGCCTTGCCGCAGTTGGTGCAGAAGATGGTGCCGGCAGCGGGGGCGGCCGGCTTCTGGCCGCCGCCCAGGATCTTGTCCTCCTCCGCCTTGAGCTGGTCCAGGCGGCCCTTCAGCGTCTCGATCTCCTTCTCGATGCCCTGGATGCGGGCGAAGTCGTCGGCAAAGGCCTCCACGCTGGCCTGGCCGCCCTGCCAGCTGCGGTAAAACTTGCTGCCCAGAGCGCTGAGCTCCCCCTCCATCTTTTTCTGTGCGTTGCTGATGGCCGACTTGATGCGGCTGCTCTCCACCAGGTTCTCGGACTTGACGCTGACGGCGGCCACGCTCTTGTTCAAGGTATCCTTCAAGCTGTCAAACATTGCCATGGTTTTCTCTCCTTCTCGATGGCTGTATCTCCGGGATCAGTAGGGGCTGTAGGTGTTGTAGGACAGCTCCACGGCGGCCCAGAAGGCCTCCACGTCTCTGGCCACCCGGCGCTCCTCTTTGCCGTCCCACACGTACAGGTCGCCGTCGCAGACGTACAGCAGCTGCTTGTCCTCCAGGAACACGGGGTCGCTGGTGAGCTCGTCGCTGACGGTGACCAGGTCCCCGCCGTCGACCAGAGACAGCTCGGCGGCGCTGCTGCTGAGGTCGGTGACCACATAGGTGGTGCCGCTCTCGTCCAGGACGATGGCCCCCAGGACCTCCTTGGCCACCACGGTCAGCTCCCCGTTGGCATAGCAGCTGAAGTCGCCGTAGCTCTCGCCGTCCACGTCGGTGAAAAGGTAGAGCACGTCGTTGCCCTTGGTGTCCTCGCTCTGGGTCAGGCCGGCGAAGTCGTCGTCCAGGATGGTGTCGGTGAAGGTCAGGGCATTGGCCCCCAAGCTGTAGGACAGCAGGGCGGACTGGCCGCCCTCATGGACGTAGAGGACCACTTCCTTGTCGTTCAGGACACACATGCGGGCCACGGTAGTCTCCTCGTCGTCGAATTCAAAGGGGCTCTCGGTGTCGCCCACGTTCTGGTACCAGACGGCGCCCTCGGCGCTGCCGGTCTCCAGCAGGTCGTAGATGTCGCTGTAATAGTCCAGGTCGGCCACGTCGGCCACCTTGCCGCCCGCCTCGGTGTTCTTCTGGTAGAGGAACACGCCGTTGCTGGTGACCAGCTGGCTGGGGTTTATGTCGGTGGCGATGGGCTCGCTGTCGGCGCTGCCGGTATAGTGGTACAGGCTGTAAGAGCTCTGGCCGTAAGTGATCTCCTGCAGTTTCTCGCGGATGTACTGGCGGTCACTGGCGGCGTACCACTCATCGTACTTGGTGCTGTACTCCTCATAGGCCGCATCATAGCTGGCCTCGGCCACCTCATAGGCCACGTTCCACGCCGTATACTCGTCCAGCTCAGACAGGGGGACATCGGGGACGTACTCCGCGATCTGCTCGGCGGAGAGGGGGAAGGTCTCCCCGCTGTAGGTGGTGTAGTACCAGGAGGTACCGTCGAAGTAGGCCTCGTCGGGGTAGAAGTCGTCGAAGGCGGGATATTCCAGCTCCTCGGCCAGGATCTGGGCGTCCTGGGCGGCCATGCTGTCGGTGACAAAGTCGTACAGGGTGCGCTTCTCATTCTCCTGGATGTAGTAGTAGAAGCTCACCTTGCCGCCGTCCACCTTCACGTCGGTGATGTCGTAGACATCTCTGACCAGCTCGGTGGGCTCCTCGCCGGGCTTGCAGGAGTAGACGGTCATGGTGTTGAAGTCATAGTCCTCTGTGTAGGCCGCGTCGGGATCGTAGTCATCCTCCGCGTAGACCAGCAGGTCGGCGTCGTAGCTGGTGTAGATGTCGGTGGCGCCGTCCAGCAGCTCCTTCTCCTGGTTCTCGCCGTCCCTGGAGATGGGCACGCTGAAAAGGGTCATGATGCCGTCGTCGGGGTCCCGCTCCACATAGTAGAAGGTCTTGTCATCGTCGCCGATCCGCCAGTTGTAGAAGTTCTTGGCCAGGGTGTAGCTCTCCTCGCCATCGTACATGGAGGCCTCATACTCCCCGTCATACTCCAGGTAGACCACGTTCCCGGTGTCCAGCACCCAGAAGGTCTCCACGTCCCGGGCGATACGATCGGGGCGGCCGTTGTCCTTCAGTTCAGACACGGGGATGGTGTACAGAGTGCTGTCCCCGTCCAGGAAATACAGGGTCTTGGCGTTGGGGGAGAACTGGACGTCGGCGCCGTAGTCAGCCTCGTCGGTGATCTCCAGAGCCTCGGTCTTCTCCTTCAGATCGGACAGATACAACAGCTCATAATCGTCGTTGAGGTAGGCGAAGGCCTGGGTCCGGCTCCCGCCGCCGATCGCTCCGCCCAGCAGCTTGACCAGCAGAACGATGACCAGGACGACCACCACCACGCCTGCGATCAGCAGAAACAGGCCGCTCTTGCCCCGGCGCTTGCCGGCGTCGGCGGCGCCGGCAGTCTCCGCGCCGGCAGCCTCTGCCCCTACGGCCGCCGTACCGGCGGCAGCGCCGTCCGCGGCAGTCTGTGTGCTCTCCCCAGCTGTCACAGCGGGCTCCTCGGTGACCGGGGCGCTCTCGGGAGCAGGGGCCGCATCCTCAGCGGGGCGCTGCCCCTCCGGCTCCTCTGGTGCCGGAGCGACCGGGGTCCCACAGGAACTGCAGAATTTCGCGCTTTCAGGAAGCTCTTTGCCACAGTTTTTACAGAACATGCTTCATTCTCTCCTTCCATCGTTCCGTCGCGCCCCCGGCGGACCGGCGGCGCGGCCGGCATGATCAATTTCTATTATAAAGCAGTTAGCAGAAAAAGCAAGAGTTTCCCACTTAGAAATAGATGAAATAGGCGAAATATACAAGATCCGAGCGGATCTCCACGAATTGGCACCCCGCCGTGCCCTCTCCCGGACGAGAAAAAGCCCCGCCGCCCGGACGGTATCCGGGCGGCGGGGCAGGCGCCGCTGTAGGGCCGGGCCGCTCTCAGTGGACCACGCGGTCCTGGAGCTGGAGCCGGTCGGCGATCATGGCGACGAACTCGCTGTTGGTGGGCTTCCCTTTTGCAAGGGAGACGGTATACCCGAAGTACTTCTGCAGCGTCTCCAGGTCGCCCCGGTCCCAGGCCACCTCGATGGCGTGGCGGATGGCCCGCTCCACCCGGCTGGCGGTGGTGCTATACCGCTTGGCCACCTCGGGGTAGAGCACCTTGGTCACCGCGTTGATGACCTCCCGGTCCTCCACCGCGATGAGGATGGCCTCCCGGAGGTAGCGGTATCTCTTGATGTGGGCGGGCACTCCGATCTCATGGATGATGGCGGTGACCCGGCTCTCCAGCCGGGCCCGCCGGTCCTGCTCCCCGTTCCCCTCCGGGGCAGCCCCGGCCAGGTCCTGGATACGCTCGGCCACCGCCGCGGCCTTGCAGGGCTTGAGCATCTGGTAATCCGCCCCCGCCCGGGCAGCCACCTCGCCCACGGCGCCCCGGGCATAGGCAGAGATCACCAGCACCCGGGGCCGGCGGCCGGTCTCCAGCCGGTTCAGCTTCCGAAGCACCTCCACCCCGTCCGTGTGGAGCAGCTGCAGGTCCATGACCACCACGTCAGGCCGGAGCTCCTCCGCCAGGGGCAGCACCTCGTCGCCGTCGTCCGTCTGCCCCACCACCTGGAGCTGAGGCGCCTCCTCCATGGCTTCGGCCAGCAGCTGTCGGAACTCCGCGTCCGCGTCCGCGATCAGGATCTTCGTCGTCTCGTTCATGGGTCGTCATCCTTTCCTGCCAGATCAGGCCCCCGGCGCGCCTGACAGGCGCGCCGGGGCCAGTTTTCCCCTTTTTTGAGATTTCTGTTTATAATTTACCATGTCCGGACAGGAAACGCAAGAGTCAATGTTCCATTTTTTGCCATTTTCTTCCCGTCAAATTTTACATTTTTTTACATACACTCCTCTCCCTGCTCCAGCATCCGCTGGGCCAGGATGCCATACCCCCGGGTGGGGTCGTCAATCAGCACATGGGTCACCGCCCCCACCAGCCGTCCATCCTGGAGGATAGGGCTGCCGCTCATGCCCTGGACGATGCCGCCAGTGGCCTCCAGCAGGGCGGGATCGGTGATCCGGACCATCAGGTCCCGGCCATCCTCCCCGCCGGGGTAGACCCGGACGATCTCGGCCTGGTAGGCCCGGGGCTGGTCCCCGTCCACGGTGGACCAGATCTGGACCGGGCCCACCTTCACCTGGTCCCGGCTTGCCACCTCCACTGGCTCCAGCCCCTGGATGAGGCTCTGGTCGGTGAGGGTGCCGAAGATGCCGCAGCCGGTGTTGGCCCACAGCTCGCCCAGGTCATCGTCCACCCGGAAGCTACCCTGGAGCTGCCCCGGCGCCCCCTGTTCTCCTTTCTTCACTCCGGAGACCGAGGCGTACATGATGCTCCCCGACTCCAGGGGCATGAGCAGGCCGGTGTCCACGTCGCTGACCCCGTGGCCCAGGGCGGCGAAGCGCCCGGTGGCCGGGTCATACCAGGTGACGGTGCCGATGCCCGCCATGGAGTCCCGGATCCACGCCCCAAGCTGATAGCCGCTCTCCCCGGTCCCCGCCGGGGCGGCGGTGAGCTCGATCTTCCGGTCCCCCCGGATGGCCTGGATGGTCAAGGGCTCGTCTCCCGCCTCCTGAAGGGCCTGCCGCACCTCCTCGATGGAGTCGACCTCCTCTCCGTTGATCTGGGTGATCACATCCCCCACCCGCAGGCCGCAGGCCCGGGCGGGTGACTCCGTCCCGTCGGCCTCCGGCGCCAGGCCCACCACCATGACGCCGTCGGAAAACAGCTTGATGCCCACCGCCCGGCCCACCGGGACCAGGACGGACGGCTGTTCCCCGCCGGGATCGGGGGCCGCGGCGAAGGCGGAGCCGCCCAGCCCCACCGTCAGGGCCAGCGCCAGGGCCGCCGCCAGCGCCCGGGCCGCCATCCGGGCCGGACGGGGCCCTCCGGGCCGTTCTTCCTGTTCCATCCTTCTCGCTCCTCTCCTCATATCGTGCCGTCGACCGTCTGTCCAACCGATGGAAAAAATAAGACAGGCCGGTCTTCGGCCTGTCTTATCATGCCCGGCGGAGGACAAAAGCGCCCCGCCGTCTTATTCCCAAAGCGGCAGGATCTGGAGGGCCGGCCGCCGGCCGCCCTCCGGCAGCCGCTCTTTTCCAAGATCCGGACGGAAGGGATGGGAGATCTTTCCGTCCGTTCCGGCTTTCGCCGCTTTCCGTGGGCACGTTGTTCAGAGGATGCCTCGCCGCCGTTCTTTTATGCGCACAGCGGCAAAAAATGTTTCGTCACAGCTCTATGGCGCGCAGGGCGGCAAACGACCGCGCAGGGCAGTCCACTTTGCCCGAGCATTCAAGTGCTGAAAAGTGGCGCGGGCCAACGCCCGCGGAACCCAAAAAGAAAGGACTTCCTATCGGAAGTCCTTTCTTTTTGGTGCGGCTGACGGGAGTCGAACCCGTACGCCCGTTCGGACACAAGCACCTCAAGCTTGCCAGTCTACCAATTCCAGCACAGCCGCACATAGAGGTCCCAAAAGACCGCTCAGTTATTATACTGTCCCCCGCTGTGTTTGTCAACTGTTTTCCGCGGACAGAGAGGGGAGTTTCCGGGCAGGCCAGGCAGTCCGCCCGAGGCCTCCGCCCCGGCGCCCCTTCCAAGGAAGCGGTCCAGCGCCGCCATGCCGCCGCCGTCTCAGCATCTCCCTTCCACTCCACACAGGTTGTCAGCGCGCAAAAAGAGTTGTTTGCCAGCCAGCTCCTTTTGTGATATGATTTTTATATCAAGAAAAAGAGGTCGTCTATCAGTCGTGGCCCACGCCGGGCCACAGCAAGTGAAAGTGATTTCAAATTTCTCCCCGCCTGTCAAATCAAATTCCGGGGAGAGGAACAGACTGGGGGCAAGGCCGTGAAAGGAGTGCGTCACAATGGCAGAGGACCGCGTGGGGAAAGGGAGGCTGGCCGCGATCGCGGCGGAGGGCATCGTGGCCAATCTGCTGCTGGGCACCCTGTTCATCTGGTCGGTGATGCGCAATCCTCTGCTGGAGCTGTTCCCCCAGTGGTCGGAGGGGATGCTGTCCATCGTCTTCGGCTTCCACAACCTGTTCACCAGCGCCGGCATTCTGCTGGGCGGCTTTCTGGCCTCCCGGATCTCCTCCCGGCGGATCTTCCTGCTGCTGGGCATCCTGGTGTTCCTGGGGCTGGGCGGCTTCACCCTCCTGCCCGTGGACCGGCCGGGGCTGAGCTACGCCATGGTCATCGTGCTGTTCTGGCTGTTCGCGGCGGTGGGCATCGGCCTGGGCATCAGCGCGGTGCAGTCCACCACCATCCCCTGGTTTCCCCGGCACAGCGGGCTGATCTCCGGGGCGCTGTACATGGCCCTGGGGGTGTCCTCGGTGCTGCTGGCCGCCCTGGCGGAGGTGCTGCTGCCCGCCTTCGGGGTGCAGACCACCATGCTGGTGTTCGGGGCCATCGTGCTGATCGTCGTGCTGCTCATCCTGCTGGACCGGCGGTCCATCCTGCCGCCCCGGGCCGACGCGGGGGAGGCCCGGGCCCCCCTCACCGGCTTTGCCCCGGGGAAGATGCTGCGCTCCCCGGTGTTCTGGCTGCTGATCCTGTGGAACGTCAGCCTGCGCAGCGCGGGGCTCACCCTGCTGGACCACGCGGCCAGCATGTCGGTGGCCTTCGGGGGCACCGCCATCGTGGCCATGCTCATCTCCCCGGCCAACGGGCTGGGCAGCCTGACCATCGGCATGACCATGGACAGGGTGGGCACACGGGCCGTCCTGAGATTCTCCGCCGGGCTGATGCTGGCGGCGGGGGCGCTGCTTTTGCTGGGCGACCGGATGGACCATTACCCCCTGCTGCTGGCGGGGCTGCTGCTGGGCGGGCTGGCCTACGGCGGGTCCAGCAGCTCCTACTCCGCCTCCGTCAAAAACATCTTCGGCCCCAGGTACTACGCCAAGAATTTTGGCATCTCCAACATCGCCATGGGCTGCGCCGCCCTGATCGAGTCGGTATCCGGCTTCCTGGTGGACGCCGGGGGCGGCAGCTACACCGCCGTGCTGTGGATGGTGCTGCTCCTCTCCCTCCCCGCCATCGCGTGCAGCCTGGCGTGGGGACGGGTGGCAAGGGACGCGGCGTGAAGGACAAAAAGGGTGGGGGACCGGGCCACAGGCCCGGTCCCCCACCCTCTCTTATCTCCAGGAGATGTCCGCCGGCCTGCGCCAGGGGACGTTGACGTAGGTCTCCCCGTCGGCCCAGCCTGTCATGAGCACCCCGGCCACCAGATGGCCGTCGGGGATGCCCAGCTGCCGGCGCAGGGCCGGGGTGCCGGCGATGGCCCGCTTCAGATAGCCGCCCCAGCAGGTAGACAGCCCCGCCCGGGCCAGCAGCAGCTCGGCGGTGGTCATGGCGATGACCACGTCCCCCTCGGGGTTGTTGGCCGTCATGGGGATGTGGCCGACGATGAGGCAGGGGGCGCCGCAGGTGATCATGTTGATGCCCCGCTCCCGCTGCTTTTTCAGCTCGGGGCGGCCGTTGGCCTCCCCCCAGGCCACCACCGGGTCGATGAGGGCGTCGGTCTTGTCCTTCCCCAGCACCACCGTCCAGCGGTTTTTGTGCTCGTTCTTGCTGCTGGGGGCGTACTCCGCCGCGTCCAGCACCCGGGCCAGCAGGGCCCGGTCGGGACAGTCGGGGCGGAAGTGCCGGGTGGAGCGGCGGGTCATCACCGCCCGGACCACCGGGTCCTCCGGTGTGGGGACGTACAGCGCCTCGGGGGAGAGCCCCTCCCAGGTGATGGCCCGGACGGGGCAGGCCGCCGCGCAGTGCATGCACTCCATGCAGTGCCGGCGCGCGTTCACCGCCACGTGGCCCTCCGAGAGCTCCAGCACCCCGAGGGGGCAGGCCCGGACGCAGACGCCGCAGCCCACGCACCGGGTCAGGTCCACCCCCACCCGTTTCACCGCAGGGCCTCCAGGGCGGCGGCGGTGCGGGCGGCCAGCCGGGCGTTGTTGAAGACCAGCTGGATGTTGCTGTCCAGGCTGTCCCCCCCGGTGAGCTCCTTCACTCGGGCCAGCAGGAAGGGGGTGATGGCCTTGCCGTGGACCCCCTGCTCCTCCGCCTCGGCCACCGCGGCGTCGATGGCCCTGTTGATGACGGCGGGGTCCATGGAGAACTCCTCGGGGATGGGGTTGGTCACCAGCATGCCGCCCCCGAAGCCCAGCTCCAGGCTGGTGCGGAAGGCGGCGGCCAGCTCCTCGGGGCTGTCCATGCGGTAGTCCACCCCGAAGCCGCTCTTCCGGGTGTAGAAGGCGGGCAGCTCCTCGGTGCCGTAGCCGATGACGGGGACGCCGTGGGTCTCCAGGTACTCCAGGGTGAGCCCGAGGTCCAGGATGGACTTGGCCCCGGCGCACACCACCATGACCGGGGTGTGGGCCAGCTCCTCCAGGTCGGCGGAGATGTCGAAGGTCTGCTGGGCCCCCCGGTGGACGCCGCCGATGCCGCCGGTGGCGAACACCCTGATGCCCGCCATGTGGGCGATGATCATGGTGGTGGTGACGGTGGTGGCCCCGTCGGCCCCCCGGGCCACCAGCACCGCCAGGTCCCGGCGGCTGGCCTTGGCCACCCCGGCGCCCGCCTTGCCCAGGTGCTCGATCTCCGCCGGGGTGCAGCCCGCCTTCAGCCGCCCGCCGATGACGGCGATGGTGGCGGGGACGGCCCCGTTGTCCCGGACGATCTGCTCCACCTTCAGGGCGGTCTCCACGTTCTGGGGATAGGGCATGCCGTGGGAGATGATGGTGGACTCCAGGGCCACCACCGGCCTGTGCTCCTTCAGCGCCTGCGCCACCTCGGGGGACAGGTCGAGATACTTGTTCAGGTCCATGTTGCATTCCTCCTGTTGTATGATTGAAAATCAGAGAAAGACGAGAGAGTTAGGAGTTGGGAATTAGGAATTAGGAATGATGAATGAGGAATTAGGAATTTTGGTGTCCGGCGGAGCCGGACTGCTTGAAAATCGTGCGCCTGCGGCGCACACATCCATTCCTGACTCCTAATTCCTAATTCCCCAGCATCGTTTCCTTCAGATTTTTCGCCTCCATGGCTGGCTGGCCCATCCGCGCGGCAAGGGTCCTCTCATTAAGCGCCGGGTTGATGGTCTCCGCGCTCGGCCCATGGGATGCGGGCATCCCATGGGGGCCCATTTTTTATCCATTGCGTCAGAAATGAATTCTGCCGCAACACAAGGGCTTGGCTTTGCCAACCCCTTGTACGTGCTGCCGCGCGGCTCGGTTCCCTCGCGGAGAGCGCCGGGTCCCGCTCACCGGCCCATCCGCGCGGCAAGGGTCCTCTCATTAAGCGCTGGGTTGATGGTCTCCGCGCTCTCCATGGCGATGGCGCCGGCGGCCAGGGCGGCCAGGGCGGTGCCCCGCAGGTCGGTGCCCCGGAGATAGGCCCAGGCGACGGCGGCCATGGCCGCGTCGCCGCAGCCGGTGGTGTTCACCATCTCCCCGGGCAGGCAGGGCAGCCGCACCCGCCCGCTGTGGTCGGCGGCCAGCATCCCGTCCCCCCCGAGGGAGAGAAACACCCGCCGCAGGCCGGTGGCCAGCAGGGCGTCCGCCGCGGCGTTGAGGCTCCGCTCGTCGGTGATGGCCACCCCGGAGAGCAGCTCGGCCTCCAGCCGGTTGGGCTTGAGGGTGTGGAGCTTCCCCAGCACCGGGCGGAGCTTCTCCGCCTTGGCCGCCGACACCGGGTCGGCGAAGATGGGGGGCCGGACGTTGTCGGCCAGCCAGGCGATGGCCTCCGCCGGGATGTTGGCATCCACCACCACCAGCTGGGCGTTCTGGAGCAGCCGGGCCCGGCCGGCCAGGAACTGGGGGGTGATGTGGTCGTAGATGGCCATGTCGTTCACCGCCGCCGCCATGTCCCCCCGCCCGTCGGTGAGGAAGAGATAGGTGGACGTGGCCCCCCCGGGCACCGTGAGGCTCTGGGAGATGTCGATGCCCAGCTCGCCGCAGCTGGCGGCGATGCGCCGGGCGTTGTCGTCGTCGCCGAAGGCGGTGAGCAGCCGGGTGTCCACCCCCAGCAGGGTCAGGTCGTGGGCGATGTTCCGCCCCACCCCCCCGAGACTGGTGCGCACCCGGCCCGGGTTGGAGTCGCCGGCCACCAGCTCCCCGTCGGGCCGGCCCCCGATGTCCAGGTTGACTCCCCCCACCACCACCGCGTAGGGGGCGGTGCGGACGATATAGCCCCGGCCCGCGATGTGGCCCTGCTTCATCAGGTTGGAGATGTGCACCCCCACCGAGGACCGGGTGATGCCCGCCCGGGCGGCCAGCTCCTGCTGAGAGATGGTGGGGTCCTCGGCGATCCAGTTGAGGATCTCCCGCTCCCGCTGGGTCATGGCCCCGCCCCCTTTCTAAGCAAAGTTTTAGTTAAGTGTTTCTTCTTTATCATTCTACCGGTTTTTCCGCCGTTGTCAAGGGAAAATCACCGGGAAAACACCCCCGCGGGGAACTTTTTTCCGCCCCCGCCGTCCAACCGGACAGAGGGGCCTCGCCCCAACACACCACAAGGAGGGAGTTCCATGAAGCGACCGCTTTCCTGGGCGCTGGCCTGCGCCCTGGCCCTGACTCTCGCCGGCTGCGCCGACCCGGCGGGGGACAGGCTCACTCCGCCCACCCTGGTCCCCGGGACGCCGGAGGGGGCGGTGATGACTGGCCGGCTGGTGGCGGAGGGCCTGCTGGCCGAGGGGCCGGACGGCCCCTACGGCGGCACCGCCGTCCTCACCTTCTCCACCGACGGGGACACCGTCGTCACCGTGGACGGAGCGCCCGTCCAGGCCGGCGACCTGCGGCCCGGCATGCGGCTCACCGTCACCTGGGACGGCGCGGTGGCCGAGAGCTGGCCCGCCCAGCTGGGGCCCGTGTACGCCATTGAGGCGGACAGCGGGGACGCGGACGACCGCTGCGGCCTCTATCTCCGGGTGCTGGACGACCTGTGGGGGGACAACGACGCCCTGACGGCGGACATCTCGTACCTCGGGCTGGACCTGTCGGAGCTCACCGACCTGACCGGGAGCGAGAGGGAGGCGGTGGAGTACCTCTTCTCCTGCCGCCACCCGGAGGGGGAGCTGGTCACCGGCACCTGGGAGGAGCTGGCGGAGGCAGGCTATATCGACGGGGAGGACCTGTACTGGGAGGACGGGGTGTTCCTCGCCCTGTCGGGCAGCGCCGAGGACACCTTCACCGGGGAGATCTGGCGCTCGGGCACCGGGGCTGAGTATCTCAGCGACTGCACCGCCCGGATGGCCGAAGACGGCAGCTGGACCTATGAGGTGGGCGCGCTCGCCGTGGCGTGAGGCCGGAGGGCCGCCCGGACATCATGTCCGGGCGGCCCTCTGTCATGTGATATTTTTCTCACATTTCCCCTTGACACCGTCCCCGAGATGTGATATATTTCTCACGCAAGGAGACAAATATATCACATCGGAGGTGCCTGTGACCATGAATACCCGCAAATTTCTCACCCTCACCCGCAGCCGGCAGATCGACGCCCTGTGCTGGCTCCTGATCCTGGCCGCAGGTCTGACCGCCCGGTCCTACCCGCTGAAGGACCTGCTGCCCTTCCCCGTGAAGGTGGCGTTGTCGGCGGTGCTGCTGGCCCTGGCGGCGGCGGTGATCCTCAATGCCACCGGCCTCTTCACCGAGCGGGGGGACGAGCGCTCCGCCGAAAACGAGCGCCGGACGGACGCCGCCCTGTTCACCCTCTTTTTTGTCGCCATGGGCGCGCTGCTGCTCGTCAGCGGACGAGTGGAGGGCTGGAACCTCACCCTGGACCGGAGCGGCATCCTGATCCTCTTCTCCGTGGTCTGCCTGGTCAGGGACCTGCTCTTCCTGGGCTACGAGAGGTTCGCCGCATGAGGCTGGAGACCCGCCTGCGGGAGCACCGCCAGGCGAAGGGCCTGGACCAGGCCGAGCTGGCCGCCCTGGTGGGGGTGCGGCGGGAGACCATCGGCCGGCTGGAGAAGGGCCAGTACAACCCCTCGCTGAAGCTGGCCATGGACCTGGCCAAGGTGTTTGGGGTGACGGTGGAGGACCTGTTCGCCTTCCGGGAGGAGGACTGACCGCCCGTCCCCCGCGGGGGGCCGTCTGTCCGAAAGCACTGGACAGGCGGCCCCCGTTCCGCTATATTGGAATCAGAGAACGAAGCCAGAGAGGAGGGAGCCCCGTGAAGGTGGACATCCGCATCGACCCCGGCTGCGCCGGGCCCACGGTGACCATCACCGCCCCCGCCCTCACCGACGAGGTGAAGGCCCTGGCCGCCCGGCTGGAGGGGGGCGCCGCCCTCATCGGCTGGGACGGGGACACCGCCGTCCCCCTCTCCGAGGCGGACATCCTCCGCTGCTACGGCGAGGAGAAGGGGGTGAAGGTCCAGACCATCGGGGCGGTCTACGACCTGCGGGAGCGGCTCTACGAGCTGGAGGCCAGGCTGGACCGGCACACCTTCGTGCGCATCTCCCACTCGGAGATCGTCAACCTGCGGAAGGTCACCGCTCTGGACCTGTCCCTCACCGGGACCATCCGCATCGCCCTCACCGGGGGGACGGTGTGCTATGTGTCCCGGCGGTACGTGAAGAAGATCAAAGAGACCCTGGACCTGTGAAAGGAGGGAGCGTCATGTTCATCGATGACAAACGGCGGGCGCTGACCCGCGCCCTCGTCGGGGGGCTGCTGGGGGTGGCCGTCCTCATCCCCCTGGGCGGGCTGTTCAACGACATCGTCAGCGGCGGGCTCATCTCCATGGGCATCCACACCCCCTTCCGGCTGGTGAGCGCCGACCTGACGCTGCGGCTGGGCTCCGCCCCCCTGGCCTTCGCGGTCCAGCTGGCCCTCTACTTCCTGCTGGGGGCGGTGGTGGGGGTGTCCACCCTCCCCTTCGCCGGCGACGGGCCCACCCTGGTCCTGCGCTCCCTGGCCCACTTTGCCCTCACTGCCGGGGCGCTCACCCTCACCTGCACCCTGCTGGGCTGGGCCTGGTCGTGGCAGGCCATGGCGGTGTACCTGGTCCTGCTGGCGGCGGTCTATCTGCTCATCTGGCTGGGCCGGTGGGTGGGGTGGTACGCGGAGGTGTCTGCCATCCGGGAGAAGCTGGGGCTGCCCCCCGGGCCGTCGCCGCTGAAATGGCGGGAGACCCTGCCCTATCTCCCCTTCGCCCTGCTGCTGTGCCTGGCGCTGCCCATGGCGCTGCGGCTGCTGGACGCCGCCGACGTGCCGGTGCTGTCCGGGCTGCTCTACCCCTATCTCCTGCTCCCCGTGGGGGGATTCTTCTCCGGGCTGTCCCTCGGGAAGCGGCAGGGGCTGTGCCTGCTCTACCCTGTCCTGTGTGCCCTGTGCGCGCTGGTCTTCATCCCCCTGGCCCGGCTGGTGTCCAATATGGCCGACTGGCCCCTGCTGCCCATCGCCGCCGGCTTCTCCCTGGCGGGGGTCCTGGCCGGGGCGGCCTTGAGGAGAATTAGGAATTGAGAGTGAAGAGTGGGGAGCGAAGACAGGAGATAAGGGGCCCCCGGCGGAGCCCAGCGGCGAAAGCCGCGGGCCCGGTTGGGAGCGGACTTTGCGGCAACGCAGGAATGAGGACTCGGAAATTAGGAATTGAGATCGGAGAGGAGGGGAACGTATGGGGATCGTGGAGCTCTTCGAAATCGGGTTTTTCAGCGCCTTCTATCGCTGGTCCGTTCCGGTCCTGACGGCGCTGGTCTATCTCTGCGTGTTCGCGGGCGCCGCCCTTCAGTTCGTCCTTGAGAGGAGGTGCCGCAGGCCGGCCATGAGATGGCTGATCGTGGGCCTGTGCGGCATCGGCGCCGTCGTGAGCGAGTGCCTGTGGCAGGCTGTCTCCGGGTGGGACAGGCTCGGCATAGATATCCTCTATGGGTTCGTCCTCTGCGTCCTGCTGGGGGCGGCGGCCGTGAAGCTGGCCTTCGCCCTCAAAAACGCGGGGCGGTGACCGCCGGGCTGCCGGGCTACCGCCCCATATCAGGTGGTCGGTCGCGGAAGCTCCTGCCGCGGTTTCGCCTGAGGGCGAGTGACTTTCTGCGCCGGCAGAAAGTCACCAAAGACCGGTTCCCTGCCTGCCTCCGAATCCGGCGCTCCGTGAGCCGACGCGGCCCGGTCCCGCCTGCTGCCGCCCGTGGGCAGGCGAGGGGCCGTCTGCTCCCGATGGCGAGGCGCCTCGCGCGGGTAATCACTGGGGCGTGGGCCCCTTATCTCCTATCTCCTATCTCCTCATTCCTAATTCTTGGCGGTGCTTTCCCCCTCCGGCCCCAATGCGCCGGTGTCACGGCAAAAACAAAGACAGGCCCGGGCGCGTCGCGCCCGGGCCTGTTCCCGTCTCTATGCTGTTCTCACTGGCCGGGGGAGGTCTCCCACGGCTCCCCCTGGTCCAGCTCGGTGCCGTAGTGCTCTGACCAGAAGCCGTTGCTCAGGGCGATGGTGAAGAAGGGGGTCATCCTGTTGTATACGTCCCTGGCGGGCTTGGGCAGGGAGAGGAGATAGCGGATAAATCCCGGCGTCACAGCCCCCCGGACCACGGTGCCCCACTGCCAGCCGGTGTCCGCCGGCGCGCCGAAGCGCAGGGCGGCCTCCAGCGCCTCGGTCTCCTCCGCCCAGCAGTGGATCTCAAAGCGGGCGCTCTCCCGCAGGTTGCCCTCCATGACCTGCCGCCACCGGACGTTGTCGGTGAGGCTGTGGCAGGTGAGCTCCCACTCATGCAGGTCGAAGCCCTCGGGCAGGAACATGGCGGTTCCTCCTTTTCCGTTTAAAACTCCGCGTTGCCCACCGTTCTCGGGTGCAGCTCCACGTCCCGGATGTTGCTGATGCCGGTGAGGTACATGACCATCCGCTCGAAGCCCAGGCCGAAGCCGGCGTGGCGGCAGGAGCCGTAGCGCCGCAGGTCGCAGTACCACCAGTAGTCCTTGGGGTCCATGCCCAGCTCCTGGATGCGGCCCTCCAGGATGTCCAGCCGCTCCTCACGCTGGCTGCCGCCGATGATCTCTCCGATGCCGGGCACCAGGCAGTCGCAGGCCGCCACAGTCTTGCCGTCGTCGTTAAGGCGCATGTAGAAGGCCTTGATCTCCTTGGGGTAGTCGGTGACGAACACCGGGCGCTTGAACACCTGCTCGGTGAGGTACCGCTCGTGCTCCGTCTGCAGGTCGCAGCCCCACTCCACCTTGTAGTCGAACTTGTCGTTGTTCTTCTTCAGGATCTCCACGGCCTCGGTGTAGCTCACCCGGCCGAAGTCGGAGGAGGCCACATGCTCCAGCCGCTCAATCAGGCCCTTATCCACGAAGGAGTTGAAGAAGGCCATCTCCTGGGGGCACTTGTCCATGACGGTGCGGATGATGTGCTTGATCATGGCCTCCGCCACCTCCATGTCCCCGTTGAGGTCGCAGAAGGCCATCTCCGGCTCGATCATCCAGAACTCGGCGGCGTGGCGCTGGGTGTTGGAGTTCTCCGCCCGGAAGGTGGGGCCGAAGGTGTACACGTTGCCGAAGGCCATGGCGAAGTTCTCGGCGTTGAGCTGGCCGGAGACGGTGAGGCTGGCCCGCTTGCCGAAGAAGTCCTGGGTGTAGTCCACGGTGCCGTCGGGGTTCTTGGGCACGTTCTCCAGGTCCAGGGTGGTCACCTGGAACATCTCGCCGGCGCCCTCGCAGTCGCTGGCGGTGATGAGGGGGGTCTGGACATAGACGAAGCCCCGGTCCTGGAAGAAGCAGTGGACGGCGTGGGCGGCCACCGAGCGCACCCGGAAGGCGGCGGAGAACAGGTTGGTCCGGGGCCGCAGGTGCTGGATGGTGCGCAGGAACTCCACGCTGTGGCGCTTCTTCTGCAGGGGATAGTCGGGAGAGGACGGGCCCTCCACCGCGATGGAGACGGCCTTCACCTCCAGGGGCTGCTTGGCCTCCGGGGTGAGGACCACCGTGCCGGTGACCACGAGGGCGCAGCCCACGTTCTGCCCGGCGATGTCCTTATAGTTGTCCAGCGCCTTGGCGTCCATGACCACCTGCAGGTTCTTGAAGCAGGAGCCGTCGTTGAGCTCGATGAAGCCAAAGCCCTTCATGTCCCGGATGGTGCGGGCCCAGCCCATGACGGTGACCGTCCGGCCGCCCAGCGCCTCCCGGTCGGCGAAAATTTGCGCGATCGTTGTCCGTTCCAAAGCAGTTCCTCCTTGATCCAATGCAAGCTGCCTTTCAGTATAGCCGCTTTTCCCGGATTTTGCAACTGTTTCGGCCCGCCGGGGGCAAAAAAGGCTGGGGGAAATTTTTTCGGGAAATTTTGGGCGGGAGGCGAAACTTTTTTCCGCCGTTTTCGTCCAAAGGGACAGAAGGACCCACACCACCACGACGCGGAAAAGGAGGTAGTTCCATGAAACGCATCCTGTCTCTTGCCCTGGTGCTGACCCTGTCCCTGACCCTGCTGGCCGGCTGCGGCGCGTCCGCCGCCGACGTGACCGAGCTCACCGCCGACCCCATCGTCGTCGCCTACGACGGCTCCACCGAGCCGGCCGAGACCGCCCTGGCCGGGTTCGGCCTGGACCTGCTCCGGGGGGCCCGGGAGCGCTCCGGCGAGCCCGCCCTCATCTCCCCCCTGTCGGCGGCCCTGGCCCTGTCCATGGCGGCCAACGGGGCGGAGGGGGACACACTGACCCAATTCAAGGCCGTCCTGTCCGGCGGGGCCGGGCTGGATATGCTCAACGCCCTGTGCCAGAACCTGACCGCCGGCTACGAGGGGCTGGGCGGCTCCACGGAGTGCTCCATCGCCAACAGCCTGTGGGTGGACCCGGCGGGGGAGATCCGGGAGGACTTCATCGGCAAATGCATGGGCATCTTCGGCGCCCAGGTGCTCCAGGCGGAGCTGTCCGCCCCGGGCATCGTCCCCGCCCTCAACGGCTGGGTGTCCGACCACACCAATGAGATGATCCCTTCCATCATCGACGAGCCCTTCGCGGAGGAGACCGCCGCCCTGCTGGTGAACGCCCTGTACCTGAAGAACACCTGGGCCCAGGAATTCGACCCCAACGACACCACGGAGCGGATGTTCACCCACGCCGACGGGTCGGAGGACTGGGTGGACTTCCTGCGCCACTTTGACCGGGAGTTTCCCTATCTGGAAACGGAGGACAGCGTGGGGGCCCTGCTGCCCTATGACGACGGGCGGCTGGCCTTCTTTGCCCTGATGCCCCGGCTCTACCCCGACTCCCCCGACTTTGAGACCTGGCTGGCGGAGCTGGACGGGGCGGAGCTGGCCCAACTCATCCGGGACAGCGGGGAGCGGGAGGACTTCTTCCTGCGCCTCACCCTGCCCAAGTTCGAGGCGGAGTGGAGCGGGGAGCTGAAGGACACCCTGGCCGCGCTCGGGCTGGACGCCGCCTTTGACCCCGACCGGGCCGACTTCTCCCTGCTGGGGGACAACCCCTACGGCTACTACCTCTCCCAGGTCATCCACGCCGCCAAGATAGCGGTCAACGAGGAGGGTACCGAGGCCGCCGCCGCCACGGTGGTGGCCGTGGCCGGGGAGGGCGCCCCCATGGTGGAGCCGAAGGGCATCGAGCTGGATTTCGACCGGCCCTTCCTCTACGGCATCGTGGACCTGGAGAACGGGGTGCCCCTGTTCCTCGGGACCTTCGAGTGAGCCCGGGCAAAACGGCATAAACCCGCCCCGGGCCGGTCCCTTGGACCGGCCCGGGGCTTCGTTTCGGCTTCAGTACATGGGGATAAAGAACAGCCAGGGGGCGGTGACCACGGCCAGGGCCAGGGCGATGACATGCCGCTCCCGGGCGGTGAGCAGGAGGCACCCCCTCATGGCCCGCCTGTCGAAAAGGTAGATGCACGCCCCCGCCAGGGCCACCCCCGCCAGCGTCCACAGGAAGGCGGCCGGGTGGGCGAAGGCGTTGTGGGCGATGTGGCCCACCGTGCTCTCCCACAGGCTGCCCAGGGGGATGTAGAGCAGCGCCCCCAGGAACATCCAGGCCACCCCCACGGCGTCGGCGGCGAAGCCCAGCAGCCAGAGCTTCCACCAAAGGGCCTTCACCACCGCGCCCTTGCCGGCGTGGCGCAGGGCGGCCAGGGCCAGCAGCAGCACCGCCATGTCCACGATGAGGTTGCCGGGGATGACGATGAGCCACACCTGTGGGAACAGCAGCAGCATCCAGATGGGTAGGATCACGTTGTACAGCCGGGTCTCACGTCTCATGGGGACCTCCTCTCCCGCGGGGCCTCTTCTTCCGCCTCTACCATACCACACCGGCCCCGCCCCGTCCAGACGAAGCGGACCGACGGTCGCCGTGGGGCGACCGTCGGTCCGCTTTCCGCTCTGTTCCGGGATGGCCGCCCGCCCCTACCGCCGCACCACCGCGTGGAGCAGGGACCAGGCCGACCAGACGGTCAGGGCCAGCACGGCCAGGACGGCGGCGGGGATGACCCAGCCCTGCCGGAGCAGCTCCCGCAGGGGCGGGCTGTACAGCCAGAGCATCCACACCAGCCACGCCCCCCACAGGCCCCACAGGACCTTGGGGCCCAGCCGCTGCATCAGCGCCCCCAGGACGAAGCCGGCCAGGGCGCAGCCGATGGCGATGGCCAGCCACGCCCACCAGGGGAAGGCCCCCGCCACCGCCAGCAGCTCGGGGTCGGGCGCCACCGCGGGCGCCCCGGGGGCCGGCGCGGGGAGAGCGCGCCCCTCAGTCCCCACGACATACCCGGGCGCCCCCGTCAGGGCGGCCCACAGGGGCGGGGCCGCCCACCGCTCCAGGGCGGTGAGCAGGGCGCTGAGGCCGAAGAGGGACGCCCCGTTCAGCAGGGTCAGGGCCAGCACGCCCCCCAGCGCCCCCCGCCGGGTGCGGCCCAGCCGCAGGGCCTGCTCAAAGGCGCCGCCGGTGTGCTGAAAGGTGCACAGCAGCAGGGCGCTCCCCGCCGCGACCGGCAGCACATAGCCCGACACCATGGGGACGGTGTCCGGCCGGGCAACGGCCAGCACCACGGCGGTGACCAGGTGGATGGCCGCGAAGAGCCCCGCCACCACCAGCAGCGGGATCTGCAGGACCCGCCGGTGCAGGGAGATCATTTTTCCAACCATGTCGGCACCCCCTTGTCAGCACACCACGGCCCGGAGCAGCCACCGCCGGGTGAGCAGGAGAAACAGGACGTTCAGCCCCGTCAGGATCAGGTACAGCGCCGCCGGCAGCACCCCGAGGGGGACCTCCCAGGCGGCGACGGGGACCATGAGGGCCACGAGGCAGAGGACCGTGGCCACCAGCCAGAAGGCCGCCAGCAGGACGATGGCAAGCACCTTGTGCCGGAGAAGAAAGAGCCGGCCGAAAAAGCCCCCCGTCGACATGCCGGTCAGGCAGGCCAGCCACAGCATGGGCCAGGCGGCGGGGCCGCCGGCCAGCGCCCCCATGGCCCCGTCGCCGGAGAACCGGGTCATACCCAGCGCCCCGGGGACCATGGCGGCGAGGACGATGAGGGCGGCGGCCAGCAGGGATGTGAGGACGAAGACAGCCGCCGTGCCATGGAACAGGTCGTGCCGCCGGGCCCCGAGGGACAGAACCAGGTTGGCCTGCCAGCCGGTGGCCGTCGCGCCGTAGACGAACAGGATGGCCAGGGCGGCGATGGGCAGCGAGGTGTAGTAGGTCTCCAGGAACTCCAGCGGCACCAGCAGAGGCGCCGCGGCGAAGAGCAGCACGACCCCGAGGGCGGGCAGCATACACATCCGGATGAGATAGCGGACGCAGCGGGCCATGTCCCCACCCCCTCACCGCTCGTCCCCGTGGCCGCACAGGGCCACGAAGACGTTTTGCAGATTCATGGGGGCCAGGTCCACGTCGAAGGCCCCGGCGGCCTCCAGCGCCTCCGGCGTCCCCCGGACGGCCCGGGTGGTCCGGCGGCCCACCCGCTCCTCCGACAGCACTTGCAGCCCGGCGCAGGCCCGGTCCAGCTCCTCCTCCGCCCCGGACAGATAGGCGAACTGGCCCACCAGCTCCTCGGTGGGGGCGTGCTCCACGATCTTCCCCCGGTCCAGGATGAGGACCTCCTCGAACACCGAAGCGGCCTCCTCGATGATGTGGGTGGACAGGATGAAGGTGCGGCCCGTCTCGGCGTAGTCGTCCAGCAGCAGGCGGTAGAACCGCTCCCGCATCACCACGTCCAGGCCGGCCACCGGCTCGTCCAGGATGGTGACGGGGGCCCGGCTGGCCAGGGCCACCAGGATGGTCACCATGGACATCTGCCCCTTGGACAGCTGCCCGATCTTCTTCCGGGGCTCCAGCCGGAACTCCTCCAGCAGCCGGGCAGCGTACTCCCGGTCCCAGCGGGGCAGGAAAGCGGCGGCCGCCCGGAGATAGTCCCGCACCTTCTGGGGGTTCTGGGCCCCGTTCTGGGTGGGCTGGAGCTCCCGGGAGAAGCACAGGTGGTCCAGCGCCCACTGGTTCTCCCACACCGGCTGCCCGCCGTAGGTCACCTCCCCCGCGTCCAGGGTGTTCTGGGCGGTGAGGATGCTCAGCAGGGTGGTCTTGCCCGCCCCGTTGCGGCCGATGAGGCCGTAGATCTTCCCCGGCTCCACGGTCAGGTCCAGCCCGTCCAGCACCTTCAGCTGGCCGTAGGCCTTGCACACGCCCCGGGCCATCAGGGCGTTGGTCTCTCGGGTGGTCATGTCTCGCTCTCTCCTTCCTGGGCGGCTCTCGCCACCATGTCCAGCAGCGCCCCCTCGTCCAGCCCGAGGGACCGGCCCTCCCGGATCAGGGGGCGGACGTACCCCTCGTAAAAGGCGGCGCGGCGCTTGTCCCGCACCTTCTCCCCCGCGCCGGGGGCCACGAACATGCCGATGCCCCGGCGCTTGTAGAGGATGCCGCCGGCCACCAGCAGGTTGATGCCCTTGGCGGCGGTGGCGGGGTTGATGTTGTAGGCCCGGGCCAGCTCGTTGGTGGAGGGGACCTGCTCCTCCTCCCGGTAGATGCCCCGGAGGATGTCGTCCTCCAGCATCCGGGCGATCTGCAGATAGATCAGCGACTGCTCGCTGAGGCTTCCGTGCACGGGACCACCTCCTTTGGCGCGGCTCTGGTGCATTGGTTCATTACTTGTGTAATTAACCATAACACTTCTCCTTCCCCCTGTCAAGCCCTATTTTCCTCTCAAGCGCGGCGCCCCCGGCAGAAGGGGCGCCCCAGTGGGCATGAAACGGCCCCCGGCGCTGCAGCGCCGGGGGCCGTTCGCATGTCGTCGCGCGGGGATCGGGTCAGCGGGTGCCGATGGTCATGAGCAGCTCGCCGGCCTTGACGTTGTCGCCCTCCTTGACCAGGATCTGGTCCACGGTACCCGCCATGCGGGCCACCACGGAGGTCTCCATCTTCATGGCCTCGATCACGGCCAGCACCTGGTTCTCCTCTACCTTGTCGCCCGGCTTGACGTTGATCTTGGACACCATGCCGGGGATGGAGGCCCCCACCTGGCTCTTGTCCTCCGGGTCGGCCAGGGTGACCTGCTTGGCGGTGGCCACGGCGGCGGGGTCGGGCACCGAGACCTCACGGCGCATGCCGTTGAGCTCGAACTGGACGGTGCGGTTGCCCTCCTCGTCCACGTCGCCCAGGCCCAGGTACTTGATCACCAGGGTCTTGCCGTCCTCGATGTTGATCTTGTTGGTCTCGCCCAGGGCCATGCCGTTGAAGAACACGTGGCTGCCCATCCGCATCAGGTAACCGTAGTCCTGGCGGTGCTTCCAGTACTCCTCAAAGACCTTGGGGTAGAGGCAGTAGGAGATGACGGCCCGCATGCTGATCTCGGCGGGATCCATGAAGCGCTCCATCTCCTTGCGGACGGCCTCGAAGTCCACGGCGGGCAGCAGCTCGCCGGGGCGGCAGGTGATGGGCTCCTCGCCCTTGAGGACGACCTCCTGCAGTCCCTCGGGCTGGAAGCCCCAGGCGGGCTGACCCATCATGCCCTTGAAGTAGCTGACCACGCTGTCGGGGAAGGAGAGGCTCCTGCCCTTCTCCAGGATGTTGTCGGGGGTCAGACCGTTCTGCACCATGAAGATGGCCAGGTCGCCCACCATCTTGGAGGACGGGGTGACCTTGACGATGTCGCCCAGCATCTCGTTGACGGTGCGGTACATCTCCTTGACTTCCTCGAACCGGGGGCCCAGGCCCAGGGAGACCACCTGGGGATACAGGTTGGTGTACTGCCCGCCGGGGATCTCGTAGCGGTAGATGTCGGTGGTGGGGCTCTTCAGGCCCTCGTCGAAGCTGGCGTAGCGCAGGCGCACGTCGGCCCAGTAGTTGTCCAGCCGCTGCAGCTCCTGCAGGTCCAGGCCGGTGTCCCGCTCCTGCCCCTGCAGGGCGGCCACCACGGCGTTGAGGGAGGGCTGGCTGGTGAGGGAGGACAGGGAGGCGGTGGCGCAGTCCACGATGTCCACCCCCGCCTCGGCGGCCATGAGATAGGTGGCCACCTGGTTGGCGGTGGTGTCGTGGGTGTGCAGGTGGATGGGCAGGCCCACCTCCTGCTTCAGGGTGGAGACCAGCTTCTTGGCGGCGTAGGGCTTCAGCAGGCCGGACATGTCCTTGATGGCCAGCAGGTGGGCCCCCCGCTTCTCCAGCTCCTTGGCCAGGTCCACGTAGTATTTCAGCGTGTACTTGTCCCGCTTGGGGTCCAGGATGTCGCCGGTGTAGCAGATGGTGGCCTCGCACAGCTTGTTCTGCTTGAGCACCTCGTCCATGGCGATCTCCATGCCGGGGACCCAGTTCAGCGAGTCAAAGATGCGGAACACGTCGATGCCGCACTTGGCCGACTCGGCCACGAAGGCCCGGATGAGGTTGTCGGGGTAGTTGGTGTAGCCCACGGCGTTGGCGCCCCGGAAGAGCATCTGGAAGGGGATGTTGGGGATGAGCTCCCGCAGCTTGATCAGCCGCTCCCAGGGGGACTCGTGCAGGAAGCGGAAGGCCACGTCGAAGGTGGCGCCGCCCCACATCTCCAGGGAGAAGCAGTCGGCCAGGATCTCGGCCATGCCCTCGGCCCCCTTGAGCATGTCCCGGGTGCGCATCCGGGTGGAGAGCAGGGACTGGTGGGCGTCCCGCATGGTGGTGTCGGTGATGAGCAGCTTCTTCTGGTCCAGCACCCACCGCTTCACGGCGTCGGGCCCCTGGCTGTCCAGCAGCTCCTTCAGGCCGTGGAGCGGCTTGCCGGTGGGCTGGGGGAACCGGGGGGCGTCGTACTGCTTGCGGTCGGCGTCCGGGTTGCGGACCTGGATGTTGGCGATGTACTTCAGCACCCGGGTGGCCCGGTCCTTGCTGTTGCGGATGTCGAAGAGCTCGGGGGTGTCGTCGATGAACTTGGTGTGGCACTTGCCGGCCTGGAACTGGGGATGGGTGAGGATCTTGGTGACGAAGGGGATGTTGGTCTTGACGCCCCGGATGTGGATCTCGTTGATGGCCCGGATGGCCTTCTGGCACACGCCGGGGAAGGTGTTGTCGATGGTGGTCACCTTCACCAGCAGGGAGTCATAGTAGGGGGAGATGACGGTGCCCGCCGCGGCGTTGCCGCCGTCCAGCCGGACGCCAAAGCCGCCGCCCGAGCGGTAGGCGGTGATGCGCCCGGTGTCGGGGGCGAAGTTGTTGGCCGGGTCCTCGGTGGTGACCCGGCACTGGATGGAGTAGCCCCGGATCTGCAGGTCGTCCTGGCTGTTCAGGCCGATCTGGGGATGGGAGAGGGGGTGCCCCTCGGCGACGAGGATCTGGGCGCGGACCAGGTCGATGCCGGTGACCATCTCGGTGACGGTGTGCTCCACCTGGATGCGGGGATTCATCTCGATGAAGTAGTGCTGCCCGGTGGTCTTGTCCACCAGGAACTCCACGGTGCCGGCGTTCATGTAGCCCACGTGCTTGGCGATCTTCACCGCGTCGGCCCGGAGGGCGTCCACCGTGGCCTTGGGCACCGACCAGGCGGGGGCGAACTCCACCACCTTCTGGTACCGGCGCTGCAGGGAGCAGTCCCGCTCCCCCAGGTGCATCACGTTGCCGTGCTCGTCGGCCAGGATCTGCACCTCGATGTGCTTGGGCTCCACCAGGAACTTCTCGATGAAGATGTCCTCGTTGCCGAAGGCCTTCTTGGCCTCGTTCTTCACCAGATGGAACTCCCGGCGGACATCCTCCTCGCTGTCGCAGCGGCGCATGCCGCGGCCGCCGCCGCCGGCGGCCGCCTTGAGGATGATGGGGAAGCCGTAGCTCTTGGCGATGGAAACCGCCTCATCGGCGTCCTTCAGCGGCTCGGTGGAGCCGGGAATGATGGGCACGCCGCAGGCGATGGCGGTGGCCTTGGCGGCCAGCTTGTCGCCCATCTGGGCCAGCACGTCGGAGCTGGGGCCGATGAACTTGATGCCGCTCTCCTCGCAGGCCCGGGCGAAATCGGCGTTCTCGCTCAGGAAGCCGTAGCCGGGGTGGATGGCGTCCACCCCCCGGCGCTTGGCCAGGTCGATGATGGAGGGGATGTCCAGATAGGCGCCCAGGGGGCTCTTGTTCTCGCCGATGAGGTAGGCCTCGTCCGCCTTGATGCGGAAGAGGCTGTTGGTGTCCTCGTTGGAGTAGATGGCCACCGTGTGCAGCCCCAGGTCGTAGCAGGCCCGGAACACCCGGATGGCGATCTCACCCCGGTTGGCCACCAGGACTTTTTTGAATTCCATGACTGCCATTGGGATACATCCTTCCTTCCTCGTTGAAGTGCAGAGCGCCCCGGAGGCGCATCACCTTTGATGTTTAAATTATATAGAATCCAAATACAGTTTGCAAGTTTTTTTCCCTCTCCGGACAAACCTTGGAGAAAAACACAGAGCCGGCTGAGGGGCAAAGGAAGGGATTGGGAAAAAACACAACGGTGCGTCGGAAAAGGACGTTTGTTTTTCTCGGGTGGAAAGCAAAACAGGGGGTCCCCAACCGGGCCGGAGTGTGGTACAATACGATCAGCACGATGCCGGTCCCCGCCGGGCCGCGGTCCCTCCCCGCATCGGGCGGTCTCTTGCGGAAAGTCCTACCGCGGTTTCGCCTGAGGGATTTATCTATACCCACCCACCGCCCAATTTTGGTATAAGGGGCTCTGCCCTCTATGACCCCCGGCGGGCCGCGGTCCCGCCCCGCATCGGGCGGTCTCTTGCGGAAACTCCTACGGCGGTTTCGCCTGAGGGCGAGTGACTTTCTGGACCGGCAGAAAGTCACCAAAGACCGGCTCAAGGACCCATGGTCCTTGAAAATCTCCTTCCCATCAAATCCTGCTCCCTGCCTGCCTCTAAATCCGGCGCTCCGTGAGCCGACGCAGCCCGCTCCCGCCTGCTGCCGCCCGTGGGAAATAGAAGAAACTTTCCGCTCCCGACGACAAGGCGCCTCGCGTGGGTGGTCATTGCGGCGTGGGAAAGCGTGCTGGAGCGTTCCGGATTTTCCGTAGGGGAGGCCCCACGTGGCCGCCCGGCGGTATACGGCTCCGGCGTCCGGCACACCCCGGCGCATTCGCAACAGGTAGGACAGGGGCTTGCCCCTGCCGCGTTGTTTCCTCTCCGCATCGGGTGGTCTGTCGCGGAGAGCCCTGCTGCGGTTTCGCCTGAGGGCGAGTGACTTTCTGGACCGGCAGAAAGTCACCAAAGACCGGCTCAAGGACCCATGGTCCTTGAAAATCTCCTTCCCCTCAAATCCTGCTCCTTGCCTGCCTCTAAATCCGGCGCTCCGTGAGCCGACGCGGCCCGCTCCCGCCTGCTGCCGCCCGTGGGTAGGCGAAAAACCGGCTGCCCCCGATGATGCGGCGCCTTGCGTGGGTGGTCACTGGGGCGTGGGTCCCTGCGAACGACGGCGGGGGCAAGCCCCCGCCCTACATGTTGCGGTTTCGCCGGGGCGTGTTCGGAATCGAAGCCGCCCCTTACCGGTGCGCCGAGGTCGTCGCACCCTACATGTTGTGGTTTTGCCGGGGCGTGTCGGGTGCCGGGAGTATCCGCCACCGGGCGGCCACACGGGGCCGCCCCTACGGCAAATCCGGACCCGCCCCGACTCAGAAAATTCCTAATTCCTCATTCCTAATTCCTAATTTTCGTGAACTATCTCCACTCTTCACTCTTCACTCTCCACTCTCAATTTCTAATTCCCCCGAAAGGTGGTGCCCCCATGGTCCTGGATCTGCATACCCCCCTCACCGACTTCCCCGGCGTGGGGCCCGCCCGGGGGAAAAAGCTGGCCAAGCTGGGCCTCACCGACGTGGAGAGTCTGCTGACCTACTACCCCCGGGACTACGAGGACCGGCGGCGGAGCAGCGCCATCCGCTCCGCCCCCGAGGACGTCCCGGTGTGCGTCCGGGCCATGGTGGCCGCCGCCCCCCGGCTGAACCGGATCCGCAGGGGGCTGGAGCTGGTGAAGGCCCGGGTGGTGGACGCCACCGGGACGGCGGACGTCACCTGGTTCAACCAGAGCTGGATGAAGGACGCCCTGCGCCCCGGGGAGGAGTACGTCTTCTTCGGCCGGCTGGAGGGCCAGGGGGGACGCCGCCGGATGACCAACCCGGTGCTCCAGCGCCCGGGGGACGAGGCGGTCACCGGCTGCATCCTGCCCGTCTACCCGCTGACGGCGGGCATCACCAACCATCTGATGGTGCGGCTGGCCCGCCAGGCGGTGGAGGCCTGCGCCGAAAGGCTGCCCGAGACTCTGCCCCAGCCGGTGCGGCGGGAGCACCGGCTGGCCGCCGCCGAGTGGGCCTGCCGGCAGGCCCACTTTCCCGACTCCTTTGAGACGCTGGCCGTCGCCCGACGGCGCCTGGTGTTCGAGGAGCTGTTCTACCTCTCCGCCGGGCTGGCCCTGCTCCGGGGCCGGCGGACCGCCCGGAAGGGCTGGCGGATGGAGCCGGCGCCGGTGGACGGGTACCAGAGGCTGCTCCCCTACCCCCTCACCGGCGCTCAGCGGCAGGTGATGGAGGACATCTCCGGCGACATGGCCGGAGGCCGGCCCATGAACCGGCTGGTCCAGGGGGACGTGGGCTCGGGCAAGACGGCGGTGGCGGGGTACGCCGCCTGGATGTGCGCCCAAAACGGGGGGCAGACCGCCCTGATGGTGCCCACCGAGCTGCTGGCCGAGCAGCACTTCCGCTCCCTGTCCGCCCTGCTGGAGCCCGCCGGGGTGCGGGTGGGGCTGCTCACCGGCTCCCTGCGCCCCGCCGAAAAGAAGGAGCTCCACCGGGCCATCGCCGCCGGTGAGGTGGACCTGGTCATCGGCACCCACGCCCTGCTGAGCCAGGGGGTCCGGTTCCCCCGGCTGGGCCTGGTGGTGGCCGACGAGCAGCACCGCTTCGGGGTGGAGCAGCGGGCCCTGCTGGCCGGCAAGGGGGAGGCCGGGGAGAGCCCCCACATCCTGGTCATGTCGGCCACCCCCATCCCCCGCACCCTGGCCCTCATCGTGTACGGCGACCTGGACGTGTCCGTCATCCGGGAGCTCCCCCCCGGCCGGCGGCCGGTGGCCACCTACCTCATCGGGGAGGACAAGCGGCAGCGGATGTACAACTTCATCCGGAAGCTCACCGGGGAGGGGCGGCAGGTGTACATCGTCTGCCCCGCCGTGGAGGAGGGGGCGGGAGACCCCCTGGGCCCGCCCCTGAAGGCGGCCACCGCCTACGCCGGGGAGCTGCAGCGGGACGTGTTCCCCGACCTGACGGTGGGCTGTGTCCACGGACGGATGAAGCCCCGGGACAAGGAGGCCGTCATGTCCGCCTTCGCCCGGGGAGAGCTCCAGGTGCTGGTGTCCACCACGGTGGTGGAGGTGGGGGTGGACGTGCCCAACGCCGCCCTGATGGTGGTGGAGGACGCCGACCGCTTCGGCCTCAGCCAGCTCCACCAGCTCCGGGGCCGGGTGGGCCGGGGGAGCTGGCAGTCCTACTGCGTGCTGCTCACCCGGAACACCGGGCCGGAGACGCTCTCCCGGCTGCGGGCCTTCACCGCCACCACCGACGGCTTCCGTATCGCCGAGGAGGACCTGCGCCTGCGGGGGCCCGGCGACTTCTTCGGGCAGCGGCAGCACGGCCTGCCCCAGCTGAAGGTGGCCTCGCTGGCGGAGGACGTGGAGCTGCTCCGGGAGGCCCAGGACGCCGCCCGGGCGCTGCTCGCCGTGGACCCGGAGCTGACCCGGCCGGAGCACCGGCCGGTGCTGGAGCGCATCCGGGCCCTCTTCGCCGAGGAGGCCGACGCCTTCAACTGAGGGGGCGCACATCATAATGAACAGCGGCCCTGGGGCCGCGGAAGGAGAGACAGGATATGGATCGGATGGAATACGCGAAATGGCTGCGGACCGACCAGGGGCGGCACCACAACTGCTGCCAGACGGTGCTGATGACCTTCGCCGACAAGCTGAACATGGACCCGGAGGAGGCCTATCGCCTGGGCACCTTCATGGGATCCGGGATGCGCTGCGGGGCCACCTGCGGCGTACTGACCTCAGCCTCCCTGGTGCTGGGGGCGGCGGGTGCCCCCGCCGAGGCCCAGCGGGCGGTGATCCAGGAGTTCCGGCAGCAGCACGGCACCCTGACCTGCGTGGATCTGCTCACCGACGCCAAGGCCCGGGGGGAGGAGAAAAAGCCCTTCTGCGACGGGCTGGTGCTGGACATGGTGGCCCGGCTGGCACAGCTGCTGGACGCCGCCGCCCCGAAGGCCTCTCAGCCCTGATCTCGAGCGCGGGTCCCGCGCCCCAGGGGAGGGGGATGCCGGGGGCCTTCGCGGCCCTTGACATCCCTCTCCCCCTGTGGTATATTGACTGCGCCGAGCCGCCGCCGGGTGGCCGGTGGGCGTTTGCCCCGCGTCGTCAGGCCGAAGAAGACGCGGGGAGGCGCTTTATTTTTTTGCGGAGATCCGCAAAGGAGGGTCAAAAATGGCATGGATCTTTCTGGTGGCCGCCGGCCTCATGGAGGTGCTCTGGTCCACCTCGCTGAAGCTGTCCCACGGCTTCACCCAGCTGGGCTACTCGGTCCTCACCGTGGCGGGGATGGTGGTGAGCTTCCTGTTCCTGGCCCAGGCCATGAAGACGCTGCCCCTGGGCACCGCCTACGCCATGTGGACGGGCATCGGCGCCGTGGGGGCGGTGATCGTGGGCATCGTCTTCTTCCGGGAGGCGGTCACCCTGCCCCGGATGGTGTTCGTGGCCCTGCTGCTCATCGGCCTGCTGGGGCTGAAGGCCACCTCGGGGCACTGAACAGCGGGACGCGGGGCGGAGGGTCATCCCTCCGCCCCGCGCCGCCGTTCTTCGGAGTCCAGCAGCTCCATCACCGACACCTCGAAGGCGGTGCGCCGCTGAGGGCCCTCCGGGAGCTGCTTGACGTACCCCCGGCTCTGGAGCCGGCCCCGGAGGGACACCCGGTCCCCCACCCCCAGCCCGGCACACTGCCGCCCCTGGGCTCCCCAGGCGATGCAGGGCAGGTAGTCCGCCCGGCCGTACCGCCGGTCCACCGCCAGCATCATGTCGCAGATCTCCCGGCCCAGGGGGGTACGCCGGAGCGTGGGCGGGCGGCACAGGGTCCCCGTCAAAAGGGCCTCGTTGCCGTCCTCCCCCGACCAGGGCTCCAGGGTCCGGGCGTGGACGGTGATGACCAGCCGGCTGCCCTGGCCGCTCCGGTCGTTGAAGGAGCGCACCTCCCCCTCCACCGCCGCCCCCTCCCCCGGGGCGGGGGAAAAGGCGTCCAGCAGCGTCCCGGGCGTCAGGATGTTCAGCCGGTCCTCCGTCCCGGACAGCCGCCGCACCGTCAGGGGAAAGAGCCAGAACAGCGTCCCGTGGTTCCGGTGGGAGAACCGGGGAGCCTCCGCCGCCCGCCCCCGGAGCAGGATGTGATTGTCCTTCCAAACCGTCCGCATGTGTCAACACCTCGCTGTCTTGCTGGTGTGACTATATGCGGGGCAGGGGCGGGGTATGTCCCAAAAAAGGCGGCCCCCGGGCGCTCCGCGCTGCCCGGGGGCCTGTGCCGTTTTTGGGATCTCACTCTGTCTCCGCCCTTCGGACCTCCAGGTAGTAGTGCTCCACCTCCGGGTCCAGGGTGACGGTGTTCACCCCGTTCTCCAGGTCGAAGCCGAAGTTCTGCCGGACGATCTGGATCTGCCCCCGGTCCTCCAGCGTCGCGGTCTGGGCCGTGCAGCTGAGGTTGGAGCCCAGCCTTGTCACCAGGTCATAGCCTTTCACCCCCTGATTGGCCGTGTGGGCGCAGGCGAAGTCGAAGCTGGCCTCCTTGGTCATGGATGCGGTGAGGGTGACGCTGCCCCCGGCGGGGATCGTGACCTCCGCCTCCAGCCAGCACACCCGGTCCACCACGGTGACGTCCCGCACCATGTTCTCCAGCCAGGACCCGTCGTACCGCTCCACCGTCTGGGGGGAGAGCAGGCCGTAGGAGAGCAGATGCTCCAGGAAGGCCCGGTAAAAGGTCTCAAAATCGATGCTCAGGCGCAGGTCGTCCTGGTAGTAACTCCGGCTGCGCTCCTCCCATTCGGGGGTCAGGATCTCCCGGAGCATAGTGTCCAGGTCGCTCTCATACCGCTCCACCGTGACGCCGCAGCCCTCCAGCGTGGGGGTGTCCGCGTCGGTGCCCCCGGTGACGTAGCCGCCGGTGGTGAGGTCTTCGATGTCCTCCCCAAGCACCAGCAGGTAGAAGAGGCCATCCTCCCGCCCCCAGGACATGGGGATGGAGAACTCCTGGATCATGGTGCCCCCCTCCCGGTCGTACCGGGCGCCGTGGAAGCCATAGGTGAGCACGGTGGTCTCGTCATAGTCCAGGCCGAAGGACGCCCGGATGGACGGGTTGGGGATGCCGGCGTCGCCGTCCCGGGCCGGGCCGTAGGGGTCGGTGAACTCGTACACCGTCACCGGGATGGCGCTGACGTCGGGCCCCGCCTCCAGGGCGTTTTGCAGGTAGCTGCCGTCGGACAGGACGTCCCGGTAGTCCTCCCAGCTGCCGGCCTGACGCAGGTTGAGGAACCGGGGGTCGTCCGGGCCGTCCACCCCCCGGAAGCCGCCGGCGTAGCTCCCCACGTGGAGCCCTGCCTCCAGCGCCGCCCCGTCCAGGGTGAGGGCGGGCAGCCCCTCGTCCAGACTGCCCAGGCTGGCGGCGAAGGGGTAGAGCACCGTCACGGTCTGGTCGGCGTCGCCGGGGTTGGTGAGGGTGTATGCGTCGGTGACCAGGATATGGTCGGAGCTGCGGTGATACCCGCCCTCGGGGAACCACTCATCATGCTGCTCCATGGCATCCTGCCGCTCGGCGTCGGTGAGGCCCTCCATGGCCGCCACCTCCTCCTCGTTGGACACCCACTCCCGCACCCAGGGGGAAAAGTCCAGGGTGATGTCCCGCTGGGCCGAGATGGAATCGTTCTCCTCCCTCAGGGTCAGGGGGAACACGGGGCCGGCGTAGGACATGAAGGTACTGGCCTCGTCGTGGCCGGCGCCGCCGGTGCCGTTCCCGGGAGCCCCCGGGAGCAGGGGGATGACGCCGGAGAGGGAGCCCACCCCCACCGCCACGAGGGCCAGACAGGCGGCGGCCGCCGCCCAGCGCCTCCGGTGGGGCTTCCCTTTCTGTTGGGCCGGCTCTGCCCCGGCCGCCTCATCGATGTGGGCGTCGCTCAGCTCGCCCAGGGCCTCGAACAGCCGCTCGCTCTTGTCGCTCATAGGATCACTCCTTCCCGCTCCAGGGCCCGGCGCAGCCCCGCCCGCAGGCGGCGCAGCCGCTGGGCCGTGCCATTGGGGGTGCGGCCCCAGCGGGCGGCCAGCTCGTCCACCCGGTCGCCGTACCAGTAGCGGCGGACGAAGAGTGCCCGGCTCTCCCGGTCCAGTCCGTCCAGCCAGCGGTCGATGGCGGCGGCGACCTCCCGGGCTTCCCAGACCTCCTCGGCGCTGGGGGCGGCGGGGATGCAGTCCTCCAGCTCGGAGAGGAGCACCTCGGTCCCCTCTCCCCGCTTCTGGGCCCGGCGGGCCCGCCAGCGGTCGATGGACAGGCCGCGCGCGATGCGGCAGAGGTAGGCCCGCAGGCAGCCGGGCCGCTGGGGCGGCATGGTGTCCCAGGCCCGGTGCCAGGTGTCGTTGACGCACTCCTCGGCGTCCTCCCGGCTGCCGGTGATGCGCAGGGACAGGCTCCGGCACAGGGGGCCGTACTTGCGGTCGGTCTCGGTGACCGCCGCCTGGTCCCGTGCCCAGTACAGGTCGATGATGGCGCTGTCCTCCATGGTCCGCACCTCCTTTCACCCCTTATGACGGGATCGGCGGGGGAATGTGACGGGGGAGTGGGAAAAATTTCAGCCGGTGGTGGTGACCATCTCGCCGCTCTCCCCGTCCCAGTTCACCGGGGCCATGGCGCAGAAGGTGAACAGCCCGGTGGCCAGGGGGAGCCCCCGCTCCCCGGTGATGTCCACCCGGATCACCGACAGGGTCCGGCCCATCTTCTGGGCCCGGGCGTGGCAGAAGACCCTGCGCCCCTTCACCCCGGGGCGCAGGTAGTTCAGGGTGGCCGAGGCGGTGGTGCAGCTGTACCCCCGGCTGAAGGCCGCCATGCCTCCCACTGTGTCGGCCAGGGTGTACAGGGCGCCCCCATGGACGATGCCCATGGAGTTGCAGTTGGCCTCGTCGGCAAACAGCTCGCCGTCGGCCTCCCCGTCGGCCACCCGGGTCACCTTCACCCCGATGTGGCTGGCGAAGTACTCCGGGTCGTTGATGTGGGTCAGCAGGGCGGCGTAGTAGCGCTCCCGATCCTCCCGGGTCCACTGGTGAAACGGCTTCATGTCGCTCCCTCCTTTGCCCCCAGTATACCCCGTTTTGCCCCCGGGCGCAACGCCCGTCCCGGGACATGAGAAAGCCGGACGGGTCTCCCCGTCCGGCTTTTGCCGTTCACGCGGTCTCCCGCAGCTCCTCCTCCGCCTCCCGGCGGCTGTCCGCCGAAAAGCAGAAGACGCCCCGGCTGTCGTAGACCTCCACATGTCCGTTGACCCAGATGATGTCGTAGCCCATAGCCGCCGCTCCTTTCCTCGTTTCTGAGGAAAGGATACCGGTTTAAAGGTCCAATAATTCGGACTCTATGTCCCACTGCTCCGCCCCGGGCACCTTGGTGTAGACGAACACGCCGTCCCTGCACTCGGTGGTCACCCGGCGGGTGGTCTGGAGGAACTCGATGAGGGAGCCCAGCATGTTCACCGTGTTGCTCTCCTTCCAGGGGGAGCCCCCGTGGAGCCCCAGGCCCAGGAAGAGCGCCCGGTAGATCTCCTCCCGGCTCATGGGCCGGTCCATGTACTTCAGCATCAGCTCCACCCGCTCGTAGAGGTAGCGGATGTTGGCCCGGGCCAGCTCCGCCCCGTCGGAGAACACCCCCCGGTGGGCTACCACGAAGCAGTCGCACTGCTCCCGGGCCAGCCGCTTCTTGCTCTTCAGATCCTCGGCATAGCAGAAGGTGTACAGCACCCGGGCCCGGGAGAGCAGGTCGGGGGAGGAGAACACGTCCCCGGCGTAGCACACGTTGTCCGGGGTGACGAAGGCCACGTGGGACACCGAGTGCCCCGGCGTCTGGATCACCCGGAAGGTCGCCCCGCCCACGGTCACCGACGTCTGGTCCACCCCGATGAGATGGTCGGCGGAGAACAGGGCGTCGGCGAACACCTGTTGGATGATGTGATAGTTGATGGGGTCGTACTCCGCCTTGAGGCCCAGCAGGCTCTCCTGCATAGCGGCCTCCAGCTTGGGCATCCAGATCTCCGCCCCGAAGGCCTCCCGCAGGGGGACGTTGCTGTGGACGTGGTCCAGGTGGCCGTGGCTGTTCAGCACCGCCGCCACCCGCTCTCCGTGGGCCTGGAAATGCTCCACGATGCCGGTGTCCCCCTCGCTGCCGCTGTCCAGCAGCACCACCGCTCCGTCCCCCAGTTTGTAAAAGGGGATGGTGGCCCGGGGGGCGTCCAGGTACCAGGTGTCCCCCTTGATGTGGATGCGCTCCATCACTCAGCTCTCCTCTTTCGCCAGCGGCTCCGCCCCGTCCCCGGGCAGCCCCTCCGGCGCCCCGCCGGCGAACACCGCCTCGAAGTCGGCCGACTCCATGGTCTCGTGCTCCAGCAGGTACTGGGCCACCTGCTCCAGCTCCGCCCGCCGGGCGGTGAGGATGTCCCGGCACCGCTGGGCGGCCCCGTCGATGATCCGCCGCACCTCCCGGTCGATCTCGCCGGCCACCTCCTCGGAGTATGGCCTGGCCTGGGCCATGGAGCGGCCGATGAAGATCTCATCGCTGCCGCTGTCAAAGACCACAGGGCCCAGCCTGTCGCTCATGCCGTACTTGGTGACCATGGCCCGGGCGACGTTGGTGGCCCGCTGCAGGTCGTTGGAGGCGCCGGTGGAGATGTCGCCCAGCACCAGCTCCTCCGCCTCCCGCCCCCCGAGGCAGGCGGCGATGCTCTCCTCCAGCTCGGTGCGGGAGCGGTAGCTCTTGTCCTCCTGGGGCAGGGAGATGGTCATGCCCCCCGCCGGGCCCCGGGGCACGATGGTGATCTGATGCACCGGGTCCTGGGTGGGCAGTTCGTGGATGACCACGGCGTGGCCCGCCTCGTGATAGGCGGTGAGCCGCCGGGCCTGCTCGGTGACCACCCGGCTGCGCTTCTCGGGCCCGGCCACCACCTTCAGCATGGCCTCATGGAGGTCGGACATGGTGATATAGGGCCGGGAGGCCCGGGCGGCCAGCAGGGCGGCCTCGTTCATCAGGTTCTCCAGGTCGGCCCCGGTGAAGCCGCCGGTGCCCCGGGCCACCGCCCGGAGGGAGACGTCCTCGGAGAGGGGCTTGTCCTTGGCGTGGACCTTCAAAATGGCCTCCCGCCCCTTGATGTCGGGCAGGCCCACGTAGATCTGCCGGTCGAACCGGCCGGGGCGCAGCAGGGCGGGGTCCAGGATGTCCTGCCGGTTGGTGGCCGCCATGACCACCACCCCCTCGTTGGAGCCGAAGCCGTCCATCTCCACCAGCAGCTGGTTCAATGTCTGCTCCCGCTCGTCGTGGCCGCCGCCCAGGCCGGTGCCCCGCTGACGCCCCACGGCGTCGATCTCGTCGATGAAGACGATGGCGGGGGCCTCCTTCTTGGCCTGGTCGAACAGGTCCCGGACCCGGCTGGCGCCCACGCCCACATAGAGCTCCACGAAGTCGGAGCCCGAGATGGACAGGAAGTGGACCCCCGCCTCCCCGGCCACCGCCTTAGCGATGAGGGTCTTGCCGGTGCCCGGAGGGCCCACCAGCAGCACCCCCTTGGGGATGCGGGCGCCAAGGGCGGTGAACTTCTGGGGATCCCGGAGGAACTCCACGATCTCCTGGAGCTCCGCCTTCTCCTCGTCCGCCCCGGCCACATCGTCGAAGGTGACCTTCTTCCCCTGGTCGGACAGGCTCTTGGTCCGGGCGCGGCCGAAGCGGCCCGCCCCCCGGTCGGCGGCCGAGCCGCCCCCCGCCTGCCGTGCGAACATGAAGTACATCAGCATCCCGAAGCACAGGAAGATCAGCAGATAGGGCAGATAGGACATCCACCACGGGGCCGTGAAGCCCGGGGGATAGTCGTAGTCCTCGATGAGCCCGGCCTTCCACTGCCGGTCGATGAGCTCGTGGAGGTCGTCGTAGAACACCTGGAAGCTGGCCAGGCGGTAGGTCACCGTCTCCTCCGGGTCCCGGAGCTGCAGCACGATGGTGTCGTCGTCCCGGACCTCGAAGTAGCGCACCTTCTCCTGCTCAAACAGCTGCCGGATCTGGGCGTAGCTGGGGTCGTCCTCCTGATCCATCACGCGCAGGGCGCTGGTGGCGCTGAACAGCACCAGGAACACCAGAAGGATGAAGACCACGTCCCGAAACGCGAATTTTTTCATGGCGCATCCGCCCTTTCCTCTCCCCGCTCCGCGGGCCGGTCATTCCTCCCCGCCGTACACCGACGGGCGCAGCACCCCGATGTAGGGGAGGTTGCGGTAATACTCATCGTAATCCAGCCCGTAGCCCACCACGAAGGCATCCGGGATCGTGAAGCCGGTGTAGTCCAGGTGGACGGGCTTCACCCGCCGCTCCGGCTTGTCCAGCAGGGTGCACAGCCGGATGGAGGCGGGCTTCCGGGCCCGGAGCACCTCCAGCAGATAGCTCAGGGTGTTCCCCGAGTCCAGGATGTCCTCCACCACCAGCAGATGCCGCCCGGTGATGTCCTCGGACAGGTCCTTGGTGATCTGGACCTGCCCGCTGCTCACCGTGCCGGAGCCGTAGGAGGACACCGCCATGAAGTCCACCTTGCAGGGCACCGTGATGGCCCGGACCAGGTCGGCCATGAAAATGAAGGAGCCCCGCAGCACGCTCACCAGCATGAGCTCCTTCCCGGCGTAGTCCCGGTCGATCTGGGCGGCGATCTGGGCCACCCGCTCCTTCAGCTGCTCCTCGCTGAACAGGATCTCCTTGACGTCCTTATGCATGTCCATCGCTCGCTTTCTCTCTGTGTGTGTCGTCCGCCCCCGGCTCTCGCTCAAAGCGGGCCCAGAGCGCCTCTTCTCCCTCCCGGGCCAGCCGCCGGCTGTCCGGTCCGATGCCCGCCGCCAGCAGCACCCCCGCCCCGTCGGCCAGCAGGGGGATGGCCTCCCGCTTCCGTCGGGGCACCCGCAGGTCGATGAGCAGCCGCTTCAGCGTCCGCCGGGGCCTGCCCGGGAGGGTCAGCTCATCCCCCGTGCGCCGGGAGCGCACCCGGAGCGCGCCCTCCAACTTATCACGGGAAAAGCAGAAAAACCCGTCGTTTTTTCCCGCCTCCGGCGCTTTTCCCCAGCGGCACCGCAGCGTCCAGCCCCCTCCCAGCGCCAGCGCGCAGGGGGGCTCCGCCGTCTGCTCCTCCACCCGGGCGAGCGGCCTGTCAGGCCCCAGCACCAGCCGGTCATACTCCCGCCAGGCGGCCAGTCCGCCGGGCAGGCTCACTCGGGCGGAGGGGTCGTTCCCCCGGCACAGGGCGGCCACCGCCTCCAGGTGGGCGGCCGTCACCCCGCCCGCCCCGGGCCGGAGCGTCCCCAGCAGCTGCCGCGCCGCCCGCACCGACAGGGGCAGAGGGGCCTCTCCCAGGACGGCGACGGGCACGACCAGGTCCTCCCCCTCCCGCCGGGCCTGCCTCCACAGGGGTCCGGCCAGCTCCTCCAGCAGTCCGTCGTCCCGGCGCAGCCGGGCCGCCGTGGCCGGGAAGCGCCCGGACACCCCGGGGGCAAGCTCCTCCAGCTCTTGGATGACCCGGTGGCGCAGCCGGTTGCGCAGGAAATCGTCCGTCCCGTTGGAGCTGTCCTCCACGTGGGGCAGGCCGTACCGGCGCAGATACTCCTCCACCTCCGCCCGGGTGGTGGTGAGCAGGGGACGGATGAGCCTCCCCCGCCGGGGGGGGATGCCCGTCAGCCCCCGCAGCCCCGTCCCCCGGAGCAGGTGGAGCAGGAAGGTCTCCAGGTCGTCGTCGGCGGTGTGGGCGGTGGCGATGCGCTGGGCCCCCACCCGGTCCGCCGTCTCCTCCAGAAAGGCGTAGCGCATGGCCCGGGCGGTCTCCTCCAGACCGGTGCCCATGGCACGGGCCCGGGCGGCCACGTCGCCCCGGCCCATCTCCAGCTCCACCGGGGGCAGGACCTTCTCCGTCCCGTCCCGGCAGACGCAGCGCATGGCCCCGCAGTACCGGGCCACGAAGTCCCGGACAAAGGCGGCGTCCCGGCGGGACTCCTCCCCCCGCAGCCCGTGGTCGTAGTGGGCGGCCACCAGCCGGAAGTCCAGCAGGCCCCGCAGCAGCCACAGCCGGTGGAGCAGATACACGGAATCCGCCCCCCCGGACACGGCGCACAGCACCGTGCTCCCGGGGGGGATCATGTCGTGCTCCGCCAGCAGCTCATTCAGCCGGGAAAACTCCCCCATGCGCCCTCCAAAACTCTCCGGTCCCTGGCCGGCTCAGTACTCCTCGTGCCGCCGGTCGATGCCCGAGAAGGTGGTGTACTCGGGCAGCCACTGCAGCTCCACCGTCCGGGTCTCCCCGTGGCGGTTCTTGGCGATGATGCACTCGGCCAGGTTGTGGTTCTCGGTGTTCTCGTCGTAGTAGTCCTCCCGGTAGAGGAACATGACGATGTCGGCGTCCTGCTCGATGGCCCCCGACTCTCTCAGGTCGGACAGCATGGGCCGCTTGTTGGAGCGGCTCTCGTTGGCCCGGGACAGCTGGCTCAGGCAGAGCACCGGCACATTGAGCTCCTTGGCCATGATCTTCAGGGCCCGGGAGATGTCGGACACCACCTGCTGCCGGTTCTCGCCGGCGTACTGCCGCCCGCCGGCCGACTGCATCAGCTGGAGATAGTCGATGACCACCAGCCCGAGGTTTTCCACCCGGCGGCATTTGGCGTTCATGTCGGCCACCGAGAGGCTGGGGTTGTCGTCGATGTAGATCCGGGTCTGGTTCAGGGCGGCGGCCGCGGCGGCCACCTTGTCCCAGTCGTCCTCGCTGAGCCGACCGGTGACCAGCTTCTTGTTGTCCACGAAGGCCTCGTTGGAGATCAGGCGCATGGCCAGCTGCTCCCGGCTCATCTCCAGGGAGAAGAACACCACGCTCTTGCCCGAGTACTTCCCGGCGTGGAGCAGGATGTTCAGGGCCATGGACGTCTTGCCCATGCCCGGCCGGGCGGCCAGCAGGATCAGGTCGGAATCATTCAGCCCCGAGATGGCCGCGTCCACGTCCCCCAGCCCAGTGGACAGCCCCGGGATGGCCGACTCGCTGGCGGCCAGCTCCCCCAGGCGCTGGTACACGCTGAGGATGACGCTGGAGATGTGCTCCAGCCCCTGGGCGGCCCGGCCCTGCCGGATGGAGAAGATCTTTTTCTCCGCCGCCTCCAGCACCGTCTGGGCCCCGGCGCCCCCCTCCATCACCATGGAGGTCATCTCGCCGGCCAGGTCGCCGATGCGCCGCAGCAGGGCCTTGTCCCGGACGATGTCCACGTACTCCCCCACATTGGCGGCGGTGGGCGTGGTGTCCATGAGCTGGAGGATGTAGCTGCCCGTGGTGTTCTCGTCGTACACCCCATTCTGCTTCATCTGCTCCAGCACGGTGACCGGGTCGATGGTCTGGGAGAAATTGAACATGGAGTAGATGGTCTCGAAGATGTCCCGGTTCTGCTTGAGGTAGAAGTCCTCCCCCCGCAGCCGCTCGATCACCTCGGGCACGCACCGGGCGTCGATGAGCATGGAGCCCAGCACCGCCCGCTCCGCCTCCGCCGAGTGGGGCATCTGCCGCGCGCGCAGCTCGTCCTCGTCGTATGGCATGGCGTTTTCCTCCCTTTTGGATCAGAGTAAAAGGCGAAATATATGGGGCGCGAAGGCCGTCAGGCCTCGTTCACCTGCACCTTGAGGGTGCCCGTCACCTCGTAGCCCAGCTTCACCTTCAGCTGATAGCCGCCGCAGCTCTTGATGGGCTCGTCCAGGACGATCTTGGTCTTGGCGATGCTCAGCCCGTGCTGGGCGGAGAGGGCCTCGGAGATCTCCTTGGCGGTCACCGCGCCGAACAGCCGCCCGCCGTCCCCTGCCTTGGCGGACAGGGTGACCGAGATGCCCTCCAGCTTCTTGGCGGTGGCCTCGGCCTCCGCCTTCTCAGCGGCCTGCTGGGCCAGGCGGGCCTTCTCCTGCTGCTTCATGGTGTTCACGTTCTCCGCCGTGGCGGGCACGGCCAGCTTTTTGGGCAGGAGGAAGTTCCGGGCGTACCCGTCGGACACGTCCACCAGCTGCCCCTTCTTCCCCTGGCCCTTCACGTCCTGCTGCAAGATCACTTTCATCTCTATCGTCCTTTCCTCAAAGCATATCTTCTGTCCGCGCCCCTGTGGCGCTCTGAGATTTTCAGCGGTCCTCTATGCCGCGCCGTCAGTCCTCGTCCTCGAAGTACTGGTCGATGGCCCGGAGCAGTGCCCTGGTGGCCTCGTCCACCGTCATGCCCGGGATCTGGGCCCCGGCGGTGGCGGCGTTGCCCCCGCCCCCCAGCTTCTCCAGGATCACCTGCACGTTGGTGTCCCCCATGGAGCGGGCCGAGACGATCACCCGGTCCCCGTCGGGGAAGAGGACGAAGGAGGTGTCGATCCCCGAGATGTTCAACAGCTCGTCGGCCGCCTGGGCCGCCGTCACCCGCCCCACGGTGTGGTCCACCTTGGCCACGGCGATGTCATCCCGGTACATCCGGGCGTTGCGGATGATGTCGTACCGGGAGATGGTGCCCTCCAGATCGTTCTGGAACAGCTTCTTCACCTCGGCGGTGTCGGCGCCGCACCGGCGCAGGAAGGCCGCCGCCTCAAAGGTCCGGGCCCCGGTGCGCATGGTGAAATTCTTGGTGTCCAGCACCACCCCGGCCAGCAGGGCCTCCGCCTCGGTGCGCAGCAGGTCGCTGGGCTCCACGATGTACTGGAGCAGCTCGGTGACCAGCTCGCTGGCCGAGGAGGCATAGGGCTCGTGGAAGTTCAGCGCCGCGTTGGCGATGTAGGTGGCCGCCCGGCGGTGGTGGTCGATGACCGCCACCCGGTTCACGCTCTCCAGCAGAGGCTCGGACTCCACCTGCTCGGGCCGGTTGGTGTCCACCACCACCAGCAGGGTGCGCCCGTCCGCCTCCTCCATGGCCTCCTGGGCGCTGATGAAGCAGTGCTCGTACTCGGGCTGCTGCCGCATCCTGGCGTACATGGGGGAGGCCGGGTTGGGCTCGGGGGCAGCCACGATGGCGGCCCGCACCCCCCGCTTCCGGGCCAGGGCGCACACCCCCACCGCCGCGCCGAAGGCGTCCAGGTCGGGGAACTTGTGCCCCATGACCAGCACCCGGCTGGAGTCGGCCACCAGCTCGCTCAGGGCGGCGGCCATGACCCGGCTCTTCACCTTGGTGCGCTTTTCGGTCTCCTTGGCCCGGCCGCCGTAGAACTCGAAGTCGAAGCGGTTCTTGATCACCGCCTGATCGCCCCCCCGGGACAGGGCCATCTCGATGGACAGGCTGGCGTACTGGAACAGCTCCTGGAAGCTGTCGGCGTCCTTGCCCACGCCGATGGAGACGGTGGGCTGCAGCCCGCCCGGGTTGGGGACGTTGCGCACCGTCTCCAGCAGGTCGAACTTCTTCTCGATGAAGCCGGCCAGGTACTGCTCCTCGAAGACGAACAGGTACCGGTCCCGGTCATACCGGCAGGTCATCCCCCCGGTGGGGGCGGTCCACTCAGCCAGCTTCACGTCCAGCTGGCTGCGCAGGGCGGAGCGGGAGGCCTCCGGCAGGTTCTTCATCAGCTCCTCGTAGTTGTCCAGCATCACGATGGCCACCACAGGCCGGGTGCGCTGGAACTCCTCCCGGGCCACCGAGTAATCGGTGACGTCCATCCAGTAGGTGGTGGCCAGAAAGCCGCCCCCCTTGCCCTCCACCCGGGCCAGGCTGCCGTACACCACGTACCGGCGGCCTCCCACGGCGACCTCGGCGGGGCACTGGTTCTTCCCCTCCATGAGCCACCGGGCGTCGAACTGGGGCACCGCCTCGTCCAGCCGGGTGTCGAACAGGGCCTCCTCGCTGCCCAGCATCTTCAGGAAGCGGTCGTTGCTCCAGACCACCTCCCCGCTCTCCGGGCGGAAGATGACCATGGGCATGGGGGCGTTGGTCATGGTGTCCCGGGCGGCGGCGTCCACATTGCCGTTCACCGTGTCCAGATAGCGCAGGACCTCTTTCTTCCGCTTGTGGCTGGCGCTGCGGGAGTAGAGATACAGCCCCAGCGCCGCCGCCCCCTCGGCCAGGCCCAGCCAGATATTGAAGAAGGCGGACACCACCGCGAATACCACCAGCGCCCCGAAGTAGAGCTGGAGCTTCGGCTGGATCAGCCGCGCGATCTTTCGGTTCAAGGGCAGCGCTCCTTTCTCCCGGGTCTGCCCCGGGCGTCCGTTTGGCCCTATAACATAGTGCGTGATGTTATATTATAGCAAACTCCGCTGTCAAATACAAGCCCGGACATTCTCCCGGCGCTCCCCGTCCGCCCCGCTCCCCCCAGGGCGGGCTGTTACCGGATCGTAACTTGATTTTTTTCAACGTCAATTGTAGTATATAGTCAGAAACGACACTTGTAGTGAACAGGAGGACCCCCTATGAAGCGTCTGCCCGACAGTGAGCTGGAAGTGATGAAGGCCCTGTGGGCCTCGGGGCCGGACACCCCCCGGGCCCAGCTGGAGAGTGCCCTGGCCCCCTTCGGCTGGGCGGGGAACACGGTGAACACCTATCTGGCCCGGCTGACCGAGAAGGGCTTTCTGTCGGTGCGCCGGGAGGGGCGGCACAACCTGTACACCCCCCTGGTGAGCCGGGAGGACTACATGGCCTTTGACAGCCGGGCGGTGCTCCGCCGGCTGTACGGCAGTTCCCCGGCCAACTTCGTGGCCGCCCTGGCCCGGGACGGGCTGTCCCGGGAGGAGATGGACCGGCTGCGGCAGCTGCTGGACCGGCTGGAGGGCGGAGACGGTGAGTGACTTTCTGCTCCGCCTGGCCGCCCTGTCTCTCGGTGGCGCCGCCGTCGTCACCCTGCTGCTCCTGGTCGGAAAGCTCACCGCCGGGCGGTACGGGGCCCGGTGGCGGTGCTGGGCGTGGCTGCTGCTGTGCCTGCGGCTGGCCGTTCCCCTGACCCTGCCCGGCCTGCCCCAGGACCGGGCCCCCATCCAGATCCCCGCCCCCCAGGACACCGTCCTCTACCAGCCCCCGGTCCATATCCCGGACCAGGCCCCGGGCCCCGGCGGCACGGCCGAGACCGCCCCGCCCCCGGCGGAGAGCGGAGACGGCTGGGCCACCCCCGCCCCGGCGGAGACGCCGTCCGGGGAGCCCGGCCCCGCCCCGGCGGAGCCCGCGCCGGCGGAGGGCTTCGCCCTCTCCCTGAGCCAGCTCCTCTTCGCCGTCTGGCTGGCGGGGGCGGCGGGGGTGCTGGGGTGGAACCTGCTGGCCCACCTGCGCTTCTGCCGCTGGCGGCGGCGCTGGACCGCGCCGGAGACCGACCTGGCGGTGCTGGCCCAGTACGCCGACCTGACTGGGAAGCTGGGCCTGTCCCGGCCCCCCGCCCTGCGCCGGTGCGGGCAGCTGGCCGCCCCCATGCTCACCGGGGCGGTCCGGCCCGTCATCCTGCTGCCCGACCCGCCGCCCGGGGGCGCCGCCCTGCGGTACGGTCTGCTCCACGAGCTCACCCACCTGCGCCGCCGGGACATCTGGCTCAAGGCGCTGGCGCTGTGGGTGAACGCCCTGCACTGGTTCGACCCCATGATGTGGGTCATGGCCCGGGCGGTGGAGCGGGACACCGAGCTGGCCTGCGACGAGGCGGTGGTCCGGGCCCTGCCCCCGGAGGACCGGGGGGCCTACGGCCGCACCATCCTGGACACCGTGGCCGCCCTCTCCCAAAAGCGGGAGGACGGCTGACCAGAAAGGAGCGTTTTCCATGATGCCCATGCCCCATACCAGACTGTGCACCCACCTGTCCGGCTCGGCTCAGGAGGTGGAGGAGCGCATCCGGAACCTGTTTCGCCGGCACAGGAGGCCCCCGACCCTTTTACTGGTCCTGCTGGCCCTCCTCATCACCCTGTGCGGATCGCTGGTGGGGTGCCAGACCGCCAGTCTCCCCCAGGATGGCAGTGTGGGGGGGTCAGCCCCCCTCTCCACAGTATCCCCGGAGCCGGACCTGCCGTCCCCTGATCTGAACCGCAACGGCATCCCGGAGGAAGTACGCCTGGTGGGAGCATACGGCAGCCAAGAGCTCCAGTTCTGGGAGGATGGCCAGCTCATCGACCGGGAGGTCCCAGGTGTGTGCCTGTGCTCCTTGGACAGACAGGACTACATTCTGCGGGCCTCGCTGGAGGAGTACCAGGGCAAATTTTTTTACTATTATGAGCTGGCGGATCTCTCCGGCGAGTTTGAAGAGACCGCCCGGTGGGGCAGAGTTACCTTTGATCTCAACTTCCACGCTCCCTTCCACCAGGGCTTTGACCCGGAGGCCATCGCCGCCTTTGTGGAGGAGCTGGACGGGCTGCTGGCCCACAGCGTCCGGCTGTCCGAGGCGGATGGGAGGCTGGTGACCGGGGCTGCCCCGGCAGTAGCGCTGGACTGGCTGGACAGCTTCCCGGATATTTTTGTCCGCGCCCCGGAGGCGTCCCTGGTGGAAGACCTGGCCGCCTTTCAGGATGCCATGAGCCGAGCCGTGGGGGCGCCGGTCCCCCTGAGAGAGACGGGAACGCTGCCCCTGGAGGAGAGCCTCCAGATGACCTTCAGCAGCGGCGCGGGGGCCTGGTCCAGCGACCTGGAGCTCCACCCAGACGGCACTTTCGCCGGAGACTATCACGACGCCGACGGCGCCACCCAGTATGTGTGCCGCTTCCACGGGTCCTTCCGGGACTTTGTCCAACTCACCGACTCCTCCTGGCTGCTGACCCTGGACGAGCTTGTGCTGGATACAGGCCATCCGCTGGGGGAGGAGTGGGACGAAGAGGGCTTCCACTATATCTCCAGCGGCCCCCACGGCTTTACCGACTGCGAAGGGGCGGCTCTCCGGCCCGGGGCCCAGTTCATCCTCTACACGCCCCAAGCCCAGGGTCACGCTCCCGGCACGGAGCTGTACGGTGCCTATGACTTCTGGACCTGGTGGCCGGAGCATGGTCAGTTTCTCGACGCCGGCGATACCTTGGGTTGCTATGGGCTCTACAACCTGACAGCAGATATTGGTTTTTTCTCCTGACCGCGCGCTCAGTCTGATTCGAAGGAGGCTTTCCCCATGTCCGCCATTCCCCATACCAGACTGTGCACCCACCTGTCCGGCTCGGCCCGGGAGGTGGAGGAGCGCATCCGGAACCTGTTTCGCCGGCACAGGAGGCCCCCGGCCCTGCGCCGGCGCGGGCAGCTGGCCGCCCCCATGCTCACCGGGGCGGTCCGGCCCGTCATCCTGCTGCCCGACCCGCCGCCCGGGGGCGCCGCCCTGCAGTACGGCCTTCTCCGGCCCGACTGCCCCTTCTGGGAGGGCCGCCATGCCACCGCCGCCGACGGGAGACTGAACATCTGGTCCGCCGACGGCGGACCGGAGGCCCGCATCTCCCTGAGCTGACTTCCCTTTACACAGTCCGACGGAAAGGAGCGATCGAAATGAAGCCCATGCCCAACACCCGTTTTTCCACCCGGCTGTCCGGCTCCGCCCGGGAGACGGAGGGACGGCTGAAAAACCTGCTGAAAAAGCACCGGCGGCCCCCCGTCATCCTGCTGGCGGCGCTGGCCCTGCTCATCGCCCTGTGCGGCTCCCTGGTGGCCTGCCAGCCCGGGGCGGAGGACGACCCCGCCCCCGGCCCCACCGGCACCCCCGCGCCCACCGGGCCGGCGGAGACGCCCGTCCAGCCCCTGGACCCGCCGGCGGACGCGGTGGCGTCCGCCGCCGTCCCCGGCACCGGCTATCTGCTCTATCTCCGGCCGGAGGGGGACGGGCTGGCCCTGTGCTGGACCCATCCCGACTGGGGGGGCGGGCAGGAGTCCCTGCTCCTGCAGCTGGACCCCGCTTCCAGCGCCTTCCCCTATGACCCCGGCAGCACCCCGACCCTCACCCCCTTCGACGACGTGCTGGGCCGCCCCGGCGTGGTGCTGGGCACAACCACGGACAGCGGCGTCCCCGTCCAATGGTATTACCGGGGAGACGACTACGGCGTCCAGCTGATGGCCGCCGCCCTGGGGGAGACCTGGACCGCCCAGCTGGACAGCGGGGCGGAGGAGCTGCTGTGCTTGTCCGGGGACAGGACGCTGGAGCTCTGGTCCCGCCGGGACAACGGGCTGCTGGTGTATACCCCCGTCAGCCAGCTGGCCGGACGGCTGTTCCCCGACGTCGGGGGGCAGGAGGTGCACTTTGCCCCAGTGCTCCACGGCGAGGGCCCGGCGGACCTCTTTGACGCCCGCTACACCGGCACCGACGGCCGGGAGGTCACCCGGCAGGTAAGCGGCGAGGTCCTGACCCAGTCGCTTTGGCCCGCCCTGTCCATCTCCACCCCCACCGGGGACACTGCCTTCTTCTGGGGAGAGGGGGAGGACTTCAGCAGCGTGGCCCTCTCTGTCCGCACCCCGGATGGGACAGTCCGGCAGCTGCTGGAGTACTTCCTGGACCCCGGCCATGCCCAGCTCCCTCTGCACCTGGAGAACCTGGGGCTGGCCCCGGAGACCGAGCTGTTCGCCACCGTCACCGATGACCCGGTGGTCCGGGCCACCTATTTTGACAACGGCGTGGTCAACCATGCGTTCTGGACGGTGGATGACCGGGGCGAGCCGGTACAGCTGGCCCTGCTGGACGACAGCTATTTCCACGCTGACCTCAACGGGGACGGCCGGGACGAGGTGTTCTCCCTGGCCGCTGATTCCCGCACGCCCGAGGGGCAGTATCTCTTCTTCTACCTGTACACCTACCCGGAGGAGGGGGGCGTGCGCTTCGCCAGTCCCCCGGACGTCCTGGCCAGGAGCCAGGGCGCCGACCACTACGACTATACGGCCGGAGGCGGCGGGCTCGCCCAGCTCTATGTGGAGTACGACCCGGAGGCGCAGCGCTTCTCCTTCTTCCATATGGACACCGGTCAGCCCGCGGCCCAGTTCACCGGCCGGGAGCTGTACGACTTCATCACGGAGCAGGGGATGTGGGCCGACGGCTATATCCCGGTCAGCGGCGACTTCGGCCGGGCGGCGGCGTGAAAGACAGAGCCGCTCCCTGCGCGGCGGGAGGGAAAATCGGAGCCCCGGGCGGCCCATTGCGGGCCGCCCGGGGCCGATTTCTCACTCCGGACTCTTTATCTCCCCATGACCCGGGCCATCTGGACCATGGTGACGGCCACCTCGGCCCGGATGGCGTTGTTGTCCGGGGCGAAGGTCCCGTCGTCGTTGCCCCCCATGATGCCCAGCTGATAGCACAGCTCCACGCCGTCCTTCGCGTAGTCCGCAATGCTGCCCTCGTCAGAGAAGCTGGGCGTGCCGCTGTTCACCGGCGCGGCGGTGTAGTCGTAATGGCTCAGGAAGCTCCCGAACAGCGCCGCCATGTCCTGCCGGGTGATGGCCGCCTCGGGGTCGAAGCCATTGAGCATCCCGGCGGGGATCAAATCATGGTCCTTTGCCCACTGGATGTGGTTGTCATACCAGTTAGGTCCGGAGCCCGTGGGCAGGGTGTCCCCCGAAAACTGGAACTGCACCGCCAGGAACTCCGCATAGGTCATGTTCGCCTCCGGAGCGAAGGTACCGTCCCCGTTCCCCGCAAACAGCTTCTTCTCCGCCACCGTCTCCACGAAGTCGTAGTACCACGCGTCGGGGGACACATCGGTGAAGGTGGGGGCGGGCTGCCCCTCGCCGGTGGAGGTATAGCGCACCGGCAGGTTAAAAAAGCCCACACTGCTGTCCAGGAAGATGTTCTCGCTATAGGTCCCTGCCGCCAGTCCCGCCCTGGGCTGGACGGTGAAGGTGGTGGACTGGCCCGCGGCCAAAGTCCTGTCGCCATAGGCGCTCACTGTGAAGTGATCGGAGGTGACCGGATAGAGCTCGATGAAGCCATCGGCGTTGTTGGTGATGGTCACCGTCTTGGCGGCAGATCCGTCACTGCCGAAGTCCAGACTGGTGGGGGAGATGGAGAGGTATTTGTCCCACTGATTGTCCCGTTCCACGGTGATGTGGACCTGGAAGGAGATCGCCGCGTCCGCACCCGAGTAATCACCGCCTGGTCCCGCATAGAGGGTCAGCGTCTCCGTGTATTCTCCCGGCTCCAGATCTCTTTCGGGCCAAACTTCAATGGTGACAGATTCTCCTGAGTACAGCCATACTCCACTGTTGGCATTAAAGTATTCCGACTCCTCTGAATACAGCTTAAGCGTCACCCCGCTATTGTTGGTGACAGTGACCGGCTTAGAGGGTGAGTACGCCCCTTCCACTATAGAGCCAAAGTCCAGGTAGCTGGTGCTGGCAGTCAGTTCCACTTGGCCCACGGTAAGCTCGATACGCACCGGCACCTCCAGGACCAGCTCAGCGGAGTCGCTGGGGTCATCCAGGCCGGCGTTCCAGGTGTAGTCGATATCGTCTTCATAGGTGAAATAGAGCTTGATGGAGCGCTCATAGACTCCGGGACCCCTCATGCCGAAGCTGTTGTCCCAGGACACCTCCAGCTGCTTGGACTCGCCGGGCTCCAGGAGACTGTCGCCGCCCAGGAATTTATATCGCACACCGTTGCCCATGGCGTGCTGATAAAACCAGTAGACGGGTCGGTTCCCGGTATTGGTGACGGTGAGGAGCTGGGGTGTCACATTGAGGTCGGTCTCAGAGACGGGGTAGGAGCCGAGGTCGATGGAAGTGGCGCTGAGTGACACATCATACACCGGGTCCGCCGAGGTCCCGGGCTGCTCGGGTTCCGGCTCGGGGAGCTCCATGCCCGGGCCGGGCAGCAGCTCCACTGTGATATGGAAAAGCACCGGGGTGCCATCGCCATATCCCTGTACTTGAAATGCCGCTGTTCCGCTGTAAACGCCGCAGTTCTCCGCAGTCAGTTCAGCTTTTTTCAGGTAATAGAGCTCTATATCGAACTGTCTGGAGGTCCCAAACCAGACGCCGCTGGGGTGTCCCTGCCAGTCTCCCTGGGGGACGAGCTGGGCCTGAACATCCAGTTCCTTTCCGTCGGCGGAGCTGAGGGTCGTGTTCGAAAAGAGCGTTTTTTCTCCTCCGAAATTTGGAAGGCCGCTCATGTCGGTATCATGGTTGGTCATGATAAAAGAGGCTGTCCCAAGGTATCCCTCCGTTCGGCCATAGTTATCCCTCTGCGTTTCCAGGGGAAGCTGATGGCTTCCAAAATCCAGGTCCACATTATCGATCTCAAAGTTGAAGGTGTCGTCCTTCCCCACAAAGCCTTCCGCCGAGGCGGGCAGGCAGGCCAGGGACAGCACCAGGCTCACCGCCAGCGCCAGGGACAGTACGCGGGATGTCCGTCTTTTCTTCATGTTTGGTTCCTCCTTTTTCATTCAGGATACAGTCATGTTCATCACAGGGGACCCTGTGAGGAGGAGAGGGCCCTCTCCTCGATTTCTGCCCGGCTTTCTGTTTCTACTATACCACCTGCTCCTACAAAAACAATATGCTGGCTGCATAGGGTCTGGGGCTTTTATGAAGAAGGGGCGAATGCGTCCCCGCCGCTCCTCACGGCTTGTCCAGCTCCAGCCGGTCCTTGAAATACCCCTCCGCACAGTAGATGGCGGCGGCGGGGTTGTTCCCCGTGACCCGGTCCTTGGCCACCAGGGTGGTCACCATGGCCTCGGAGTACTTGTAAAACAGGGAGTCGTGCCCCACGCACAGGCCCAGGCAGATGTTGAACTGGGTCTCCGCCCGGTTGAGCAGCTCCGCCTGGGCGATGGGGTTGCACATGGCCTCGTAGGCGCCGGGATTCACCCGGTACCCGGCGGGGATGCCCGCCCGGTCCTTGGGGATGGAGCCCGTCTTGCAGGCAACCGACACCACCTCGAAGCCCTGCTTCCGCAGCACCCGCTCCACCACCGCCGCCTCCCGGCGCAGGCCCACGCAGAAGGCCAGGCCCAGCCGCCTGTAACCCATGCGCCCGGCGAACTCGGCCACCTCCCGCAGCCGGGGCCAGCGGCAGTAGCCGATGGCCTCCACCATGGCGCTGGCCACGAAGAAGTCGTGGTTCTCCGGCTTGAAATACTCCTCCAGGACCTTTTCAAAGAACTCCCTGTCCCGCATGGGGCAGTTTTTGGGCATCTGGTCCAGCTGCCCCGTGCGGCAGGCCGTCACGGCGCAGGACGCGCAGGTGAACATGGGCGCTCGCTCCCTTCCCGGCCCGCTCCCGGGCCGCTGTTTTCCCCATCATAGCACACTTCTCCCCCCGCTTCCACCCCGCCCCGAAAAAAAGAGGGGGCGCCTCCGCGCCCCCAACTGCCGTTCGCTCTTCTCTCTCCAAATTTATCTCAGATTTTACTCCCCTTTGTATTTTTTCCTGGTTGCGATTCCTCCCCGTATATGCCGCTGGGCCTTGTTCTCCTCCAGGACGCGCTTCACCTGGAGATAGAGAGGCCGGTTGAAGGCGGGCAGGCGCTCTGAGAGGTCCTTGTGCACCGTGCTCTTGCTGATGTTGAACTTCCGGGCGGCGGCCCGCACCGTCGTCCGGTTCTCTATGATGTACAGGGCCATCTGACAGGCCCGTTCCTCGATGTTCCCTTTCAAATGTCCACCACTCCCCTGTCCCCCCGGGGCGTGAGCCCGCGGGTGTTGGTACAGGTATATGCGGCGGCGGCGCGGAACATGACGGCGGGGACGGATCGGGCTCCGCCCGCGGGAGAGGCCGGGGCGGCACGCAAAAGCGCCCGGTCTCACATGAGACCGGGCGCTTCCTGTTCGCTGTCTTATTTGGACTTCCACAGGCCGTGGAGGTTGCAGTAGGCGTAGGCCGCCACCACCTTGTCGTCGTCGGTGAGGACGAACTTGGCCTCGGGGGCGTCGCCGGGCTTGAGCTCCTTGCGCTGGTTGCCCTTCTCGCACTCCAGGGCGATCCACTGGATGAAGTGCTCGGCCAGCATGGGGTGGGCCACCTCACCCACCTTCACGGTGACCTCATTGCCGCTGACGGTGACCACGGGGACGTGCTTCTCGGTGGCGGCGTCCACGGTGCCGGGGACCAGCTCCTGCATCTTCTGCCCGCAGCACATGACGGGCACGCCGGAGTCGTGGACGAAGGCGATGATGTTGCCGCAGTGGGAACAGACGTAAAACTTCATGGGATATGCTCCTTTCCGTATGGCGGGGGGGACCTGTCCCCTCCCTGTTGCCCCTAGCATACACCATCTTCTCACGGAATGCAAGAGAATTAACAGAAATAATTCTTATTTTTTACGGCAGGTACTGGATGGGGTCCACGCTCACCTCGTTCTGGGCCATCTCCAGGTGGAGATGGGGCTCCATGCCGCTCTCGGCCATGGCGGTCTCCCCCACCGAGCCGATCACCGTCCCCCGCTCCACCGGGTCGCCCGCCATCACCGGCGGGGCGCCGGCCAGGTTCTGGTAGCGGCTGGTGAGGCCGCCCCCGTGGTCCACCACCACCGTGGTGCCCATCAGGTCGTCCTGGTACACCTTGGTGACGGTGCCCTCGGCGATGGCCACCACCTCGGCCCCCAGGGGGGCGGCGATGTCCACCCCGCTGTGCACCCGCCAGTCCCCCATGGTCACGTCATAGGCCAGCACCTCCAGGCTGAAGGCCCCCACCACGCTGCCCCGCACCGGCCAGGTGAAGGCGGTGGGGCTCTGGACGGGAGAGGCCGACGGGCCCGGCCCCGCGGCGTCCTCCTGCCGGACGGGGGAGGACGACGGCGCGGCGTACGGTGTCACCGCCGGCGCGGGGGACGGCTTCGCCTCCGGCGTGGAGGCGGCCGTCTGCGCCGGGGTGGGCGCGGGGGTGGAGGTGACGGTGACCTGGGTGGGCCGGCCCGCCTCGGCGGCGGGGTCGCTCCCCAGGGTGTTCAAGAGGAAATAGCCCGAGATCCCGATGGCGGCCACGCACAGGAACAGGACTATGTAGAAGCCCTGCCCGGCCATGAAGTCGCCGATGCGCGCGGATATCTTCCGCTTCATGAAAACCTCCCGTTCGCCGCCCGGGCGCCGGAGCGCCGGAGGGGCGGCGGCCGCCCTTGCGGCGGGCGGCGCGCCGTTCTCCGGACGACGGGGCCTTGTCTCTCCGCCGTCCTCGACCCCTATTGTGGACAGGGCGTCCGTCCCCTATACCGCCGCCGGAGGATTTTCGTCCGACAGAAAACGCCCCCGGGCTGTTGCCCGGGGGCGCGGATGTCTCAGATTCACTTTTTCCGGCGGCGCTTGCCGAAGAAGCCCTCCTCGCCCTGCTCCGCCGTCTGATCGGCCTTGCCCGCCATGGCGTCCCGGAAGGCCCGCAGGGCCTCCTTCTGGGCCTCGGTGAGGCCGGTGGGCACCGTCACCTTCACGGTGACGAACTGGTCGCCCCGGCCCCGGCCGTGGAGCCCGGGGATGCCCTTGCCCCGCAGGCGGAAGGTGGTGCCCGGCTGGGTGCCGGCGGGAAGGTTCCACTTCACCTTACCGTCGATGGTGGGGATCTCCAGCTCGGCCCCCAGGGCCGCCTGATCGAAGGTCACCGACTGCTCCATGATCACGTCGCTGCCCTCCCGGACGAAGACGGGGTGGGGCCGGACCCGGATGTTGACGATCAGGTCGCCGGCGGGGCCGCCGTTGCGGCCGGCGTTCCCCTGGCCCCGCATGGAGATGGCCTGCCCGTCGTCGATACCCGCTGGGATCTTGACGGTGATCTTCTTCTGCTTCCGGGCCAGGCCGGAGCCGCCGCAGGTCTTGCAGGGCTGGTGGATGATCTTGCCGGTGCCCCGGCAGCGGGAGCACTCCCCGGTGGTGGACATGACGCCGAAGGGGGTGCGCTTCTGGGTGCGCACCACGCCGGAGCCGCCGCAGTCGGGACACACCTCGGCGGTGGTCCCCGGCTCGCAGCCGGTCCCGTGACAGGTGTCACAGGTCTCCAGCCGGGTGAGGTTGATCTCCTTCTCACAGCCGAAGGCCGCCTCGGTGAACTCGATGGTCAGGTTGACCCGCAGGCTCTCCCCCCGCTGGGGGCCGGTGCGGGCGCTGGCGGACGCGCCGCCGAAGCCCCCGAAGCCGCCGCCGAAGAAGGAGCCGAAGATGTCCCCCAGGTCGCCGAAGTCGCCGGTGAAGCCGCCGAAGGGCCCGCCGGGGCCGCCCGCCCCGAAGTTGGGGTCCACCCCCGCGTGGCCGAACTGGTCGTACCGGGCCCGCTTGTCCTTGTCGGAGAGCACCTCATAGGCCTCGTTGATCTCCTTGAACCTGGCCTCGGCCTCCTTGTCGCCGGGGTGCAGGTCGGGGTGGTTCTCCTTGGCCTTCTTGCGGTAGGCCTTCTTCAGTTCGTCGTCCGAGGCCCCCTTGGACACGCCCAGGACCTCGTAGTAGTCGCGTTTCTGTTCTGCCATAATATCACCAACTTTTGGATCAGGAGTGAGGAGTCAGGGACCGCGGGATACGCCCGCAGGAGATGGACCGAACTTCGTCCGACGGCGCCGGACCCCTCGATCCCCCACTCCCAATTTCTAATTCCTAATTGACGGGGCAAGATGCCGCACAGGCGGGGCAAAGCCCCGCCTATGCGCATCCCGATGCAGGTTTACTTCTTGTCGTCGCCGTCCACGACCTCGTAGTCGGCGTCCACCACGGTGTCGCCGCCCTGGGCGCCGCCGGCGGCGGCATTGCCGCCCATGTCGGGGCCGGGGCCGGCCTGGCCGCCCGCCTGGCCCTGCTGCTGATAGAGCTTCTCGCTGACGGCGAAGAAAGCCTTGCTCAGCTCCTCGGTGGCCGCCTTGATGGCATCGGTGTCGGTGCCCTTCAGGGTCTCCTTCACCTTGTTCACGGCGGACTCCACATTGGCCTTATCGCCGGCGTCGATCTTGTCGCCCATCTCTTCCAGGGTGCGCTCGGCCTGGAACACGGCCTGGTCGGCCTGGTTGCGGACGTCGGCGGCCTCACGCTGCTTCTTGTCCTCGGCGGCGAACTGCTCGGCCTCCTTCACGGCCTTCTCCACCTCTTCCTTGGACATGTTGGTGGAGGAGGTGATGGTGATGTGCTGCTCCTTGCCGGTGCCCAGGTCCTTGGCGGAGACGTTGACGATACCGTTGGCGTCGATGTCGAAGGTGACCTCGATCTGCGGCACGCCCCGGCGGGCCGGCGCGATGCCGTCCAGGTGGAAGCGGCCCAGAGTCTTGTTGTACTGGGCCATCTCCCGCTCGCCCTGGAGCACGTGGACCTCAACAGAGGTCTGGTTGTCGGCGGCGGTGGTGAAGATCTGGCTCTTCTTGGCGGGGATGGTGGTGTTGCGGTCGATGAGCTTGGTCATGACGCCGCCCATGGTCTCGATGCCCAGGGACAGGGGGGTCACGTCCAGCAGCAGCAGGCCCTGCACGTCACCGGTGAGCACGCCCCCCTGAAGGGCCGCGCCCATGGCCACGCACTCATCGGGGTTGATGCCCTTGAAGCCCTCCTTGCCGGTGAGCTTCTTCACCATGTCCTGCACGGCGGGCACACGGGTGGAGCCGCCCACCAGCAGCACCTTGGCGATGTCGTTGGCGCTGAGGCCGGCGTCGCTCATGGCCTGGCGGACCGGGCCGGCGGTGGCCTCCACCAGGTGGGCGGTGAGCTGGTCGAACTTGGCCCGGGTGAGGGTCAGGTCCAGGTGCTTGGGCCCGGTGGCGTCGGCGGTGATATAGGGCAGGTTGATGTTGGAGGAGGTGACGCCGGAGAGCTCGATCTTGGCCTTCTCGGCGGCCTCCTTCAGCCGCTGCATGGCCACCTTGTCGCCGGTCAGGTCGATGCCGGTGTCCTTCTTGAACTCGGCGGCCATCCAGTCCATGAC
>CALXCP010000001.1 GCA_944386845.1 uncultured Oscillospiraceae bacterium | reverse complement strand
TCCTCATCGTCACCAACCGGGCCAAGTCCGCCATGGACGACTACTTCGACTACTACCCCGAGCTGGAGACCCGCCTGAACCAGGCGGGTAAGGAGAAGGAGCTGTTCGAGGTGCGCCGGGCCGCCGACCTGGCCAACATCTTCTACGTCCGGCAGAAGGAGACCAAGGGTCTGGGCCACGCCATCTGGCGGGCCAAGCGCTTCGTGGGGAACGAGCCCTTCGCCGTCCTGCTGGGGGACGACATCATGAAGGCGGAGGTGCCCGTCACCCGGCAGCTCATCGACGCCGCCGAGACCCACAGCGCCTCTGCCGTGGGGGTGCAGTACGTGCCCACCGAGGCCATCTCCAAGTACTCCTCGGTGAAGGTCACCCCGCTGGAGGGCCGGGTGTTCCGGGTGTCCGACATGAACGAGAAGCCCACTCCGGAGCAGATGCTGTCCAACTACGCCATCCTGGGCCGGTACGTCCTCACCCCGGACATCTTTGACATCCTGGAGAACCTCACCCCGGGCTACGGCGGGGAGATCCAGCTCACCGACGGGCTCAAGCAGCTCTGCCGCCAGGCGCCCATGGTGGCGGTGGACTTTGAGGGCCGCCGGTATGACACCGGCAACCTCCGGGGCTTCCTGGAGGCCACCATCGATTTCGGCCTGGACCACCCCCAGACCGGGGACTGGCTGGCCCAGTTCATCCGCAGCAAGGCCAGGCAGCTCTGACCCAGCCCGACGAAGGGGAGGGACGCGCCCGCGTCCCTCCCCTTTTGCGTCCTCTCCGCCGGACGCAGGCCCGGGAGCCCCCCCGTCCCCATGTTCCGCGCTCGCCTCCGGCTCCCGAGCCCCGATCTGCGGGACGCTTTCCCCTTCCTTTGAAATTCCCCCGATTCTCTCTTGTTTTTTCCGCCGAAACAGTATACAATAGATGGACAATGAAGCATTGCGCCTGCGACTCTTTCTGGGCCGGGAGCCCCGGTCCAGCGGAAAGGAAGGTACATCTATCATGAAACTGCAGTCCGAAAAGGGCGAGATCAATATCAGCACCGACGTGTTCACCCACATCGCAGGGATCGCCGCCACCAACTGCTACGGGGTGAAGGGCATGGCCCTGCGCTCCAAGACGGACGGCCTGGTCCACCTGCTGCGGCGGGAGTCCCTGTCCAAGGGGGTCAAGGTCTACCGCAATGAGAACGGCACTGTCTCCATCGAGCTGCACATCATCGTGGAGAACGGGGTCAACCTTATGGCGGTGTGCCGGTCCATCATGAGCGAAGTCCGCTATGTGGTCAGCAAGAACACCGGCACCGAGGTCAGCGCCGTGGACGTCTTCGTGGACTCCATGCTCATCTGACGCCGTGCCTGCGTCCATTCCAACACAGAAAGGATCTTGCTTCGTATGAACGCTACCATCGACGGCGCGCAGTTCCGCCGGATGATCATCCACGGCGCGGCCTCCATCGCCGCGGAAAAGCAGTCTGTCAACGACCTGAACGTCTTCCCGGTGCCCGACGGGGACACCGGCACCAATATGAGCCTGACCATCGGGGCCGCCGTGCCCGAGCTGAACAAGAAGGCCCCCGCCGGCGTGGGGGAGGCCGCCTCTGTCACCGCCAGCGCCCTGCTCCGGGGCGCCCGGGGCAACTCCGGGGTGATCCTTTCCCTGCTGTTCCGCGGCTTCGGCAAGGCGGTGAAGGACAAGGACAGCATCGACGGCCGGGACTTCGCCATCGCCCTGGACTACGGCGTGGCCGCCGCCTATAAGGCGGTGATGAAGCCCGCCGAGGGCACCATCCTCACCGTCTCCCGCATGGCGGCCGCCCGGGCCGCCGCCGCCGCCCGGGAGAACACCGCCATCGAGGCGGTGCTGGAGGCCGCCATCACCGAGGGCCACGCCGCCCTGGCCGAGACCATCGAGCAGAACCCCGTCCTGAAGAAGGCCGGGGTGGTGGACGCCGGGGGCAAGGGCTTCCTCATCATCCTGCAGGGCATGCTGGACGAGCTGCGGGGCATCCCCGCCCCCGAGGCCGACGACACCGCCGCCGCCCAGGACAAGGCCGACTTCGCCGCCCTCACCGACGAGGAGATCACCTTCACCTTCGACACGGTGTTCATCGTGCGCAAGTCCCCCCGCACCGACCTGACGGCCTTCCGGGCCTATCTGAACAGCATCGGGGACAGCCTGGTCATCGGCGAGGACGACGACGCCTTCAAGGTCCACGTCCACACCGACACCCCCGGGGCCGCCCTCACCGAGGCCCAGAAGCACGGCACCCTGGAGCTGGCCAAGATCGAGAATATGCGCACCCAGTACGAGGACATGGCCGCCGGCCGGGCCCCCCAGTCCACCGACGACCTGGACATGGCGGAGGCCGCGCTGGAGGAGCAGGCCGCCCGGGAGGCCGGGCCCGCCGGCCCCGCCGCCCCGGAAAAGGACTACGGCTTCGTGGCCGTGTGCGCCGGGGACGGGCTGGCCGCCCTGTTCCGGGAGCTGGGGGCCGACGGCGTGGTGGGCGGAGGTCAGACCATGAACCCCTCCACCGAGGACATCCTCCGGGAGATCGACCGCACCCCCGCCAGGGTGGTCTACGTCCTGCCCAACAACAAGAACATCATCATGGCCGCCGAGCAGTGCATCCCCCTGGCCGAGGGCAAGCAGGTCGTCGTCCTGCCCAGCCGCACCGTGCCCCAGGGCATCTCCGCCATGCTGGTGTGGGATCCCGACGTCTCGGTGGAGGACAACACCGCGGCCATGACCGAGGCTCTCTCCGGCGTCCACACCTCCGAGGTGACCTACGCCGCCCGGAACTCCGACTTCGGCGGGGTGACCATCCGGGAGGGGGACTACCTGGCCCTCAGCGAGGGGCAGCTCTTCGGCACCGACGCCGATCTGGACGCCCTGTTGAACCAGCTGGCCCAGGACGCCCCCCAGCAGGAGGCCGAGTTCATCACCATCTATTACGGCGACCAGGTGACCCAGGAGCAGGCCCAGCACGCTCTGGAGCTGTTCACCGCCGCCTGCCCCAACGCGGAGCTCTCCCTCATCGCCGGCGGGCAGCCCGTCTACTACTACATGATCGCGGCGGAGTGAGCCGCCCCCACAGGACACAAAAATGGCCCGCCCGGAGCTTTCGTTCCGGGCGGGCCCTTTTTACATGCTTCCGGGGTCACTCCCTGTCGCCGTAGGTGGCGGCCAGCACGTCGGTCATGCTCCGCCGGCGGCAGCGCTCGCACAGGGTGTCCGGCTCGGTCCCCCCCTTGCGGGCGGCATGGGCCAGCTCCTCCTCGGTGCCGATGGGCTCGCCGCACCGGGCGCAGCGGACTAGCCGGAAGGTCTTGTCCCAGATGGTCCGGGTGTCCGCCGTCTCGACGATCTCGATGGCCCCGGTGGGGCACACGCTGGCACAGCTGCCGCAACCCACGCAGACGGCGCTGGGCTCGTGGTAGGGGGTGGCGATCTCCTTGGTCACCCCGCGGTTCACCGTGGAGATGGCCCCCACGCTCAGCTCGGTGCACGCCCGGACGCACAGGCCGCACAGGATGCACTTGCCCGGCACGGACACCTTCACCCGGTCCAGGTCCGGGGCGTCGTAGAGCCTGCACATGTCGGCGATGAGCTGGCTGTCCGGCGCGCGTTTGCGCAGCAGGGCCAGTACCATCCCCCGCTCGGCCCGGACCCGGTCGCTGTTGGTGTAGACCTCGATCCCGTCCTCCACGGGGTAGACGCAGGAGGCCACCACCGAGCTGCGGCCCTGCTGGACCACCTCCACCAGGCACACCCGGCAGCTGGCCTGTCCGGGCAGGCTCTCGTGGTGGCAGAGGGTGGGGATGGGGATCCAGTTGCGCCGGGCCACCGCCAGCAGCTTCTCCCCCTTCTCGCAGGTACAGCGCTTCCCGTCGATGGTGATGGTCATACCGCGTCCCTCCCTTCGGTCTCCACCGCGTCAAAGCGGCAGGCCTCCCGGCAGCTGCCGCAGGAGATGCACTTGCTGCTGTCGATGACGTGGGGCTGCTTCACCGCGCCGGTGATGGCCCCGGTGGGACAGGCCCGGGCACAGGCGGTGCAGCCCCGGCACCTGTCGGCGTCGATGCGGAAGGCGGTGAGCTTCACGCACACCCCCGCCGGACAGCGGTGCTCCCGGATGTGGGCCTCGTACTCGTCCCGGAAGTACTGGATGGTGGTGAGCACCGGGTTGGGCGCCGTCTTGCCCAGGGCGCACAGGCAGCTGTCCTGAAGGGTGTGGCCCAGCTGCTCCAGCAGCTGGATGTCCCCCTCCTGGCCCCGGCCCTCGCAAATGTCGGTGAGGATCTCCAGCATCTTCCGCAGGCCCTCCCGGCAGGGGGTGCATTTGCCGCAGCTCTCCTCGGCCAGGAAGTTGATGTAGTACCGGGCCACCTCCACCATGCAGCTGCGGTCGTCCATGACGATCATGCCGCCCGAGCCCATCATGGCCCCGTGGCTCTTCAGAGTGTCGAAGTCCACCGGCAGGTCCAGCATGTGGGCGGGGATGCACCCGCCGGAGGGTCCGCCGGTCTGCACCGCCTTGAAGGGCCGGTCGTTCTGGATGCCGCCGCCGATGTCGTAGATCAGGTGGCGCAGGGTAGCCCCCATGGGGATCTCCACCAGGCCGGTGCGCTTCACCTTGCCCACCAGGGCGAACACCTTGGTTCCCTTGCTGCCCTCGGTGCCCACAGCGGCGAAGGCGTCCCCCCCGTCCTTCAGGATGACGGGGATGTTGGCCAGGGTCTCCACGTTGTTGAGCACGGTGGGCTGCCCGAACAGGCCCTTCACCGCCGGGAAGGGGGGCCGGGGCCGGGGCTCGCCGCAGCTGCCCTCGATGGAGGCGATCAGGGCGGTCTCCTCGCCGCAGACGAAGGCGCCGCCCCCCCGGACCACGCTGAGCTTCAGCCGCCGGCCGCTGCCCAGCACGTCGTCGCCCAGGATGCCGTGGCGCTCGGCGTCGGCGATGGCGGTGGTGACGTTGCGCACCGCCAACCCGTACTCGTCCCGGATGTAGAGGAAGCCCTCCTCCGCCCCGATGGCCAGGGCGCAGATGGCCAGCCCCTCCAGCACGGTGTGGGGGTCGCCCTCCAGCACCGAGCGGTCCATGAAGGCGCCGGGGTCGCCCTCGTCGCCGTTGCAGGCCACGTATTTGGGGGTGGCCTCCTGCTCAGCGGCGGTCTGCCACTTGCGCCAGGTGGGGAAGCCGGCGCCGCCGCGGCCCCGCAGGCCGGAGCGCTTCACCTGCTCGATGATCTCCGCCGGGGTCATGGCCAGCGCCTTTTTCAGGGCCTCATACCCGCCGGCGGCGATGTAGTCCTCCACCCGGGTGGGGTCGATGGCCCCGATGTTGCGCAGGGCGGTCTTGTGCTGGGGGGCATAGAAGGGGTTCTCGTGCTGGTGCTTCACCGGCCGGCCCTGGTCGTCCCGGTAGAGCAGGCGGTCCACCGTCTCCCCCTTCTCCACCGTCTTGTCCAGGATCTCGGCCACGTCCTTCTCCCGGACCTTGTAGTAGATGATGTCATCGGGCATGACCTTCACGATGGGCCCGTTCTCGCAGAAGCCGTTGCACCCGGTGCGCTTCACATAGCACTTCACCCGGGCGTCCGTCCCCCGCTGGTCGATGAGGCGCTGGAACTCGTCCGCCACCCCCTTGCTGCCGTTGGCCAGACAGCCTGTGCCGCAGCACACCAGGATCGTCCGGTTCATCCCGCCGCCTCCTCTCGGTACTTGTTCAGGATCTCAGGCAGCTTCTCCAGGGTGACCTTGCCGTAGTAGGTGTCGTCCACCACCATCACCGGCGCCAGGGCGCAGGAGCCCAGGCAGTTCACCAGCTCCAGGGAGAACAGCCCGTCGGCGGAGGTCTCCCCCGCCCCGATGCCCAGCAGCCGGCCGATGCCCCCCGCCAGGTTGACGGAGCCCCGGATGTGGCACGCCGTGCCGTCGCAGAGCTTGATGATGTGCTTGCCCTTGGGCTTGAGGCTCAGGGCGCGGTAAAAGGTCGCCATGGAGTACAGGGAGGACAGGGGGCACTCCAGATACTCGGCCAGGGCCTCCATCCCCTCTCGGGGGATGTAGTTGAAATGGTGCTGCAGATCCTGCATGATGGCCAGGGAATGCCGCTTCTCCCTGGGGTATCGGTGGAGGATCTCCAGGACCTCGTCCATATCAATCTGCACGCGGTTCACCGCCTTTCGTTATCTCGTCCCGCCGTCAGCCGCCGGCCACCACAGGGAAGATCTGCACGGTGTCCGACTCCTTCAGCGGGGTGTCGATGCCGCTGAGGAACTCCACCCGCCGGCCGTTGACCATGACGATGACCCGCTCCCCCAGCTCGGCGCCGTCGGGGGAGAAGAACTCCCCCCGGAACCTCTTCCCGAAGCGCTGGGAGAGTTCCTCCCCCAGCGCCCGCACCGTGGCGGGGGCGGCGGTCTCCAGCTCCTTGCAGTTGGCGTACTCCCGGTCCCGGAGGTACGCGAAGAATCTCACCGTCATAGCGGGCACCTTCCCTTTTCATGCGCCGGGGCCAGAGGCTGCCCCCGGGGCAGCCTCTGGCCGGATGATCGTATGCGGCCGGCGGGCCGGCCGTTTCGTCAGCTCAGCTTCAGGGCCTGGAGCTTCTCCGGCGTGGGGATGCCCTCCGCTGTCCAGCCCCGGACCTGGTAGTATTCGGCCAGCATGGTCTGCAGCTGGTTGACCTTGCCCTGGGCGGGCCCTTCGGGCAGCTCCTCCCGCAGCAGCCGGGGGGGCAGGGTGTCCTTCTCCACCCCGGCGGCGATGTTGAACTGCTTCTCCAGGTTCCAGACCCGCTCGCCCTTGAGCAGGATGTCCTCGTCGCTCTCGTCGGTGCCCACCGCGTCCCGGTAGGCAGCGGCGATCTCGGGCAAGCCGATACCGAAGGTGGTGAACAGGCACATGCCGGTGGAGTCCACCAGGGCGGTCAGGTCCTGGAAGGTCTTCAGCAGGCCGGCCTTCCCCTCGGTGACCAGGGGGTCGGTCTTGACGGGGATGCCCAGCACCTCGGGGCTGATGACATAGCCCCGGACGTGGCAGCCGCCCCGGTTGGAGGTGGCGTACTCCAGGCCGATGCCCTGGATGGCCCGGCCGTCATAGGCGGGCATCTCCTGCTTCTTCACCGACATGGACAGCTCGGGGTGGCCGTACTTCTCGGCCATGCGGTAGGAGCCCAGGCCCAGGATCTTGCCGAAGCCCTCCCCCTTGCAGGTCAGCTCGGTGCACTTCACCATGGCCGCCGCGTCGCCGAAGCGGAGGGGGAAGCCCACGTCGCTCTCGGGCAGGGCCCCCATCTCGTACAGCTCCATGGCGCAGGCGATGGTGGCCCCCATGGTGATGGGGTCGATGCCGTACTGGTTGCACAGGAAGTTGGCGTCACACACCGCGGCCAGGTCGTTGACGCCGCAGTCGGCGCCGAAGGACCAGCCCGCCTCATACTCGGGGCCCTCGCCCTTGGACTTGAAGGGGCCCTCCTTGATGTCGGTGACCCGGCCGCAGCCGATGGAGCAGCCGAAGCAGCCCTTGTTCCGCAGCAGGTACTTGGCGGTGAGGGTCTCGCCCGAGATGTCGTCGGCGTCGGCGAACACCGAGCCGTCCCGGCCGTTGTTCTTGGGCATGGCCCCCGAGGCGTTGATGATGTTCACCAGGATCTGGGTGCCGTAAGCGGACAGGCCGGCCCCGGTGACGGGGTGGGCCTTCAGGGTGGCCCGGGCATCCATACAGTCCTGGAAGAACTCCTTGGGCCGGGCCACCCGGACGGAGCCCGTCCCCTTCACCACCACCGCCTTGAGCTTCTTCACGCCCATGACGGTGCCCATGCCGCCGCGGCCGGCGGCCCGGTGCTTGTCGTTCATGACGCCGGCGAAGAGGCAGCCGTTCTCCCCAGTGGGGGCGATGCAGGCCACCCGGAAGCTCTCGCCGCACTCGGCGTTGAGCAGGTCGGTGGTCTCGTACACGTCCTTGCCCCACAGGTGAGAGGCGTCCCGCAGCTCCACCTTGTCGTCGTTGATGTACAGGTACACCGGGTGGTCGGCCACGTTCTCGAAGATGATGCCGTCGTAGCCGGCGTACTTCAGCTCGGGGCCGAAGTGTCCGCCCGAGTTGGCCGCCCCGATGGCCCCCGTCAGGGGGGACTTGGCCACCACGTCATACCGGCCGGCCGAGGGGGCCACGGTGCCGGTGAGGGGGCCGGTCATGAAGATCAGCTTATTGTCGGGCCCCAGGGGATCGCAGTTGGGGTCGCACTCGTCGCAGTAATACTTGGTGCCCAGGCCCCGGGCGCCCACGAAGTCCTCCGCGTTCTTCCAGTTCAGGGGTTCCTTGGCCACGGTGCCCTTCTTCAGGTCCACCCGCAGGATGACCCCGGTATATCCGTTGTTCATTGCGCAGCCTCCTCCCCGAACACGTCCTTGAACTTGTCGGCCACCAGCTTCTTCCGGTCGGTCATCTCATCGGGCTCCACGAAGGTGATGGCTCCGCCCGGGCAGTACTTGGCACACTTGGGGTCCCCACCGCACAGGTCGCACTTGAACACCTTGCGCAGCCGGGGGCTGTAGCTGATGTTGCCCAGGGGACATGCGTTCATGCACATCTTGCAGCCGATGCAGCGCTCATAGTTCATCACCATGGCGCCGTTCTCGTCCTGGGTGATGGCCTTCACGGGGCAGACCTTCATGCAGCAGGCCTCCTCGCACTGCAGGCACATCACCGGGATGGCGATGGACGCCGCGTCATACTCCATCACCGTGACGTTGGACATCCTGGGGTTGAACTGCTCGTAGTGTCCGAAGGAGCAGACCAGCTCACAGGTGCGGCAGCCGGTACATTTTTCCGGCTTGATCATCAGTTGTTTCATGGTTTTCCTCAGGCCATGAGACCCGAGCGTCACCTCCTGTATCGATTTTTCTCATGGGTCGATCATTTTTTTCTATACCTGAGCCAAGTGTATGACCGCCTGCAGAAAAAGTAAATGGGCCGTCCGCCTTTCCTGATTGATTTTTTTCATAAGGCATGGTAAAATAGGGTCAAAGGGAGGTATCTGTCAAATAATTCACAAACTATTGGGCTTCCTGCGCTTGATCGGGCGTCTCTTATGAATGTTCCGCTTGATTTATTTCCGACTGATAGCTGTTTTGGAATAAACAGAACAAAGGAGGCGAATGAAATGAACGTGACTCAGATCCGCTATTTCGTCACCGTGGCCCAGATGCAGAACATGACCCGGGCGGCGGAGCTGCTGCATCTGTCCCAGCCCTCTCTCTCCAAAAGCATCTCCAAGCTGGAGGAGGAGCTGAACGTCCGTCTCTTCAACCGCAACGGCCGCAAGATCACCCTCAACGAACCGGGCAAGCGCTTCCTGGACGCCGCCATGGTGATGCTCCAGGAGCTCTACGACGCCGTGGAGGAGATGGACGAGCTGGCCAGCGGGACCGGCAACCGCCTGACCATCGGCATCTACGGCGGGCACCCCACCATCCTCCGCTATCTCGCCCAGTTCTCCCTGCTCCACCCGGAGGTGGAATACACCATCAACGGCAACATCGGAGCCGTGGAGCATCTGGACATCGCCGACTTCGACATGCTGGTCTACCCCAACACCGCCCAGTACGCCAAGTTTTTGGGGCAGAAGCTGTGTGATGAGCGCTACCTCCTGGCGGTGCCCGCCCGGCACCCCCTGGCCCAGCGGGCGGCGGTGCTCCCCCGGGATTTCCTGGACGAGCCGCTGGTCTTTCTCCGCAGCCAGGGGCAGTACGTAGGTCCCTGCCACGCTCTGTGCACCGCCATGAACCCCGATCTCCGTGTGCGGGCCTTCGTCTCCGTCCCCGGCCTGCACCAGGAGATGATCGCCTCGGGCATGGCCCTGGGCTTCGTCCCCGAGGGCTGCGCCGGCCCCTACCGGCAGGACCCGGATATCCGTCTGTGCACCATCACGGACAACAAGTTCTCCCGCACCATGATGATCTGCTTCAAAAAGGAGAAGTACCGCTCCGCCTTGGGAAAGGTGCTGCAGCAGTACCTCACGGACTGTCTCTCCCCCTCCGGCGCGCCCCCTGACGCCCCGGAGCCGCCGGCGTGACTTTCCTCTCTTGCGGAAAAGCGGCCGTCCATCCGGCCGCTTTTCCATGTCTCCGCCCCCTTGCGCTTTGGGCCGGAGGCTGTTATAATATCAGTTTGAAAATAACGCAAGGGAGCGCTGTTAGTATGAAATTGGGGATCGTAGGACTTCCAAATGTTGGTAAGTCCACCCTGTTCAACGCCATCACCAACGCCGGCGCCGAGAGCGCCAACTACCCCTTCTGCACCATCGACCCCAACGTGGGCATGGTGGCGGTGCCGGACGCCCGGCTGGACAAGCTCAGCGAGATGTACCACCCCAAGAAGACCACCCCGGCGGTCATCGAGTTCGTGGACATCGCCGGCCTGGTGAAGGGGGCCAGCAAGGGGGAGGGGCTGGGCAACAAGTTTCTGTCCAACATCCGCATGACCGACGCCATCGTCCACGTGGTGCGCTGCTTCGACGACGAGAACGTCATCCACGTGGAGGGCTCCACCGACCCCGTCCGGGACATGGACACCATCGACCTGGAGCTGGTCATGGCCGACCTGGAGATGGTGGAGCGCCGCATCGAAAAGGCCACCAAGGCCGCCAAGGGGGACAAGAAGTTCCTGCACGAGGCCGAGGTGTTCTCCGGCCTGCGGGACTGGCTCAACGACGGCAAGTCGGCCCGGAGCTACCTGGAGCAGGTGGACGAGGACGACGGCGCCCTCATCGCCACCAGCGAACTGCTCTCCCTCAAGCCGGTGATCTACGCCGCCAACCTGGACGAGGACGGCTTCTCCGCCCCCGAGTCGGTGGACTACTATCAGCAGGTGGAGGAGCGGGCCAGGGCCGAGGGGGCCCAGGTCATCCCCGTGTGCGCCAAGCTGGAGGAGGAGATCGCCCAGCTGGAGCCCGAGGAGAAGCAGCTGTTCCTGGACGACCTCGGGGTGCCCGAGTCGGGGCTGGACCGGCTGGTGAAGGCCAGCTACACCCTGCTGGGCCTGATCTCCTTCCTCACCAGCGGCGAGGACGAGTGCCGGGCCTGGACCATCACCCGGGGCACCAAGGCCCCCCAGGCCGCCGGCAAGATCCACTCCGACTTCGAGCGGGGCTTCATCCGGGCCGAGGTGGTCTCCTACGACGACCTGATGGCCTGCGGCTCCATGGCCGCCGCCCGGGAGAGGGGCCTGATCCGCTCCGAGGGCAAGGACTACGTCGTCCAGGACGGCGACATCATCCTGTTCCGGTTCAACGTATAACACGGATCGCGGCATACAGCCGGGCGGCCCGAAGGGGCCGCCCGGCTTTTTCATTGACAGCCCCCGGGCCGTCTGTGCTATAATATCACCAATTGCCGCACAAGCGCGGCAGGATCCCATGGACTTGCAGCTATGGTATAATAGCCGCAAAGCGGCTATTATACTTGGATCTTAAGTCCTTTTTCTCGCCCCTGACGGGGCAGCCGAAAAAGTTGACACATTATGCCATTCCGGCCGTGCCGTCATGGTATGATGCTCTTACTTTGACCCTGAGGGGGAATGGCTATGCAGCCGCTGAAGCGCGCCTGTCAGAGCGTGAAGACCGAATTCCAGACCACCCGGCACAAGCTGCTCAAGCTGTTCTGGATCTTCCTGATCGCCTCCCTCATCGGGGCGGGGGCGGAGATCCTGTACGTAGGTCTCACCACCGGGCGGTGGATGAGCCGCAGCGGCCTGCTCTACGGGCAGTTCAGCGCCATCTGGGGGCTGGGCGCGGTGGTGATGACCGTGCTGCTCCACCGGCTCAACGGCAAAAACGACCGGTACATCTTCTTCACCGGCGCCCTGGTGGGCGGCGCCTATGAGTTTCTGTGCAGCTGGGTGGGAGAAAAGCTCTTCGGGGTCATCTTCTGGGACTACAGCCACTTCGCCTTCAACCTGGCCGGGCGGGTGAACCTGCTGTTCTGCCTGTTCTGGGGCATGGCGGCGGTGGCCTGGGTGAAGGTGCTCTACCCCCGGCTGAGCCGGCTGGTGGACCGGTTCATCAACTGGAAGCACAAGACCTTCGTCACGGTGGTCACCGTGCTGATGGTGGCCGACATCGTGATCTCCCTGGCCGCCCTGTGGCGGTACGGGGAGCGGCAGGCCGGGGACGCCCCGGACAACGCCGTGGAGCGGTTCCTGGACGAGCACTACGACGACGAGTTCATGGAGCACCGATATCAGAACATGCGCCTGCCGGAGGACAGCGGGAGCTGAGGGAAAAATTGTCGAGAAGAAGAGGGGGCGGCCCGGAGGGCCGCCCCCTCTCTTGGGCTGGGGGAGCGCCTGTTCCGCCGCCCGCAGCCTTGCATTTCCGGGGAGGGAGGAGTATAATGGCCCCAGAGACCCAAACAGCGGCAAAACCCGCGGGCGGCCGTTCGTCCGCGACCAAAACAAAGGGAGGAATACCAAATGAGACAAAACAAGAGGATGGTTTCCCTGCTGCTGACCGCCGCGCTGTGCGTCGGCCTGATGTGCGCCCCCGCGGGGGCGGAGGCGTCCGGCGGCGCTTCCAGCTCCGTCATCCCGGAGGAGGCCAGCCAGGGCGCCGTGGCCCAGGTAGGGGACACGGTCACCCTCACGGGCAGCGACGGCACCGTGCTCACCTTTTCCGACGCCCGTTTAGGGGGTACCCTCTCCTTCACCGAGCCGGACCCCTACTATGAGGGCAGACAGGTGGAGCTGAAGACCATCATCGCCCAGCCGGGCTGCGTCGCCTACACCGACAACGCCGCCGCCGGGGAGGAGGACTACTACTCCGTGTTCTGCTATGAGTTCGCGGTCAAGTCCGACGGCACCTTCGGGGTGGAGGGCTGGCACGACATGAGCTTTGTGGGTGACACCGATGCGATGTTCGGCCTGGACCGGGAGATGTGGGGGTACAGCGTCGTACTGACCGCCTTCTACGCCGATGACGGCCGCTACTGCGTCACCACTCAGGAGGCCCTGGACCGGTTCTGCCAGCTCACCGATATCCCGCTGGAGGAGCCGGAGGCGGAGCCGCTCTTCACCGATGTGGCCCCCGACGCGTGGTACTATGATTTTGTGAACACCGTGGTGGAGAAGGGCCTGTTCGCCGGCAACGGGGACGGCACCTTCGGCCCCGAGAACAACATGACCTACGCCGAGTTTCTGGTGGTGCTCAGCCAGTTCTCCGGCGACACCATCCCCGCCGCCCCCGCCGGCGGCAACTGGTACGACGGCTTTGTGGAGTGGGCGCAGCCCATCCTCCCCGCCGGCATCGCCGACGGCTTTGACGCCGAGGCCGCCATCACCCGGGAGGACATGGCCGCCCTGTTCGGCACCTTCCTGAACCTGTACGACTACTCCGCCGAGCTGGTGAACTCCGGCGACCCCGGCTTCACCGACGCAGAGGACATCGCCGACTACGCCCAGGGCGGCGTGGCGCTGTGCTATCAGCTGGGCATCATGGGCGGCAACGAGGACGGCACCTTCGCCCCCGACGCCAACGCCACCCGGGCCGAGGTGGCCGTCACCATGGTCCAGATGGCACGGGTCATGGGCCGCTGAGACGGTCTTTCCCAAAACAAGAGGCAGCGGCGGCCCGGATGGGCCGCCGCTGCCTCATATCATCCATCCCTCATTCCCCGGCATACCCCAGCAGGCCCCGGACGGAGACCCCGCCGGAGGGCACCTCCTCCTGCCCGCCCCGCCGCCGGTGACAACGCCCTTTTCGGCGGCGGAACGGACACAGGCGGCCCGAAACGGGCCGCCTGTGTGGGTGCGGGCGGAATCAGGGCTCCCGGGAGGCCCAAAGCAGGCCGGCCAGCTCGTCCACCGTCCGGGCCCGGACGGCCCGGGCGGGGTCGGGATGAGCCCGGAAATCCCGCTGGGCCGCCAGCAGGAGCAGGGCCAGCTTGGTGTCCACCGAGCCCGCCGAGCTGCACCCCGCCGAGGTGTCATAGAGGGCGGCCAGCTCCGGGGCCATGCGGAGGCTCCGGGCCAGGCTCTGCCGGGCCAGCTCCCGCAGCTCGTCGGTGCCGGGCGGGTCGTCGGCCAGCAGGAACTTCTCCAGGATGTAGCGCCGCAGGACCTCCGTCAGCCCCGCCCGGGTGAGGCCGGGGTCCTCCCGGGCGGCGGCGGCCAGGGCGGCGGCGGCCGCCTGGCCCCGGCGGATGCGCGCCCGGGCCGCCTCCAGACGCGGGGCGTCCATCTCAGGCCAGCAGGGCCTCCACCCCCAGCACCTGGGCCAGGGCGGAGAGCTCCCGGGTGTAGTCGCCGAAGACCAGGGCGCAGTGGTTGCCCACATAGAGCTGCTTGCGGTAGAAGTCCTCCTGGTCCTTCACCCGGAAGATGACGGTGGTGCGGCAGTTGGGCATCTGATAGCCGTCGCCCCCCACGACCTCGCCCCGGCCGATGAGCACCTTCTCCCCGTCGGGGGAGAAGCGGCAGACGGTGACCACCTGCCCCCTGTCCCGCTCGAAGTCATAGCGCAGCACCGCGCCGAACTTCTGCTCGTAGGCGAAGTGGTTCAGGGCGTAGGGCTCCTTCGCGTCGGGCCGGCGCAGGCAGCGGTGGGGCACCGAGTGGTGCATGTAGTACAGGTTTTCCGGGTCGGCCAGCAGGGCGGCCTTGCGCTCCTCCGACAGGCCGGCCAGGGGCATGAAGCCGCCGTTTTCATAGGGCAGGGGGGAGGTGTTGCCCATGTAGGGGGACTGCCCCGACACGGCGATGAGGGCCTGCATGGACAGGGCGGAGTTGGCGTCGAACTCGCAGGCGGAGGGGATGCCCTGCTCATTGAGCAGGGAGTGGGTGAGGCAGAAGGTGAACTTCTGCTCGTTCATCCGCCGGGTGGAGCAGGCGTCGGGGCAGGGGGCGGTGAAGGCGTTGCAGTCGGCGAAGTCCATGTGCTTCTTCACCGTCAGATAGGCGGCCAGGGAGTTGAGCAGGTACTGCCGCTCCACATCGGCGTACTGGGCGCCCCCCAGCAGCTCGTCGGCCAGCCGCTCCATCTCCGCCCGGTCCTCCTCCGTCAGGTCCAGGGTCCTGCGCCCCGGGGTGGTGGGGTTGCCCCCGGGCACCGCCGGGGACATCTGGTCCATGACCTCGTGGATGCTCACGTGGCGGAAGAGCACCCCGAACTTCCGGGTGATCCGGTCCTGGTCGGCGAAGGTGTCCGGCGAGGCGTAGCTCACCGTGGAGCTGCCCCGGCTGGCCAGCAGGATGCGGGTGTTCCGCAGCACCTTCCGGGCCCGCAGGGCGGTGAACAGCAGGGGGACCCGGGTCCAGCTCATGGGGGCGTAGACCTCGGCGTCGGGCCTTTTGGCCTTCAGGGCGGAGAACACCTGGGTGGGGGAGTAGGAGCTGGTGGGACAGACCACGATGGGGACGGCGAAGCGCAGGCCGAACTCAATGGCCAGGTCGTCCACCCCCAGGTTGCTGAAGAGGAAGGCGACGTCGGCCCCGGCGGCCGCCTGGGCCAGGGTCTCCCACATGGCCTCCTTGTTGTCCCAGTCGTCGGTGCGGCAGGCCCGGACGGGCTCCAGCACCTCCACCCCGGCGGGCATGTACCGCTGGATGTTGTCCAGGAAGCCCTTCCAGAACATCTCGTTGCCGATCTTGTCGAAGCCGGGCTGCAGCGCCTCGCCGTCCACCAGGCGGCAGGGGCCCTCGTAGTAGTACAGGTGCTCCATCCCGAACAGAACGGGCAGCACCTTCAGCTGGATCTCACTGGCTTTCCGGATCATGGCGATCCCCTCCGTTTCTCTATGGTCCCCGGCCGGGCCGGGTGCTGTCTCCATTATAACCCCTTCCGGCGTGAAGAGGGAAATAGGAGATGCCGTCTCTGCCATAACTTTTTCTTATGAAAGAGGCTAGATGCGTTGACAACACTGGATTTTTCCGATACACTAAACGGGAAAAACACCGGGGAGGCAGAGAGATGGACATCGACCAGCTGCGCTACTTCGTCACCGCGGCGGAGACGCTGAACTTCACCGAGGCGGCCCGCCGCCACTTTATCTCCCAGCCCGCCATCAGCAGCCAGATCAGCGCCCTGGAGCGCTCCCTCAAGGTGAAGCTGTTCCGCCGCAGCAGCCACCAGGTCCGGCTCACCGAGGCGGGCCGCGCCTTCTATGACGACGCCGCCGACATTTTGGAGCGGCTGGAGGCCGCCCAGGTCCGGGCGGCCAACATTGCCGAGGGCCGGGTGGGCCGCATCGCGGTGGCCACCCTGGCGGTCTCCCCCTCCCGGCTGGGGCGCTGCCTTTCCGCGTTCTACCAGCGCTGTCCCGAGGTGCAGGTGGACCTGAGCTTCTTCAACGGCCGGGAGATGACCCAGGCCCTCCAGGAGGAGTCCTTCGACCTGTATTTCGCGGTGGAGGGGCTCTTCCCCGCCCGGCACCAGATGGAGCAGATCGTCATGGAGCGCAGCCCCTTCTGCCTCATCCTCCCCCGGGAGGAGGCCGGCCGGGTGCGCCCCGGGGACCTGTCCGCCCTCCGGGACCGGCCCTTCATCGGCACCGCCCGGGGGGAGGGCCCCGTCCTCCACGACCAGGTGCTGCAGATCTGCCGCTCCCTGCGCTATGTCCCCCGGGTGGTGAACCTGTACAACCGGGCCGACTCGGTGCTCATCTCGGTGGCGGCGGGGATGGGGGTGTCCGTCCTGCCTGCCTCCATCGTGGAGCACTGGCCCCGGGACGAGGTGGCGGTCATCCCCCTGGAGACCCCCCAGAAGATGGTGTCGGTGGCCGCCCGGCGGCGGGACTGCGCCAACCCTGCCGCCCTGCGCTTCTGGGAGCTGGTGGGGGAGCTGTTCCCCCCGGAGCCCGGCCTTCCCGTATAAAAAGGTCCGGAGCGGAGCCGGAGAGATCCGCCCTGCACCGCGTATCGGAACGAAAGGTAGGAGAACCGTGCGGAAAGTCCTGTCCCTGCTGCTGGCTACGGCGCTGCTGTGAGGTGGCCGTCACCATGGTCCAGATGGCACGGGTCATGGGCCGCTGAGACGGTCTTTCCCAAAACAAGAGGCAGCGGCGGCCCATCCGGGCCGCCGCTGCCTCATATCATCCATCCCTCATTCCCCGGCATACCCCAGCAGGCCCCGGACGGAGACCTCGCCGGAGGACACCTCCTCCCGCCCGCCCCGGCCCTCCTCAGATGGAGGGCCGGGCGTGGGGCGGCGGGGCTCAGGCGTTGTAGCCCGCCTCGAAGCCGGACACACCGGCCTCCATGGCATTGGCGCACTTGACGGCGTCGCCGACGACGGCCACTTTGTCACCCAGGTCCTTGAGCTCCTCCACCAGGGCATCGTTGGGGTGGTAGCCCATGGACACCACCACGTGGTCGCAGGGGATCAGTCTGGTCCGGCCCCTCTGCTCTACCAGCACGCCGTTGGCGCAGAACTCCAGCACCTTGGTGTTCAGCATCAGGCGCACTTCCCGCTCGTTGAGGAACTTCTTCATGGCCACCACCCGGGTGCCGTCGGCCCCGGCGCAGATGGCGTTGGTCATCTCCACCACGGTGATCTCGCCCCGCTCGGCGTCGGCCAGGTGCATGGCGGTCTCCACGCCGACCTCGCCGCCGCCGGCCACCAGGATGCGGCCCTCGGGCAGCACCCGGCCCCGGAGGATGTCCTCGGCGAAGTAGACGTTGTCCCGGTCGATGCCGGGCACACGGGGACGGTTGGGCAGGCCGCCGGTGGCGAGGATCACCTTATCGGCGCCGAAGGCCCGCACCGCGTCGGCGGTGGCATCCTTATTCATCTCCACCTTCACCTTCTGCACCTTCAGCTCGTTGATCATGTAGCAGGTGTAGGTGACGTAGTCGCCCTTCCCCGGGGGATAGGCGGCGGCGATGAACTGGCCGCCCAGGGCGTCGCTCTTCTCCCACAGGGTGACATCGTGGCCCCGGCGGGCCGCGGCGATGGCGGCCTGCATGCCGGCCACGCCGCCGCCCACCACCAGCACCTTCTTGGACGCGGGCTCGTCCTCAAAGGTGTACAGGTACTCCCGGTTCATCTCGGGGTTGACGCAGCAGCGCATGGGGATCTGCAGATAGGTGCTGGTGACGCAGCCCTGCATACAGCGGATGCAGGGGCGGATGCGGGCGTCCTCCCCCGCCTTGGCCTTGTTGGGCATGTCGGGGTCGGCCAGGGAGCAGCGGGCCATGCCCACCAGGTCGCAGTACCCCTGGTCCAGGATGGAGTCGGCCATGTGGGGGTCGTCGATGGAGTTGCAGCCCAGCACGGGGATGCTCACGACCTCCTTGATGGCCTTGGCGTTCTGGATGGTCCAGGCGTGGGGCTGGTAGGAGGGGGCCACCTGGCCGGGGTTGTAGGTGCCGTAGATGCCGTTGGAGCAGTTGATGGCGTCCACCCCCAGCTCCTCCATGTGCCGGGCCACCATCTTGGACTCCTCCAGGGTGCGGCCGGACAGGGTGTGCTCGTCGGCGGAGAAGCGGACCATGATGGGGAAGTCCGGGCCCACCGCCTCCCGGACGGCGTGGTACACCTCGTCGAAGAAGCGCATCCGGTTGGCGAAGCAGCCGCCGTACTCGTCGGTGCGCTTGTTGCTGTGGAAGGACATGAAGCCGGCGATGAGATAGCCGTTGCCGGCGTGGATCTCGATGCCGTCAAAGCCCGCCTTCTTGGCGTTGGCGGCGGTGTTCCCGAAATCCCTGACGATCTGCTGGATCTCGGGGACGGTCAGTTCCCGGGCCAGGTCCCGGTTCCAGGGGCTGGAGGTGGGAGAGGGGGCCACGATGGGGACGCCGCCGTTGACGCTGGCGCTGGACTGCCGGCCGGCGTGGTAGATCTGACAGAAGATCTTGGTGCCGTACTTGTGCACCGCCTCCACCATCTTCCGGTGGCCCTCGATCTGGGACTCCTTGTAGATGCCGGCCACGTACTTGTAGCCGCCGGCGTGGGCGCTGACCCGGTAGTCCTCGGTGATGATCAGGCCGTAGCCCCCCCGGGCCTTGGCCTCGTGGTACTTCACATAGCGCTCGGTGGCGTCGCCCTCCTCGGTGCACATGCTGCACACCATGGCGGTGACAGCGATGCGGTTGGGGATCTCGCAATTTCCGACCTTTACCGGCGTGAACAGGTGTTTATAGCTCATGTCAGACACTCCTTTTTTCAATGGCCGCCGCAGCCCTGTGGCCGGCGCCCTCTATCCTAAGGTAAGCATATCATGAAGCCGCCGGGAAAGGGAAATGCCGCTTTTTTTGCTTGCAATAACAAAAAGTTATGATAAAATGGGCTCAACGGGCGGCATCGAACGCCGCCGCCCCGCGGAGGGAGGCGTCCCGTCGGGAGAGGAGGATGTCCCATGGACCTGGACCAGCTGCGCTATTTCGTCTCGGTGGCCCAGACGCTGAATTTCACCCAGGCGGCCCGGCTGCACTACATCACCCAGCCCGCCGTCAGCCGGCGCATCACCGAGCTGGAGAAGGAACTGGGGGCCCGGCTGTTCCTCCGGAGCAGCCACCAGGTCACCCTCACCCCGGAGGGGGAGGAGTTCTTCCGCTATGCCCTGTCGGTGCTGGATATGACCGCTGCCACCCGGCGGCGGGTGCAGAACATCGCCGCCGGCAAAACAGGGCACATCCGCCTGTCCGCCATCAGCACCCTGGACCACGTGGTCCACCGGGTGCTGACCCGGTTCACCCGCCGGTATCCTCAGGTGCAGATCGACCTGGATTTCTCCACCGGCATGGTGCAGATGTCGGCCATCAACAAGGGGGAGTACGACTTCTACTTTTCCTTCCTCACCCTGCTGCAGTCCAGCGGGAGCCTGTCCTATCAGATCACCGACCAGGACCGGTTCCACCTGTTCGTCCCCCGGGCCTTTGCCCGCCGGGTGGACGTGGATGACTTCACCAGCCTGGCCCCCCTGCCCCTGATCACCGAGGAGCGCTCCGAGGGCCCCTTCCTGGTGGATCAGGTGTTCCGGATCTGCCAGGCCCGGGGGTATGACACGGGGAATATCATCGCCTGCAGCGACCTGCGCTCGGTGTCCGCCTTTGCCAACGCGGGGATGGGCTTCACCCTCTTCCCCGGGGCGGCGGAGCAGAGCATCAACACCGAGCACATCGACGCCTTCCCCATCCCCGGGGAGGACGCCCTGCTGATCAACGCCGTGGGCTGGGATCCCCGCAGCGGCAACAGCGCCGTCCCCGCCTTCCTGTCCGTCCTCCGGGAGCTCTACGGCGGGGAGGACGGGGAGAAAGACGGACAGGGGGAGAAGTGAGGGAGGAAGACGGCCGGGGCCGGGAGCCGATGGGACTCCCGGCCCCGGCCGCGCTCTGCCGGAGGGCCGGCTACTCCCCGGCATACCCCAGCAGGCCCCGGACGGAGACCTCGCCGGAGGACACCGCCTCCCGGCGGCCGTCGGGGTGGCGGACCACCAGGCTGAACCGGTCGTCCACCCCCTCGGGGAAGACCTCCTCCCGGCCGCCCCGGCGCAGCAGGACGGCGGGCCGGCCAATGGTGGCGCAGCCGGCCCGGTAGCGGGCCAGCCACTCCTCCCGCTCCCCCGCCAGGAAGGCCCGGTACATCCGGTCCAGCGCCCGGAGCTGACACACCGCCAGCCCACTGCGCCGGACGGACAGCCCCTCCCGGGCCAGAGAGGTGGCGGCCCCGGCCACCTCGGGGGGCAGCGTATCCGGGTCCAGGTCCACATTGGTGCCCACCCCCAGCACCACGTACTGCAGGGCCCCGGTCTCCCCCTCCACCTCCATCTCGGTGAGGATGCCGCACAGCTTCCGCCCCGACAGCAGGATGTCGTTGGGCCACTTGATCCGGGGCCGGACGCCGCAGGCCTCCTCCACCCCGTCGCACACCGCCACGGCGGCCCAGGCGGTGAGGTCCACCGCCCGGGCGGGCTCCAGCGGGGGCCGCAGCAGGACGGACAGGTACAGCCCCCCCGCCGGGGAGAGGAAGGTCCGCCCCCGCCGGCCCCGGCCCCCGGTCTGCCGGCCGGCCAGCACGGCCAGCCCCTCCGCCGCCCCCGCCAGGGCCCGGCGCTTGACCTCGTTGTTGGTTGAGTCCACCTCGGGCAGGCAGACCAGCTCCCGGCCCAGCAGGCAGCCCTTCAGCCCCCCGGCCAGCTCCCCCGGCCGGAGCAGGTCGGGGCCCGCCGAGAGCCGGTAGCCCCGGCGGGTGAGGGAGTCCACCTGATACCCCTCCCGCCGCAGGGCCTCCACCGCCTTCCACACCGCCGCCCGGGTGATGCCCAGCCGGCAGCTGAGCTCCTCCCCGGAGAGATAGTCCTCCCCGCTCTCCTTCAGCAGGGCCAGCAGCTCCTCCTGATCCACGCCGACCGCCTCCTTTTTCTCCAGTATACCGGCTCCCACCCTTATCGTCAACGAAAATCAAAAAATGGTTGACAATTTCCGCCCGGCGTCGTATCGTAAACCATGCGCTAAAATCGGTTTACAATAGGAGGGTGAGCCATGGAGCGGACACGGGTACAGAATATGGCGCTGGCGGCGCTGTTCGCCGCCCTGACGGCGGCGGGGGCCTTCGTGCGCCTCCCCCTCGGGGTCACCTCGGTGACCCTGCAGTTCTGGTTCACCGCCCTGGCGGGGGTGCTGCTGGGGCCGAAATGGGGGGCGGTCAGCCAGGGGGTGTACGTGGGGCTGGGGCTGCTGGGCCTGCCGGTGTTCACCCTCGGGGGCGGGCCGGGCTACCTGCTCCAGCCCAGCATGGGCTTCCTGCTGGGCCTCATCCCGGCGGCCTATGTCATCGGGCGGCTGGCAGACGGGGGCCGGCGCCCCGGGCGCACCGCCCTGGCCTGCCTAACGGGGCTGGCGGTGCTGTACGCGGCGGCCCTGCCCTACATGGGGGCGGTGCTGCGGCTTTATCTCCACCGGGACATGGGCCTGACCGCCCTGCTGTGGACGGGGATGGCGGTCTATCTCCCCGGGGACCTGGTCAAGATCGCGGCGGCCGCCCTGCTCTCCCCCGTCCTGGTCCGGCGGCTGGACCGGACGGGCTGAGGGCATATCCCGCCCCGCCGCCCCATACAATGGAAGCGGAATCGGCAGGGAAAGGCGGGAGGATCATGGGCTTTGATGAGCGGGAGGGCGGCGGGGCCGTCCATCACGTGATCCTGGAGGGACGGGAGCGCCTGTCTGTCTCCGGGGTGGAGGAGGTGGAGCGCTTCGACGAGGAGTCCGTCGTCATGGAGACCAGCCAGGGCACCCTCATCGTCAGCGGGCAGGGGCTGCACATCGAGCAGCTGTCCCTGGACGGCGGGGAGCTCCGGGTGGAGGGCACCATCGACGCCCTGAGCTATGAGGACGGCCGCCGGGAGCGGGGCGGATTTTTCTCCCGGCTGCTGGGCTGAGGGTGGAGGTCTCGGTGGCCGCCCAGGGGGCGGCCTTCGCCGGCGGCATCGGGGTGGGCTTCTGCCTGGGCGTGGTGTACGACGTGCTTCGGGTGGTGCGGCACCGGCTGCGGCTGCCCCTGCTGTCCGGGGCGCTGGACCTGCTGTTCTGGCTGGCCGCCACGGCGGCGCTGTTTTTGTGGACGCTGACGGTGGAGGGGGGCCTGATGCGGGGGTACACCGTGCTTTCCATCGCCCTGGGGTCCGGGGCCTACTTCCTGTCCCTGAGCCGGCCGGTGCTGTGGCTGGCCGGGCTGGCCGCCGATCTGACGGGCCGGCTGTGGCGGCTGATCACCGCCCCGCTGGCGGCTTTGAGAAGGTGCTGCAAAAAAATCGGAAAAAATCTGAAAAACATCTTCCTTTCTCGCAGAGAATGGTATAGAATAAGGCAAATGACCAGAGAGATGGACGCACAGATCCGATCCCGGCGGGGACAGGGGATAGGAGGAGGACGGGATGAAGACCAAAAAGGCGGGCCTTATCACCAAGATCGTGGTGGCGGTGCTGCTGGTGTACATGGCCGTCACCCTGCTGGACCTGCGCACCCGCATCCAGACCGCCCAGGGGGAGCTGGACCAGCTCACCCGGCAGGTGACCGCCCAGACCCAGGAAAACGCCGAGCTGTCCGACGCCCTCGCCAACAGCAGCGACCCGGAGGTGCTGGAGCGCGTCGCCCGTGAGAAGGGCTACGTCATGGACGGGGAGCGGATCATGGTGGATGTCTCCAACTGAGGGCGCTCCGGCGCGCCCGGTTGGAGCACGAAAGAGAGATCTCCCCGGTTCGCAAACTGCAAGGAGGAACTGTCAGTCGTTTATGGAGTTCGGTGTTGGTTCGATCGTAGAGGGTAAGGTCACGGGGATCACCAAGTTCGGGGCGTTCGTCGCCCTGCCGGATGGGAAGTCCGGCCTGGTGCATATCTCGGAGATCGCGTATTCGTATGTCAACGAGGTGTCCGACCATCTCTCGGTGGGGCAGCAGGTGAAGGTGAAGGTCATCGGCATCGATGAGTCCAAGCGCATCAACCTGTCCATCAAGAAGGCCATGGACCCTCCCCCCCGCCACCAGGGGGGACAGGGGGGCGCTCCCCGAGCCGCCGGCCGGCCGGGGAACGGCGGGCCCCGCTCCGCCGGAGGACACGCGCCCCGGGCCGGAGGCTTCACCCCCCGTCCCGCCCAGCCCAGGGAGCCTGCCACCTTCGAGGATAAGCTGAAGCAGTTCATGCAGTCCTCCGACAGCAAGCTCTCCGAGCTGCACTACACGGAGAAGCGGTCCGGCTCCCGCCGGGGCAACGGCCGCCGGTGACCGCCGGGGAACAGAGGAGAGAGACGCGCAGTCCCGTGCGGGCTGCGCGTTTTTCGTAAAAAAGGCGCCCGTCCCGGCGGGACAGGCGTCCAGTGTGCGAGGGAGAATGGAATGAATGCAGGGCCGATCCACAGACCGGTCTGAGCTGCACTGTGAGGATAGCACGGACCGCCCCCCCTGTCAACGGGAACGCTGTCGAAGGGGGGCGGGCCGAAAAAAGGAGCGCAGACATGAGAGAGATCACCTATGACCAGATCGTCTCGGCGGTGCGGAGCCTCTGCATCACCGCCAACACCCGGCTGCCCGAAGACCTGTGCCAGGCCATCCGGGCCGCCCGGGAGGCCGAGGCCTCTCCCGTGGGGCAGGCCATCCTGAGCGATTTGGAGGAGAACTTCACCTTTGCCGGGGCCCGTGGCCTGCCCATCTGCCAGGACACGGGGATGGCGGTGGTCTTTGCCCGGCTGGGGCAGGATGTGCGCGTCACCGGCGGCCTGCTCAGCGCCGCCGTGAACGAGGGTGTGGCCAAGGGATACGTGGAGGGGCACCTGCGCTGCTCGGTGGTGTCCGACCCCCTGCGCCGGGAAAACACCGGCGACAACACCCCCGCCGTCCTCCATCTGGAGCTGGTGCCGGGGGACCGGCTGGAACTGACGGTGGCCCCCAAGGGCTTCGGCAGCGAGAACATGACATCCCTGAGGATGTTCACCCCCTCAGCCACCCGGGAGGACATCGTGGACTTCATCGTGGCGTCGGTGGAGCGGGCGGGCTCCAACCCCTGCCCGCCGGTGGTGGTGGGGGTGGGCCTGGGGGGCACCTCGGAGGTGGCCGCCCTGCTGGCCAAGCGGTCGCTGCTCCGCCCGGTGGACCAGCGCAGCCCGGACCCCTTCTACGCCGGCATGGAGGCGGAGGCCCTGGAGCGCATCAACGCCCTCGGCATCGGCCCCCAGGGGCTGGGGGGGAGCACCACCGCCCTGTCGGTGGCCATCACCCCCTATCCCACCCACATCGCCGGGCTGCCCTGCGCGGTGAACCTGGGCTGCCACGTCACCCGGCACGCCAGCCTGACCCTGTAAGCAGGAGATCCCCCCGACACAGGCGGCCTGCCGTGGAAGCCTCTGCCGCCGTCCCGCCTGGGGCGAGCGGCCATCCGGCCCGTCAGCGGGCCGCCAAAGCCGGTTCGCGGGGGACTTGACAAACGCACCGGTTTTTAGTATAGTGATGAAAACTTCCCTGAAAGAAAGGTGTACCTATCCGTGAGTGGATCCGACGACCCTGACCCTGCTACAACCGACTGTCAGAGCCGCACCCCTTATAACCGAACCACCCCCGCGGAGACGATCCCGCGGGTCCTGCGCAGGACGATGGGCAGCTTGACGCTGCTCTGTTTGTCGTGCGTTTTTTTGCGGCTATGAGACCCCTTCCGGCACGTTCCACAGCTTCTGTTTTCTTACTTATCCAATCATTTTTGATCATTCAGGAGGAATCATTTTGGACACCACCCCGATAGTCTGGCTCATTCTGCTCCAGTTCGTCTTTATCGCCCTCAACGCCATCTTCGCCTGTGCCGAGATCGCCGTCATCAGCATGAACGACAACCGCCTGGCCCAGCTCACCGCCGAGGGGGACAAGCGGGCCACGCGGCTCAGCCGCCTCACCGCCCAGCCCGCCGGCTTTTTGGCCACCATCCAGGTGGGCATCACCCTGGTCAACCTGCTCAGCAGCGCCGTGGCCACCGAGAACTTCTCCGACCGGCTGGTGGCCTGGCTGCTCACCCTGGGCATCTCGGTCCCCCGCGGCCTGGTGCAGGCGCTGTCCATGGCCCTGATCACCATCGTGCTGACCTATTTCACCGTGCTGCTGGGCGAGCTGATCCCCAAGCGGCTGGCCATGAAGAAGGCGGAGGAGATCGCCCTGGGCATGTCGGGGCTCATCTACGTGGTCTCCAAGATCTTCACCCCGGTGGTGTGGCTGTTCACCGTGTCCACCAATGGGCTGCTGCGCCTCATGGGGGTGGACCCCAACAGCACCGAGGACAGCGACCCGGAGGAGGAGATCCGCCTCCTGCTGGACGCCGGCAAGCAGCAGGGCACCATCCAGGCCGAGGAGCGGAGCATGATCCAGAACATCTTTGAGTTCGACGACATCTCCGCCGAGGACATCATGACCCACCGCACCGAGGTGGCCATGCTCTGGCTGGACGACACCGACCAGCAGTGGGAGCAGACCATCAACCAGGTGCGCCACACCGCCTACCCCATCTGCGACGAGACCCCCGACAAGATCGTGGGCATCCTGGACTCGGAGGACTACCTCCGCCTGAACGACCGCAGCCGGCACTCGGTGATGCTCCACGCGGTGAAGCCCGCCTACTTCGTCCCCGAGACGGTGCGGGCCGACGTGCTCTTCCAGAACATGAAGAAGGCCCGGGAGTACTTTGCCGTGGTGGTGGACGAGTACGGCGGCATGAGCGGCGTCGTCACCATCAACGACCTGCTGGAGCAGCTGGTGGGCGACCTGGACGAGGACGCCTCCCTGCCCCAGGAGCTGCCCCCCATCCAGAAGCTGGACGCCAATACCTGGCGCGTCCGGGGCAGCGCCCCTCTGGAGGACGTGGCCGCCCAGCTGGGGGTCTCCCTGCCCGTGGAGGACTACGACACCTTCAGCGGCTATGTGTTCAACCTGCTGGGCATGGTCCCCCGGGACGGCAGCACCCCCGAGGTGCAGGACGGCGGCCTGACCATCAAGATCTCCCAGGTCAAGGGCCACCGGCTGGAGAGCGCCGTGGTCTGCCGCGCCGAGCCCGCCCCCGTCCAGGAGGCGGCCGCCCGCGCCTGACCGAAAAAAGAAAAAGCAGGGCCCCGCGCGGCAGACCGCCGCGCGGGGCCCTGGCTCTTTTTTCAGCCGCTCTCTCCCCCGGCGGGGGTGCTGCGGGTGAGCTCGCCGGTGAGGGCGTCCAGCTGGTAGCTGCCCGTGTCGGTGGTGATGTGCCACACGGGCATCAGCCGCAGGGGGCCGGAGAAGCTGGCCGAGACGCGGTAGCTCTCCTCCACCCCGGTGACCGTCTTGCTCACGTCACCCAGCTCCAGCAGCCCGTTGGACAGCCGGATCAGGGCGGAGGCGGCGGAGATGCAGGGCTCCTCCCCCTCCACGGCGTAGGGGGTGCCGTTGAGCCGCCGGGCGGGGCCGATGGAGACCAGGCACCCCTGCTCGTACACCAGCACGGCGTTGCAGGAGAGCACCGGCGCCTCCCCCAGCAGCTGGCAGACGGTGACCTCGGTGCGCTCCCCCTCAGAGGTCACGCTCAATACCCGGGCCTGGAAGTCCAGGAGCTCCAGCGTGGCCGCGGCGTGGACGGCGGGGTCCGCTCCGTCCAGGGGGAACTCCCCCATGGGAAAGGCGGCGGAGAACTCCCCGTTGCTGTGGAACTGCACCGCCCCGCGGCCGCTGACGTAGCGGTACACCCCGGCCCCCCGGTCCTCCTTCTCCGTCTCCCCCAGCAGGGCGGCGGCCAGCACGTCCTCCCGCTCCTGGTCCCGCTGGACCTCCATCTCGGGCAGAGACATCTCCTCGGGCGTCCAGTTCAGGGAGACGTTTTTCTCCTCCAGCAGGGCCACCGCGTTGTCCATGGCCTCCCGGCGGGCGGTCTCCTCCCGCTGCCAGGTGGACAGGGCCATCCCCGCCAGCATCAGGTTGGCGGCGGCCAGGATCAGGATGATGATGTTTTTCAGCCTGGACCACTCCAAGTCGGCCGCCTCCTTCCTCTCAGTCGGTCACCGCCCAGCCGGCGGACACGCTGCTCCCGCCCAGATCCCGGTAGCACAGCAGCAGCTCCCCGCCCTCCCCCTCTCCGGCGGAGACGGCGGCGGCCGCCTGAGTCACCGGGAGGACGGCGGACGCCGTGCTCCCGGCGGTGTACCCCCGCAGGCAGAGGGACAGGTCGGTGACCGCGCCCCCCTGCACCGTGACGGCGGCGGCGGGGGAGCTGTCCCACAGGAGCACCCGGGCGCCGCCCAGATAGTACTCGAACTCGATGCGGACCGCCCCGTCCTCCCCCGTCTCATACCGGGCGAGGTGGAGCTCGCCCTCCCCCAGCCAGGGGGAGACCGCCCGCTGCACCAGCAGGTACACCGCCTCCATGGTCTCCACCGGAGCGGCCCCCTCCGGGCCGGCTGCCACGGGGAAGCGGAGCTCCCCCTCTCCGGCGGTGAAGGTGACCCGGCCCCCGGTGCCCAGGCGCAGGGCATCTCCCCCGTTGAGATACACCGTGCCGTCGGCCACCTCATAGCTGGCGGTGCCCTGGACGCCGAAGCCCAGCTGCTCCCGCAGGGCGGCGGCGTTCTCCTCCGCCGCCAGGGGGGCAGATGTCAAATAGTCCACGGGCTGAGGCGTTTGGGCGGGCAGCATGGTGTGGGGAGCCAGGGCGGCGCAGTCGGCCCGCTCGAAGGCGAACTGTGTCCCATTGGCGGTCAGCCCTTCCACCGCGGCGGACAGCCGCGCCACCTCGGCGTCGGCGGCGTAATAGCGCCCGTCCTCCCCGTCCTGGTAGAGCAGCTGCGTCCCATCCCGCCCCGTGCACAGGCACAGCCGGGCTGCCGTCCCTGTGAGCGTGCTGCCGCTCTCCCCGTTGGAGAGCAGGTCGGCCATCACCGACAGGGGCAGAGCGCCGGCGAACTCGAAGTAGAGCCCCGGCGAGGCGGACAGCGCCTCCTCCCACCGCTGCTGGGTGACCCGCTGGGGGCTCTGGGCGCTGCTGAGGGCCTCGTTGAGCAGGTCGGCGGTGGCGCTGAAGAGGGCGGCCGTCCCCGGGGCGTCATAGGCGGTGCCGTACCGCCCCTGCTCCCCCATGGCGGCCATGCGCACCGGACGGACCACCTGGGTGACGTCCACGCTCTCCACCATCGGGGCCGCCCCCCCGCCCTCCCCGGCGGAGAAGGCGGTGGACAGCCACTCCTCGATCTGCCCGCCGTAGAGCTGGGGCCGGCTCACCAGCCACAGGGCGCTGAGCAGCAGCAGGACGATGACGGCGTTCTTGCCCCACTCCACCAGCCGGCGGCGCCTGCGCTCATCCATGCTCCGGCCCTCCCATGGGCAGGGTCATGCGGATGGTCAGGCCGGGGCCCTGCTTGTCCACCAGCTCCAGCACGCCGCGGTGCCGGTCCACGATCTCCTTGGCGATGGACAGGCCCAGGCCGGTGCCACCAGACTCCCGGGAGCGGGCCTTGTCCACCCGGTAGAACCGCTCGAAGATCCGGGCCCGGTCCCTGGGGTCGGGGATGCCGATGCCGTTGTCGTCCACCTGCATCCACACCGCCTCCCCCCTCCGGCCGGCGGTGATGTCGATGGCGCCGCCGTCCGGAGTGTACTTGATGGCGTTGGACACCACGTTCATCATCACCTGGATGATCCGCTCCCGGTCGGCCACGATCTCGGGCAGACCGGGCTCCAGCTTCAGGGAGATGGCGTGGTCGTGGCGCTGGGCCTCCAGCAGCACGGCGTTGTACACCTCGCTCACCGCCTTGTCAAAGGGGAAGGAGGTGAGCTTCAGCTCGGTCTGCCCGGCGTCCAGCCGGGAGAGGGTGAGCAGGTCCTGGACGATGTGGGTCATCCGGTCCGACTCGGCCAGGATGACCCCCAGGAAGCTCTTCTCAGTGTCGGGGGGCATCCCGCCGGCGCTGTCGGCCAGGGTCTCGGCGTAGCTGCGGATGTTGGTGAGGGGGGTGCGCAGCTCGTGGGAGACGTTGGCCACGAACTCCCGGCGCAGCTCCTCGTTCCGGCGCAGGTCGGTGACGTCGTGGATGACCACCAGGGCGCCCGCCTGGCTCTCCTGGTCAAAGGGGGTGAGCAGCAGCTCCAGATACCGCCCGTTCACCTCCCGCTCCCCCTGCAGCACGTTGGGCCGCTCCAGCCCCAGCACCTGCTCCAGAGGGGCCACGTCGCCGAAGAGCTCCTCATACCGGGCGTCCTGCCCGATGGGGCGGCAGAGCATCTCCTCCGCCGCCGGGTTGGACTGGATGACCCGGCCGTCGTTGGAAAAGGCCACCACGCCGTCGGTCATGTGGAGGAAGAGGGTGTCCAGCTTGTCGCGCTCGTTCTCCACCTGCTGGATGGTGTCCTTGAGCCGGCCGGCCATCTCGTTGAAGGTGTTGGTGAGCACGCCGATCTCGTCGTCCGAGCTCACGGGCAGCCGCCGGGAGAAGTCGCCGCCGGCCACCTGCTCCGCTCCGGCGGTGAGCTGCCGGATGGGGGTGACCACCGTCCGGGCCAGCAGGAAGGAGAGCAGCACCGAGATGATCAGGCCAAAGAAGAGGGCCTCGATGATCAGGCGGAACATCTCGCCGTTGAGGTCGTCCACCGTCTCCCGGTCGTCCAGGATGTAGATGATATAGCTGTCGTCCCCCCGCTGGATGGGAATGGCGGCGTCCATGTAGTCGGCCGCGATGCTGCTCTCGCTGCTGACCTGGCCGGTGCGCATGGCGTGGATGAGGTTGGGCTTCAGGTCCAGGCCGGGCCCCCCCTCGTCGTCCGAGCCGGCCAGGTAGTTGCCCTCCATGTCCAGGATGTAGTAGTTGCGGCTCCGGCCGTCCACCCCCAGGGAGCCGGCGTAGGCGTCCAGGATGGACTTGATGTGCCCGGCGCCGTCCTCCTCCCCCTCCGTCTCATTCTGCAGGTCCCACATCAGGGAGGTCTCGCCGCCGAAGGTGCTGTTGATCTGGTCATAGAAGCTCTTGAGGTAGAAGCCCGTCACCGAGTTGATGAGAAAGGCCCCCACCACCGCCATCAGCGAGACGATGAGCAGGACCATGATCAGCACCAGCTTCATCTGCAGGGTGCTCCGGCGCATGGGCGCACCTCCTTTCGGGGGAGTTGAGTGGAAAAGGGAATGCGGGATCCGCGATCGGGGATAGGGGATTTTCCGGGTCGGGGCGGGTCCGGGCCGTCACCCGCCGAAGTAGTACCCCATCCCCCGCTTGGTCATGATGAAGGTGGGGCTGGCGGGGTCGTCCTCCAGCTTCTCCCGGAGGCGGCGGATGGCCACGTCCACCGCCCGCACGTCGCCCACGAAGCCCTCATAGTTCCACACCCGCTCCATGAGCACCTCCCGGGGAAACACCTTCCCCGGCTGGGCGGCCAGCAGGCAGATCAGGTCGTACTCCCGCTGGGACAGGTCCAGGGGGGCGCCGTCCTTGCGCACCGTCATCCGGTCCTGGTCCACCGCGATGCGCCCCCGGATCAGGGTGCCCTCCCCCTCCTCCGCCGGGGCGGCGGGCGGGGCCATCTCCCGGCGGCGGATGTTGGCCTTCACCCGGGCCAGCAGCTCCCGCATGGAGAAGGGCTTGGTGATGTAGTCGTCCGCCCCCAGCTCCAGGCCCAGGACCTTGTCGGTCTCCTCCTCCCGGGCGGTGAGCATGATGATGGGGACGGCGCTGCCCTCCTCCCGAAGGATACGGCACACGTCAAAGCCGTTCACCTTGGGCAGCATCAGGTCCAGCAGGATCAGGTCGGGGTCGTGCTCCAGGGCCAGCTGGATGCCCGCCTGCCCGTCGTAGGCCTCCAGCACCGTGTACCCCTCCCGGGTCAGGTTGAAGTTGAGGATGTCCACGATGTTCTTCTCGTCCTCGATCACCAGCACGGTCTTTCCCACGCCGGCACCTCCTCTCTCACAGCTTCAGCAGCGCCTTCGCCTTCAGCACGGCGGCCACCGTCTTGGCGTCCTCCACCCGGCCGGAGAGCACCCGGTCCGCCAGCTCCCCGAAGGGCATCCGGGAGACCGAGAGGAACTCGTCCTCGTCGGGGTGGCAGGCCGTCTGCCGCAGGCCCCGGGCCAGGTAGAGGTGGATCTTCTCGTCGCAGAAGCCCGGGGAGACATAGATGCCCCCCAGCTCCAGCAGCTCGTCGGGCCGGACGCCCGCCTCCTCCTCCAGCTCCCGCAGGGCGCCTGCCCGGGGCTCCTCCCCCGGGTCCAGCTTGCCCGCCGGGATCTCCAGCAGCTCCCGGCCCAGGGGATAGCGGAACTGGGTCACCAGCAGCGCCTGCCCCTCGCCGTCCAGGGCCAGCACCGCCACCCCGTCCGGGTGGCGGGCCACCTCCCGGGTGGCCTCCTTCCCGTCGGGCAGGCGCACCCGGTCCAGCTGCAGGGTGACGATGTGTCCCCGGAAGATCTCCTGTCCGTCCAGCCGCTTCTCCGTCAGGTCCATGCCGCGCTCCTCCTCGCCCCGCCGGGCCGTCATAGTCGCCCTTATTATAGCAGGTTTTTTCCCCCCTGCCAACTGTCTCTTCCCATGAAAGAGGGGCGGGCGTTCGGCCGCCCGCCCCTCCGTGGGTGCGCATCCTCTTATGACAGGATCATCTTGTCGCTCAGGTCGTCCTCGCCGGCCACCTTGAACTTGTCCAGCAGGTCCTCCACCGTCAGCTTCTTCTTCTCCTCCCCGGAGATGTCGAAGATGATCTGCCCGTCCTTCATCATGATCAGCCGGTCGCCGTAGGTGATGGCGTCCTTCATATTGTGGGTGATCATCAGGGTGGTGAGACGGTCCCGGGTGACGATCTTCTCGGTGGCCTCCAGCACCTTGGCCGCCGTCTTGGGGTCCAGGGCGGCGGTGTGCTCGTCCAGCAGCAGCAGCTTGGGCTTCACCAGGCTGGCCATCAGCAGGGTCAGGGCCTGCCGCTGCCCGCCGGAGAGCAGGCCCACCTTGGTGGTCATCCGGTCCTCCAGCCCCAGGTCCAGGATCTTCAGCCGCTCCGCGTACTCGGCCCGCTCCTTTTTGGTGATGCCGGGGCGAAGGGTGCGCCGCTTGCCCCGCCGGGCGGCCAAGGCCAGGTTCTCCTCGATCTGCATGGTGGGGGCGGTGCCCATCATGGGGTCCTGGAACACCCGGCCGATATACCGGGCCCGCCGATGCTCGGGCAGCCGGGTGACGTCCACCCCGTCGATGAGGATCTGCCCCGCGTCCAGCGGGAAGGTGCCGGCCACGGCGTTGAGCATGGTGGACTTGCCGGCGCCGTTGCCGCCGATGACGGTGACGAACTCCCCCTCCTCCAGCCGGAGGGACAGGCCGTTCAGGGCCACCTTCTCGTTGACGGTGCCCGGGTTGAAGGTCTTGCAGATGTTCCGCAGCTCAAGCACGGTCGCCGCCCCCTCTCTTCATCCACCGGTCGAAGTATCTGCCCTTCCAGAAGGGGATGGCCAGGAAGAAGGCCACGATGAGGGCGGTGATGAGCTTCATGTCGTCGGTCTTCAGCCCCAGCCAGATCACCACCTGGTACACCAGGTAGTAGATGACCGCCCCGATGGCCACCGCCAGCAGCCGCAGGGCGAAGTTCCGGAAGATGCGGCTGAAGATCACCTCGCCGATGATGACGGCAGCCAGGCCGATGACGATGGCGCCCCGGCCCATGTTCACGTCGGCGAAGCCCTGATACTGGGCCAGCAGGGCCCCCGACAGGGCCACCAGCCCGTTGGAGAGCATCAGCCCCAGCACCTTGGTCACGTTGACATTGATGCCCTGGGCCCGGGACATGGCCAGGTTGGCCCCGGTGGCCCGGAGGGACGAGCCCAGCTCGGTGCCGAAGAACCAGTAGAGCAGGGCGATGATGACGATGACGAACAGGGCGCTGACCAGGATGGGGTTGTGCAGCCCCACCTCCCGCACGTCCTGCTGGGAGACCAGCAGGTCGTACTGCCGGCTGCTCACCGGGCGGTTGGCCTGCCCCATGATGCGCAGGTTGATGGAGTAGAGGGCCAGCTGGGTCAGGATGCCTGCCAGGATGGCGGGGATGCCGCAGGCGGTGTGGAACAGCCCGGTGAGCAGCCCGGCCATCAGGCCGGCGCAGAAGGCCCCCAGCATGGCCGCCCACACGTTGGCCCCCGCCATGGTGAGCATGATGAAGGTGGCCCCGCCGGTGCACAGGGTGCCGTCCACCGTCAGGTCGGCCACGTCCAGGATGCGGAACGTGATGAACACGCCGATGGCCATGATGCCCCAGATGAGCCCCTGGGCCGCCACGCTGGGCAGCGCGTTGACCAGACTCATGATGTCCAAATGAATTCCTCCCCTCGCTTGCCCGGGGCAAGCGCGAATACCAGGATAGTATAGCAAAAAAGGGCGGAAAAGAGAAGTCCCTTTTCCGCGCCTTTTTCACTTGTTTTTCGGACTCCGCCTTACTGGGCGGCCTCGATGGCCTCATAGCCCTCCAGCGGGGTCAGCCCCAGCTCCTCGCACATGACGGGGTTGTACTTGGGGGTGAACTGGGGAGCGTACTCGATGGGCATGGCGGCGGGGTCGGCCCCGTTCACCAGGATCTCATAGGCCATCTCGCCGGTCTTGTAGCCGATGTCGTAGTAGTCGATGGTCAGGGTGGCCACGCCGCAGCCGGTGCAGATGCCCTGCTCGCCGGCGATGATGGGGGTCTGGGTGTCCAGGGCGATGTTGCCGATGAGCTCGGCGTAGGCCGCCGCCTGGTTGTCGGTGGGGATATAGACCACGTCGCTGCTGGAGCAGGCGGTGTTGGCCACGGCGGACAGGTCGTTGGAGTCGGAGAAGGAGTACTGGGTGCAGGTGATGCCCGCCTGCTCCAGATAGCTCTGGACGGTGTCCACCTGGTACTGGCTGTTGGGCTCGGCGGAGCAGTAGAGCAGGCCCACGGTCTGGGCCTCGGGGAACCACTCCTGGATCATGGCCGCCTGCTGGTCCAGGGGGGCCAGGTCGGAGGTGCCCGAGATGTTGGTGCCGGTGACGCCGTCAAAGCCCTCGATGCCCAGGGCCACGCCGTACTCGGTCACCGAGGTGCCCAGGATGGGGATGGTGTCGGTGGCGGACATGGCGGCCTGGAGGGCGGTGGTGCCGTTGGCCATGATCAGGTCCACGCCGGAGGCCACGAAGTCGCCCACGATGGTGGTGCAGTTGGTGGCCTCGCCGGAGGCGTTCTGGTACTCAAAGGTCACCTGGTCCCCCAGCAGCTCGGTGAGGGCGTCCTGGAACCCCTGGGTGGCGGAGTCCAGGGCCACGTGCTGCATCTGCTGCACGATGCCGATGGTATAGCTCCCGCCGGCGGAGCCGGTGTTCTCAGGGGCGGGGGAGCTGGTCTCGGTGCCGGCGGAGCCGGTCTCCTGGGGCTGGTCGTCCCCGCCGCAGGCGGACAGGCCCAGCGCCATGGCCAGCGCCATGGCGACGGCAAGGATCCTGGAAAGTTTCTTCATTGGTCGTTCCTCCATTACGATGTATGTCTTTGCTTTAACACTTTTAAGGGGCAAAGCGCCCGGCAAGAAAAAAAGCCCTTCCGGGACTTATTTATTATATTCTTCCCCGGCGGTTTGTCAAGTATTTCTCCGTGATTTTCCCCCTCCTCATCTTTTCATGGACTTTCCGCGGGAACTGTGGTAGAATGTCTCCGATTTGATGCGGCGGTCCGGCCGCCGGAAGGGGTGCTGTCGTGAAACAGGTCATTGAAGGGGTTGCGTTCGACGACCTCACCCTGGACGAGGCCGTCCGGGCCGGCGAGGCGCTGGTGCGCTCCGACGGCTTCCACTACGCGGTGACCCCCAACCCGGAGTTCATCCTGCTGTCCCGAAAGGACGGGGAGTTCCTCCGGCTGCTCAACGGGGCGGACCTCACCCTGCCCGACGGCATCGGGGTCGTCTACGCCGCCAAGATCCTGGGCCGGCCCCTGAAGGGCCGGGTGCCCGGCATCGACTTCGCCAGCGGCCTCATGGCCGCCCTGGAGCGGAGCGGCGGCGCCCGGGTCTATCTGCTGGGGGCCAAGCCCGGGGTGGCGGAGGACGCCATGGCCGCCCTGTCCGCCCGGTACCCGGGCCTCACCTTCTGCGGCTGCCGGGACGGGTATTTTCAGGACGCCGCCGCCGCGGCCGAAGAGGTCCGGGCCGCCGCCCCCGACCTGCTCTTCGTCTGCCTCGGGGCCCCCAAGCAGGAGAAATGGATGGCCGCCTACGGCCCCTCCACCGGGGCCAGGCTGGCCATCGGTCTCGGGGGCGCGCTGGACGTGTTCGCCGGCCGGGTGGAGCGGGCCCCGGAGCGCTGGCAGAAGCTGGGGCTGGAGTGGCTCTACCGCCTGAAGCAGGAGCCGGGGCGCATCGGCCGGATGGCCCGGCTGCCCCTGTTCCTGGTGGGGGCGGCGGGCCGGAGGCTCACCGGAAAGGGATAAGCCGGGCGCGGCCCGGAGGAGGTAACGAGATGGCGGGAAAACTCATCGTGTTCGAGGGGACGGACGGCTCGGGCAAGTCCACCCAGTTCGCCCGGCTGTGCCGCCGGCTGGAGGAGGAGGGCCGGCCCTTCCACCGCATCGTCTTCCCCCAGTACAAGGAGCCCTCCTCCGCCCTGGTGCGGATGTACCTCGGCGGGGAGTTCGGCGCCCATCCCGGCGATGTGAACGCCTACGCCGCCTCCACCTTCTTCGCCGTGGACCGGTTCGCCTCCTACCGCAAGGTGTGGGGAGATTACTACCGGGAGGGCGGGCTGGTGCTGGCCGACCGGTACACCACCTCCAACGCCGTGCATCAGGCGGGTAAGCTACCCCCGGAGCAGTGGGAGGAGTTCTTCCGCTGGCTGTACGACCTGGAGTTCACCCGTCTGGGGCTGCCCGCCCCCGACCTGGTGCTCTATCTGGACATGCCCACCCCCCAGGCGGTGGAAAATCTCCGCCGCCGGGAGGAGGCCACCCACACCCACGGCGACATCCACGAGGTGGACACCGCCTATCTGGCCACCTGCCGGCAGGCGGCCCTGCTGGCCGCCCGGACCCTCGGGTGGACCGCCGTCCCCTGCGTGCGGGACGGCCGGCTGCGCCCGGTGGAGGACATCCACGAGGAGATCTGGGACATCCTGTCCCCTCATCTGACTTGACGAGCGGCGCTGCGCGCCGAGAAGGAGGAACTGCTTATGGTCGCGATCCTGCTGGCCGACGGGTTCGAGGAGGCGGAGGCCCTGGTCACCGCCGATCTGCTCCGCCGGGGCGGCTGTGAGGTGTCCCTGGTGGGGCTGGACGAGCTCACCGTCACCGGCTCCCACCACATCACCGTCACCGCGGACACCACCCTGTCCCAGGTGGAGGCCGACGGGGTGGAGATGCTGGTGCTGCCCGGCGGGCTGGGAGGGGTGGAGAACATCCGCATGAACCTCTTTGCCATGGCCTTCATCGAGTCGGTGCGGGACAGGGGGGCCTATGTGGCCGCCATCTGCGCCGCCCCCACCATCCTGGCCGCCCTGGGCATCCTGGACCGGCGCAGCGCCGTGTGCTACCCGGGCATGGAGGACCAGATGTTCTCCGCCGTGGTGAAGCCGGGCTGCCCCGTGGTCACCGACGGGCGCATCATCACCGGCGAGGCCGCCGGCGCGGTCTTCGACTTCGGCCTGAAGCTGGTGGAGGTCCTGAAGGGGGCCGACGCCGCCCGGAACGTGCGCCATGCCGTCTACTACCGTCACTGAGGAGAAGCGGGCCCTCCGGGCCCGGATGGGCCGGCTGGAGGAGCGCCTCTCCCCCGCCCTGCGGCGGGAGAGCGACGCCGCCCTGTTCGCCCGGCTTCGCGCCCTGCCCGACTTTCAGCGGGCGGACACCCTGTTCCTCTTCGTGGGGCGGGGCGCCGAGCCGGACACGCTCCCTCTGGTGCGCGCGCTGGCGGAGGAGGGCAAGCGGGTGGCCCTGCCCCGGTGTCTGCCCGGGCGGGAGATGGAGTGCCGGCTCTTCGTGCCGGACACCCCCCTGATCCCCGGCCCTTTCGGCATCCCGGAGCCGGGGGAGGACGCCCCCCTGATCCATCAGGGGGAGATCGTCCTGGCCCTGGTCCCCGCCCTGTGCTATGACCGGCGGGGCTATCGCCTGGGCCGGGGCGGGGGATACTACGACCGGTGGCTGGCCGGCTTCACCGGCCTCCGGGCGGGCCTGTGCCGGGATGAGATGCTGCTGCCCCGGGTGCCGGCAGAGGCCCACGACCAGCCCGTCCACCTGGTGATCACCGAGACCCTCACCCTCCCCGGCGCCGCCCGGTGACGCGGAAAAGCGGGGCGCCCGAAGACGCCCCGCCCCTCCCTATGCACCGGAACAGGTCAGCAGCAGCTGCACCCGTCGCCGCAGCCGCAGTTGTTGTTCCCGCAGCTGCTGCCGCAGCCGCTGCCGTTGCCGCAGCCAAAGAGGATGATGAGGATCAGGATGATCCACAGGCAGTTGTTACCGCCCCAGTTGTTCCCACAGCACATGAACGATTCACCTCACTATAAATTTGGGGCCGGAGCGGCCGGCCCCATCTGCCTCATCCTATGAGGGCAGCTTATCCACCGTTCCACTCCGCGTGGACTCTCCCGCGCGCTCCCACGAAAGGAAGGTTCCTATGTCGCAGCAAGACCACACTCCGTCCTCCCGCACACCGCGGACGAGCTCCGGGCAGCGTCCCCGCTCCCATCCCCCCGGCTCCTCCCACCGTCGGAGGAGCCGGGCCCTCCCCGCCGGGCTGCGGGCGCTGCTCTACGCCGTTCTCGTCATCGCCGTCTCCTTCGTGCTGGCCTGCATCTGCTGGGTGGCGGCCAACGACGTGCTGGCCCTGAACAAGGACCCCCTCACCGCCACCGTGGTGGTGGCCGACGGGGACTCCTTCGGCGACGTGGCCACCGAGCTGAAGCAGCAGGGCATCATCGAGAGCAAGCTGCTCTTCAACCTCTTCGCCACCTTCACCGGCACCAAGGACGATATCTCCCCGGGCAGCTACGTCCTCAACACCGACATGGACTACCGGGCCATCCTCACCAACATCAGCTCCCGGTCCACCTCCCGGGTGGAGATCTCGGTGACCATCCCGGAGGGCTTCACCCTATCGCAGACCTTCGAGCTGCTCCAGGAGAAGAACGTGGCCACCGTGGGCGAGCTCAACGACATGGCCGCCACCCATGACTATGCCTTCTCCTTCCTGGCCGACATCCCCATGGGGGACGCTGACCGGCTGGAGGGCTACCTCTACCCCGACACCTACAACTTCTATATCAACCAGGACCCCCTGTACGTCATCAACAAGCTGCTCCAGGGCTTCGACGCCCGGGTCACCGACGAGATGCGGGAGGAGATCGCCGCGGGGGACTATGACCTGCACCAGATCCTCACCATTGCCTCCCTCATCGAGAAGGAGACCGACGGCACCGACCGGGCCCACATCGCCTCGGTCATCTACAACCGGCTGGAGAACGTCAGCTCCTCCGCCGGCACCAACGGCTACCTGCAGATCGACGCCACCCTGGTCTACCTCAACGGCGGCAACATGCCCACCGACGCCGACCGGCAGATCGACTCCCCCTACAACACCTACCTCTACCCCGGCCTGCCCCCGGGACCCATCTGCAGCCCCGGCCTGGCCTCCATCCAGGCGGCCATGGACCCCGACGACACCAACGACTACTACTACGTCCTGGGCGACGACGGGCACCACCACTTCTTCCAGACCTACTCCCAGATGCAGAACTTCATGGCGACCCAGGAGCGCTATCAGTGACCCTGTCCGCCTGTCCGAGGGCCGTGCCGGGCGCACGGCCCTCGGCGCCGTAAGGAGGTCCTTTCATGACGACAAGAAAGCCGGAGCTCCTCGCCCCTGCCGGGGACATGGAGCGGCTGCAGATGGCGGTGGCCTACGGGGCCGACGCCGTCTATCTGGCGGGCGGCGAGTTCGGGATGCGGGCCTTCGCCGGCAACTTCTCTCCGGAGGAGCTGGCCGACGCCGTCCGCCTCTGCCACAGCCGGGGGGTGGCCGTCCACGTCACCTGCAACACCATGCCCCGGGACGAGGAGGTGGACCGCCTGCCCGACTGGCTGGCCTTCCTGGACCGGACGGGGGTGGACGCCGTCATCGTGGCCGACGTGGGGGTGCTCGCCCTGGCCAAAAGGCACGCCCCCCACGTGGCCATCCACATCTCCACCCAGGCCAGCGTGGTGAACCATCAGTCCGCCCGGGCGTGGCACGACCTGGGGGCCAGCCGGGTCATCCTGGCCCGGGAGCTCTCCCTGGACGAGATCGCCCGCATCCGGGACAAGGCCCCGCCCGAGCTGGAGCTGGAGGCCTTCGTCCACGGGGCCATGTGCGTGAGCTACTCGGGGCGGTGCCTGCTGTCCAACTACATGACCGGGGCGGGGCGGGACTCCAACCGGGGCTCCTGCGCCCAGCCCTGCCGCTACCAGTACGCCCTGGTGGAGGAGAAGCGCCCCGGGGAGTACTTTCCCATCCGGGAGGAGGACGGGGCCACCTACATCCTCAACTCCCGGGACCTGTGCATGATCGACCACATGGACGACCTGCTGCGGGTGGGGCTCACCTCGCTGAAGATCGAGGGCCGGGCCAAGTCGGCCTACTACACCGCGGTGGTCACCGGGGCCTACCGCCACGCCATCGACGCCGCGGCGGCCGGGGAGCCCCTCTCCCCCGTCTGGCGGGCCGAGGTGGACAAGGTCAGCCACCGGCACTACTCCACCGGCTTCTACTACGGGCAGCCCGGCCAGTACGTCCACAGCGCCCGCTATCTCCGGGACTGGCAGATCGTGGCGGTGGTGGTCTCCTGCGCCCCCGACGGGCGGGCGGTGGTCTCCCTGCGCAACAAGTGCGCCGCCGGCGAGGCGCTGGAGCTGGTGGGCCCCGGGGTGGAGCCTCTCCCCCTGACGGCGGCGGGCATGACCCTCCCCGACGGTTCCCCCCTGGCTGAGGCCCGCACCCCCCAGATGCAGTTCTGCCTCCGGCTCCCCCGGCAGGTGCCCCCCCTGTCCATCCTCCGCCGCCCGGCGGCGCTCTCCCCCCGGGAGGGGACGCCGGGTTGACAGCTGCCCCTGGGAGGGGTATAATACAGAAAACTGAACCCATTCATTTTTCGGGCCACGCCCGCACAGAGAGGAGCATCCCTATGGCACAGAGGACCGACAAGTATATCGTCCAGGACCTGCACGAGCCCCAGCTTCCCTCCCCGGAGTTCCGGGAGATGTACAACCGCTTCGCCAAGCGCATCCTGTGGATCGACAACAGCGTGGTGGAGGGGGCCTTCCAGATGAACACCTCCTGGTACTGCAAGATCCCCGAGCAGAACCCGGTGTTCGGCGAGCACTCCCACAACTGCGACGAGATCATCGGCTTTTTCGGCAGCGATCCCGACGACCGCTATGACCTGGGGGGCGAGCTGGAGCTGTGGCTGGACGGGGAGCACCACGTCATCACCCGCAGCACCATGATCTTCGTCCCCGCCAACATGCCCCACATGCCCCTGAAGTTCAACCGGGTGGACCGGCCCATCTTCCACTTCTCGGTGGTCATGGACCGCTACTACGACGGGGATGCCTATCAGAAAAAGTGACCCTTATCGGCGGCCCCTCCGGTCCACTCCGGCGGGGCCGCCGCCCTCTTCCGTGAGATGACAGGGAGGCGATGCGCCCGTGGGCAGCAAGTTTTACCATCTGCGGATCCCCGGCGGGGACCCGGACGCCGCGGCGGCACTGTGCCCCGGCTGTGCGGTCCGCCCCCTGGCGGGGGGCTGGGTCGCCGTCTCCGGGCCCTCCCTGACGTGGGGGACCGTTCAGAGGGAGGCCCGGCGGCTCTCCCGGGCCCTGCCGGTCCCCGTCCTCTCCACCGAGTACTTTGACGGCGACTATGTGGAGCTGGCCCTCTACCGCGGCGGGCGGCGGGTGGCCCGCCACGTCCCCGCCAGCTATGAGAGCTTTCCCCGCTGTCCGGGGAAGAGCCGGGCCTGGGCGGAGCAGCTGGGCCTGTCCGCCGAGGCGGAGGGGGCGCTGGCCGCCGTGTTCCGGGAGGGCCGCCCGGAGGTTTGCCTGCGGCTGCTGGAGTGCGTGCTGGGCTGCCCCCTGTGGGGGGACGGGGACGGCGCCGGATCCTCCGCCCCGCCCGGACAGGCCTATCTGACAGACTATCTGGCCCGAAGAGCCGGGACGGAAAAGCTCCGGGACCGGACCCGGCTGGTGCTGCTGGACCAGGTGGAGGGGGACTTCGGCTGGGACCTCACCTATCCCGCCGTCCGGGTGGAGCCGGAGGCCTGGCGCAGGTCCTTCTGGGATATCCGGGACGGGGCGCTGCGGCGGCTGTGCGCGTGCGCGCTGCCAAAGGAGTCCCCAGAGCCCTTCCGGGCCCAGGCCCGGGGGGAGGGCGCCTTCCTGCTGACCTTCTGCCGCTGTCCCAACACGGGGGAGCCCAAGGGCGCCGTCCGCGTCTTCTCCGACGGCGGAGAGCTCCTGGCCACCCTCTGCCAGGACGGCCCCCTGCCCCTCCATGGGGCCTTTCTGGACCGGGACCGGGTCTTTCTGGAGGGGGCCTGCTGGAACATCCGGACCGGCCAAAAGGAGTGGGACCTGGAGATCGGGCGGACCGCCTACGGGGTCTGCACGCCCCGCCCCCTCCCGGGCGGCCGGGCGGCCGTGATGTACGATACCACCGCCGGCCCGGAGGACATGCCCCACGGCCATCTGGTGAGCTTCCTGCCCGACGGCTCCGGCCGGGTCGTCCTGGACCTGCCCCCGGCGGGGCACTGGACGGCCCCGGTGGCCTGGCGCGGCGGCTGCCTCCTGGGCTGCGGCGGCCGCCTGATCTGTCTGGGGCCCACCCTGGAGACGCTCTGGGCCGCGGAGCCGGGCGAACTGGCCAACGCCTGGGTCAGCCCCCAGCTCGATTCGGAGACGGACACCCTCTACCTGTCCGGCCCGGGGCGGATCACCGCCTTCGACCTGAGGGCCCGGCGGGTCTGGGCGGTCCGGGAGCTGGACGACGGCGAGGACGGCCTGCTCCGCGGCGTGCTGCCCGGCGTCGGGCCCATCCTGCTGACCGGGGACTCCTCCCTCCAGGTGCGGGGGCAGGAGCTGGAGCTCCTCTCCCGGCACAGGACCAGGGGGGCGCTCCGGCAGATCCTCCATCAGGACGGGCGGACCTATCTCCTGGCCAGCACCGGTCAGGAGCATGACGCCAGGCGAACGGAGCACGGCCGGGAGACCGCCGTGGTCCGTCCGGGCTGCCTGCGCCTCTACGAGCTGACCGTCCCCTCCCGCCGGCGGGGGCCGGCGCCCAAGGTCCCCTGACCCTCTTGTGAAAAACCGGGAGGGCGGAGCCGATCGCTCCGCCCTCCCGGTTTTTCTCCGTTCAGAGCTTCTGAAATTCGTCCTTCCCCAGGGCGCACACCGGGCACACCCAGTCCCCGGGGACCTCCTCCCACGGGGTGCCGGGGGCGACGCCGTGGTCAGGGTCGCCCACCGCAGGGTCGTAGACATAGCCGCAGGGGCATTCATACCGGTCCATCCCGTTCACCTCCTCCTGCCGTCCGGCCGTCTCCCTCAGTATCCCCCGCTCCGCCCCGTTTCTTTCCGGGACCGGCAGGCGGCCAGATCCTCTTTATGATTTGTCCGCCCCGGGGCGGTCCTCCTCCGGCGGGATGATCCGCCCCACCAGGCCGCCGATCACCCCGGCCGCCGCGGCGGGCAGCACCCAGCCGAAGCCGTACTGGTACAGCGGCATCCGGGCGACGAAGGTCAGGGGCAGGCCGCCGGCGTACAGCTGCTCACACAGCCCGGCCAGCAGGGCCCCGATCACCGCCCCCTGGATCACCCGGCGGTCCACCACCCGGCCTGAGAAGAAGGACAGCAGGATGAGGGCCAGCATCCCCGGGTAGAGGAAGCTGAGGATGGGGGAGGCCACCTCCACGATCCGGTCGGTGCCGATGACGGCGGCCACGGCGCTGAACAGGCAGAAGGCCGCCACCAGCGTCCCGTACCCGATCCGGCCGCCGGAGAGCTGGGAGAAGTGCCGGGCGCTGGCGCTGATGAGGGCCACCGCTGTGGTGACGCAGGCCAGGGCCACCACCACGCCCAGCACCACCTTGCCCGCCGGGCCCAGCTGGGCCTCGGTGATCCAGAGGATGAGCTCGGTCCGGGGCAGAGGGGAGTCCAGCGCCCCGGTGGCCGTGGCCCCCAGGTAGGTCAGCCCCCCGTACACCGCCAGCAGCCCCGCCGCCGCCGTCAGGCTGGACAGGGCGGCCAGACGGTACTGCTCCCCCTCCCGGGTGTAGCCCCGGTCCTGGATGCTCCGGATGATGATGAGGCCGAAGATCACCGCCGCCATGGAGTCCATGGTCTGATAGCCGGCCAGCACGCCGTTCTCGATGACGGAGCCCTGCCGCAGCGCGTCGGTCACCGGGCCCAGGGGGGTGACGATCCCCTTCACGATGAGCACCATGAGGCCCAGGAAGAGCACCGGGGTGAGGAATTTGCCCAGGATATCCACCACAGAGGACTCCCGGATGGTGAGCAGGAAGACCACCCCGAAGAAGATCAGGCTGCCCGCGATGGGGGGCACATCCCCCGCCAGAGGCACCACGAACATCTCATAGGTGGTGGCCCCCGTCCGGGGCACCGCGATGAGGGGGCCGATGCACAGGATCATGGCCGAGAGCATCAGCTTGGAGGGCAGCCTGCCCACCGCCCCGATGACCCGGTCCATATCCCCCCGCTGCTTCAGCAGGGCCAGGATGGCCACCACCGACAGGCCGATGTCCGCCATGTAATAGCTGAAGAAGCCCGCCCCCCACTGGGTGCCCGACTGCATGCCCAGATAGGGGGGGAAGATGATGTTCCCCGCCCCGAAAAACATGGAGAACAGGGCCATGCCCAGCACCAGCACGTCGCTGACTGTCCGCCTGTTCACGGCCCTGCTCCCCCCTTTTCGCCCGAAGGCGGCAAAATTTCACATTCGCACAGTTTCCCATTATAGAGGACCCGTTCCCCGTTTCCTACTGGCGTTCCCCACAAATAACCCCGGGGCTTTTTGTGCGGTGTGCCGGAGAGCAGAAAAAGGGGGCGGGCAGCCCTGCCCGCCCCCCTCCGGGGTGTCTCTCTTACTTGAAGTACCGCTCCAGCAGGCCCTTGAGCGCCTTGCCGTGCCGGGCCTCGTCCCGGGCCATCTCGTGGACGGTGTCGTGGATGGCGTCCAGGTTGTTGCGCTTGGCGCAGGCGGCCAGGTCCACCTTGCCCTGGGTGGCACCGAACTCACAGTCCACACGCCAGGCCAGGTTGGCCTTGGTGTCCGCCTTCATGTTGGGCTCCAGCTCCTCGCCCAGCAGCTCGGCGAACTTGGCGGCGTGCTCGGCCTCCTCATAGGCGGCCTTCTCCCAGTACAGGCCGATCTCGGGGTAGCCCTCCCGGTGGGCGATGCGGGCCATGCACAGGTACATGCCCACCTCGGAGCACTCGCCGGTGAAGTTGGCCTTCAGCTGCTCCAGGATATAGGCCTTGTCCTCGGCGGAGATGTCGGCGTTGTTCTTCACCGTCTTGGCGTAGATGCCGTACTCATGCTCGGCGGCCAGCTTCATGTCCTCCTTCATCTCCACGAACTTGTCGGCGGGGACGTGACAGACAGGGCACTCGGCGGGGGGCTGCTCCCCCTCGTAGACGTAACCGCAGACGGTGCAGACGAACTTTTTCATGGTACTGATTCCTCCTGATCATTTTAAAATTCGCGATGGTTCTGTGTGGTTGGATATGTAGATCCCGCCGGGGCGGGTCACACCGCTCGTTCCCCGCCGCCGGCCGCCCGGCGCTCCAGGCACTGCCGGCACAGGCCCCGCAGGGTCAGGTCACAGCTGTCCACCTGGAAGCCGTACGACTCGCTCACCTGCCGGTCCAGCCCCTCCAGGGCGGGAGGCTGGAGCAGGTCGTACACGCCGCCGCACTCCTGACAGATGAAGTGGCTGTGGGGGGTCAGGTCGCCGTCAAAGTGCTCCTGCCCGTCGATGACCCCCACGCTGCGGACCATGCCCTGCTCCCGGAAAAAGGTGAGATTGCGGTATACCGTCCCCAGGCTCAGGTCGGGATGGGTGGGCTTCAGCGTCTGGTACACCCACTCGGCGGTGGGGTGCACCCGGGTCCCCCGGATGACTTCCAGGATGGCCTCTCTCTTCTTGCTGTATCTGGTGGTCTTTTGCATGGGCACCTCGCTGCGATCGTCGTTTCTTATCAATAATGATTCCTTGCATCGTCAATATAGCATATCCCTGACCCATTGTAAAGGGGTTTGGGCGGATTTTTTCAAAATTTCCGGTCAGCCTCCGGCCAGCAGGGCGGAGAGGAGCCCCTCCGCCGGGAGGTAGAGCAGAGGCAGGAAAATGGCGGGCAGCATGTTGCCCACCCGCAGCTTCACCGGGGCCAGGCCCAGCATGTTGACGCCGATGCCCAGAATGATGGTGCCGCCCACGGCGCTCATCTCGGTGACCACCGCCGGGTCCAGCCCCTGGCCCGCGGCGGCGAAGATGAGGGTGAGCGCCCCCTGGTACAGGATCAGGGGGACCACCGAGAAGGCCACTCCCACCCCCATGGCGGCGGCGAAGCCGATGGAGGTCACCCCGTCGATGACCCCCTTGGAGATGAGGATGGAGTAATCGTGGTTGATGCCCGCCTCCATGGCCCCCATCACCGCCATGGAGCCCACGCAGTACAGGACGGCGGCGGTGACGAACCCCTCGGTGAAGCGGCTGCCCGCCCCCCCGTTCCCCCGGGAGAGCCTGCTGCGCAGCAGCTCGCCGGCGCCGTCCAGCCGCTCCTCGATGCGCAGGGCCTCCCCCAGCAGGGTGCCCGCCACCATGCACACGATGACGCACAGGGTATTCTCCGTCCCCACCAGGGAGGTGATGCCGATGCCCATCACGCACAGGCCCAGGGCATGGGTCACCACGGTGGCGAAGCGGGAGCTGATCCGGTCCCGGAAGAGCAGGCCGATGGCGCTGCCCACCAGGACCAGCGCGGCGTTGATGAGGGTTCCAAGCATGGGTGCAGGTCTCCTTGCGGCGAAGCGGCGGGCGGGGGCCCGGTCACTTGCAGAAATTGTCGATGTAGTTGCTCAGGGCGCCCCGGATGATCTTCACGGCCTCCTCCCGGCCCATGACGTCGCCGGCCACCGTCTCCTTGCCCTCCAGGGCCTTGTAGACGGTGAAGAAGTGGGCCATCTCGTCAAAGCGGTGGGCGGGCAGCTCGGACAGGTCCTGGATGGTGTTGAAGGTGGGGTCGGAGAAGGGGACGGCGATGATCTTCTCGTCGTTGCGGCCGTTGTCCAGCATCTTGATGACCCCGATGGGGTAGCACCGCACCAGCACCAGGGGGTCCAGCGCCTCGGAGCACAGCACCAGCACGTCCAGCGGGTCGCCGTCGTCGCCGTAGGTGCGGGGGATGAAGCCGTAGTTGGCGGGGTAGTGGGTGGAGGTGTAGAGCACCCGGTCCAGGATGATCAGGCCGGTGCTCTTGTCCAGCTCGTACTTTTTCTTGCTGCCCTGGGGGATCTCCACCACGGCGATGAAGTCCTCGGGGGTGATGCGCTTGGGGTCGATGTCATGCCAGATGTTGGACATGGGGCGGCACTCCTTTTTTCGTCGAATGGCGCGGTCTCAGCGCAAATCCCATTATATCTGCCTTCCCGGCGAAAGGCAAGCCTCCCCGGCACATTTTCCCGCCCTTCGCGCCCCCTTCCGGCCTCCGGCGGGACGACGACGGGACCGCCGCGCCAAAAAGGCTTGCATGCGCGCCGGAGTATGGTATGATAAAAGCACCGATACTCTGTGAAGGAAGGCGTGTGTGCCCCGTGCTGGTGAGCGTGATCGTCCCTGTCTACAACGCGGAAAAGACCCTGGAGCGCTGCCTGCGCAGCATCCGGGGACAGAGCTGGCGGGAGCTGGAGGTGCTGCTGGTCAACGACGGCAGCACCGACGGCAGCCTGGACATCATCCGGCGCTGGTGCGCCGAGGACAGCCGCTTCCGCTGCATCGACAAGGAGAACACCGGCGTCTCGGACAGCCGCAACCGCGGCATGGCCCAGGCGTCCGGGGAGCTGCTCCAGTTCGTGGACAGCGACGACTGGATCCCCTCCAATGCCACCCGGCTGCTGGCCGAGGCCATGCTGGACCAGGAGGCGGACATGGCCATCGGGGACTACATCCGGGTCACCGAGACCACCACCGCCGAGAAGGGCCACATCCCCCGGGAGGGGAAGATCAGCCGGGCGGAGTACGCCGCCTACATGATGCAGGCCCCCGCCAACTTCTACTACGGGGTCATGTGGAATAAGATGTACCGCGCGGCGGTGGTCCGGGACAACGGCCTGACCTGCAGCAGCGAGCTGAGCTGGTGCGAGGATTTCCGGTTCAACCTGGAGTACCTGCGGCACGTCCGGTCGGTGGCGGTGGTATTCCAGCCGGTGTACTTCTACGTCAAGCGGAAGGGCAGCCTGGTGGACACCCAGGTGGACCTGGCCAACACGGTGAAGACCAGAAGGGCCCTGTTCCGGGACTATAAGGAGCTCTACGACGAGCTGGACATGTACGAGAATCACAAGCTGCGCATCCAGGCGTTCTATCTGGAGTTCGCCCGGGACGGCCCCCGGCGGCCGGAGCGTCCGCCGGCGCTGAAGCTGAGGAAGAAGGAGCGTTCGGATGAGGGGGAGCAGAGCGAAGAGAGGGCTGAAGTGGGGCTGCCTGGCCTTGGCCGCCTGCTTGGCCTGGCTGCTGATCGGGGCGACGGCGCCCTTCTGGCGGGTGCCGTCCCTGCCGCCGGAGGAGGAGACGGCGGCGGCCGTGTCGGCCCTGCTGGAGGACCGGGAGACGCCGGACCGGGCCCGGCTGCTGGAGACTAACGCCTCGGCCTGGGAGGAGCGGCTGCGACTGCTGAGCCAGGCGGAGGAGTCCATCGTGCTGGCCACCTTCGATATGCGGGACGGGGAGAGCACCCGGGACATCCTCTCGGTGCTCTGGCACAAGGCGGAGGAGGGGGTGCGGGTACGCATCCTCGTGGACGGGGTCAGCGGCTTCCTCCGCCTGGGGGGAAGGGCCCTGTTCGAGACGCTTCAGGCCCACCCCAACATCGAGATCCGCCTCTACAACCCCGTGGGGCTCCACAGCCTGCTCACTCCCTGGACGACCCAGGGGCGGATGCACGACAAGTACATCGTGGTGGACGACCTGGCCTACATCCTGGGCGGGCGGAACACCTTTGACTATTTCATCGGGGAGTACCCCGCCGACCACCGCAGCCTGGACCGGGAGGTGCTGGTGTACAACGGCGGCCACGGCGGCCCGGCGGGGCGGGAGAGCTCCCTGTACCAGGTGCTGGACTACTTCCACCAGGTGTGGAACAGCCAGTGGTGCGCCCCCTTCGGGGGGACGCCGGGGGAGGGAGAGCGCCGGGAGACGGAGGAGCTGCTGTCAGAGCGGTATGACGCCCTGACGGCGGAGCACCCCGGGCTGCTGGCCCCCGGCTTCGACTACGCCGGCTGCACGGCGGAGACGCAGGGGGTGACCCTGCTGTCCAATCCCACCCACATCTACGCCAAGGAGCCGGTCCTCTTCGCCCAGCTCGTGGCCCTGATGGAAGAGGCGGAGGAGTCGGTGGTGCTCCACACCCCCTACGCCGTCCTCAACGGCGCCATGGCGGACGCCCTGACCGGGGCGGCGGACGGCGTGCCGGTGACGGTGATGCTCAACGCGGTGGAGAACGGGGACAACGTGGTGGCATCCAGCGACTACACCTGGCACCGGGACCAGGTCATCGGCACCGGGGTGGAGCTGCTGGAGTACGCCGGCGGCCTGTCCTACCACGGCAAGTCCATGGTGGTGGACGGGGAGCTGCTGCTGGTGGGGTCGTACAACCTGGACCTGCGCAGCACCTATGTGGACACCGAGCTGATGCTGGCGGTGCGCAGCCCGGAGCTGGCGGAGGAGCTGCTGGCCTCCATGGACGCCCTGCACGGCAGCTGCCGCCTGGCCGCCCCCGGCGGGGACGTGGTGCCCGGGGGGCTGGACATCCCGCCGCCCTCCTGGACCGAGCGGGCCCTGTGGACGGGGCTGGGACTGCTGCTGCAGCCGGTGCGCGTCCTGGTGTGAAGCGGTACAAAAGGAGGAGAGAGCCATGTATCCCTGGACGAGCGAGCGGGTGGCGTGGTATCAGCGGGCGGTGGACTGGACGGGCTTCGACCGGAAGCTGGCCGACCTGGCCCTCCCGGACCTGGCCCCGGGGGACCAGGTGTGCGACCTGGGCTGCGGCACCGGGTATCTGGCCCTGGAGCTGGCCCGGCGGGGCTGCCGGGTGACGGCGGTGGACCGGGCGGGGGTGTGCCTGGACTACCTCCGGGCCGAGGCCGCCCGCCGGGGGCTGACGGACCGGCTGACGGCGGTGGAGGCCGACTGGCACGACCTGCCCCCGGAGACGGCGTGGGACACGGTGGTGATGGCCTTCGCCGGGAAGCCGGACGAGGAACTGGAGGGCTATCTGGCCCGGTGCCGGCGGCGGCTGGTGCTGGTGACCAAGACCAGCGCCCAGAGCCACGTCCGGGGGCCGGGAGAGCCGCCCCTGTTCCGCCGGGACGCCGACGCCCTGGAGGCGGCGCTGCGGGCCCGGGGGCTGTCCTTTGCCCGCCGGGACGCCGTCCTGGACTTTGGGCAGCCCCTGCGCTCCCGGGAGGAGGCGGAGGCCTATCTGGCCGCCCACGGGGCGGACGGGCGTGCCCTGGACGGTCTGTTGGAGACAGGAGACCCGGAGCTCCCCCTCTATCTCCCCAGCGAAAAGCACATGGCGATCTTCTCCGTCGACATCGGAAGATGAACCAGAACGGCAGGACGGGCGCGCCCTTCGGCGCGCCCGTCCCTTTTCGTGTTCAAGATCGGCTCACAGCAGGATGACGCCGGCGTCCTGACAGGCGCGGATGGTCTCCTCGTCCCAGATGCTGGCCTGGACCTCGCCGATGTGGGCCTTGCCCAGGAGGAGCATGCACAGCCGGGACTGGCCGATGCCGCCCCCCATGGTCAGGGGCAGCTTGCCCTCCAGCAGCATTTTGTGGAAGGGCAGGCTCCGGCGGCTGTCGCACCCGGCAAGGGTGAGCTGCCGGTCCAGGCTGGCGGGGTCCACCCGGATGCCCATGGAGGAGACCTCGAAGGCCCGCTCCAGCACCGGGTTCCACAGCAGGATGTCCCCGTTGAGGGTCCAGTCGTCATAGTCCGGGGCCCGGCCGTCGTGGGGCCTGCCCGACTTGAGGGCCCCGCCAATCTGCATCAGGAAGGTGGTGGGGTGGTCCTTGACCCAGGCGTCCTCCCGCTCCTTGGGGGAGCGCTCCGGCCAGCGGTCCTCCAGCTCCTGGGTGGTGACGAAGGACACCTCCCGCTCCAGCGCCGGCAGGGCGGTGAGCTGGGGGTATACCGAGCGCAGGGTGGCCTGGGTGTCCGCCATAGCCTTTACGATGGTGCCCACCGTTTCCTTCAGATAGGCCTCGTTCCGGTCCCGGGGGGCGATGACCTTCTCCCAGTCCCACTGGTCCACATACACCGAGTGGAGGTTGTCCAGCTCCTCGTCCCGGCGGATGGCGTTCATGTCGGTGTACAGCCCCTCGCCCACCGAGAACTGGTAGCGGTACAGGGCCATGCGCTTCCACTTGGCCAGGGAGTGGACCACCTGGGCCTCCCGCCCGGCGAAGGGGATGTCGAAGGAGACCGGGCGCTCCACTCCGTTCAGGTCGTCGTTGAGGCCGCTGGACGCCTCCACAAACAGGGGGGCGGACACCCGGCGCAGGCGCAGGGCCCCCCCGAGGGTGTCGGCGAACAGCCGCTTGAGCAGGCCGATGGCCTTCTGGGTGTCGTACAGATTCAGACAGGGGGCGTACCCCTGGGGGATGACGGTCTTTTCCATGGGTGAAACTCCTTTTGCGTAAAATGCTCTGTGCCATTATAGCGGAAATGGGGCCGGGTGGCAAGGGGGCGGGTCCGTCGGGAGCGGAAAAAATGTGCGCCCGGATACGAAGGCCGTACCCGGGCGCGCGTTGTGTGCCGGAAAACAGGGGTCAGTTCCTGGCGGTGCTCTCGGCGATGGTGGCGGACTGGGCGTGGTTGGTGTCGGCCTGGACGCAGTCGATGGCCAGCATCACGCACAGGGCGGTGACGGCGTCCTCGTCGTTGGGCACGTCCAGCAGGTAGCTGTCGCCCCAGGAGAGCCACTGCCGGGTGACGGTGGCCACCACCTCCTTGCCCCGCTTCATCTCGTACTCGTGGGACAGGAAGTCGCCCCGGATCTCCCAGTCGCCGCCCTCGGCCTCCAGGGTGTAGTGGGGCTTCAGCAGGGTGATGTGGCCCTTGAGCTCCACCTCGTCCCCGCCGGCGATCTCGATGAAGTACTTGGGGACCAGGGCCAGCACCTTCTGGTGGATGTAGGCCACCTCCTGGTCATCCATGTCCCGGACGGTGAGCTTGTGGCCCACGGAGATCAGCTTGCCGGCCACCTGGTAGATGGGGTCGCCGTCCTCGTTCATCACGGTGAAGGCCTCCTTCAGGGAAAAGACCTTCTGCTTCAGAGCAAGCTTCATGTCTCACATCCCCCTTTGCTCAGCCGCGGCTGCGCACCGCGAGGGCGCAGACGAAGTAGATCAGAGGGATGATGCAGGCGCAGATGGTGGCCGCGCTGACCGCCATCACGGCGGACACCACCGCGGCGATCAGGGCCAGCAGGCCGAAGACGATGGCGCCCATGGAGCGGGCGGGGTCCTTGGCGGCGCGCAGGCCCAGCAGGCCGCCGATGACGTCCAGCAGGCCGCCCACCACGAAGACGGCCACGGCCAGCCCGGCCAGCGCCTCAGCCACGGCGCCGCCGCCGCTGCCCAGCAGCAGGCTCACGTCCAGGATCCCGGTGACCAGAGTGAACAGGCCCAGGATCAGCATCAGGATGGAAACGACAGATAACAGCTTTTTCATGAAACAGGAACTCCCTTCTTCTTTCTTTTACAGGCAGAAATAATTTTTGCACCTTATTACATGGTCCGGCGGCCCGCCTGTCAAGGGTTTGCGGGCTTTTTTGGCGGTTTCGTCCGTATCAGCGGGGCAAAAAGCGGGGTTTTCTCTCCGTTCGGCGCCGCCGGCCTTGTGTTTTTCCGCCGGCGGGGGTATAATGCCCCTCAGAAAAACACCGACGAACGGAGGAGATCCCCATGGAGAAGATCCAGATGACCACGCCGCTGGTGGAGCTGGACGGCGACGAGATGACCCGGGTGCTGTGGCAGCAGATCAAGGACGAGCTGCTCGCCCCCTACATCGACCTGAAGACCGAGTACTACGACCTGGGCCTGCCCCACCGGGAGGAGACGAAAGACCAGGTCACCGTGGACGCCGCCAACGCCATCAAGCGGTACGGCGTGGGCGTCAAGTGCGCCACCATCACCCCCAACGCCCAGCGGGTGGAGGAGTACAAGCTCTCCCGGATGTGGAAGTCCCCCAACGGCACCATCCGGGCCATTCTGGACGGCACCGTGTTCCGCGCCCCCATCATGGTGGAGGGCATCTCCCCGGTGGTGAAGAACTGGAAAAAGCCCATCACCATCGCCCGGCACGCCTACGGCGACGTATATAAGGCCACCGAGTACCGGGTGCCCGGCCCGGGGAAGGCCGAGCTGGTCTTCACCGATGAGAGCGGGAAGGAGACCTTCCGGGAGACCGTCTATGACTTCGAGTGCCCCGGCGTGCTCCAGGGCATGTACAACAAGGACAGCTCCATCGCCTCCTTCGCCCGTGCCTGTTTCCAGTACGCCCTGAACACCCGGCAGGACCTGTGGTTCTCCGCCAAGGACACCATCTCCAAGCAGTACGACCACACCTTCAAGGACATCTTCCAGGACATCTTTGACGCCGAGTATAAGACCAGATTCGACGAGCTGGGCCTGACCTACTTCTACACCCTCATCGACGACGCGGTGGCCCGGGTGGTCCGCTCCGAGGGGGGCTTCATCTGGGCCTGCAAGAACTACGACGGCGACGTGATGAGCGACATGGTGTCCACCGCCTTCGGCTCCCTGGCCATGATGACCTCGGTGCTGGTGAGCCCCGAGGGCAACTTTGAGTACGAGGCCGCCCACGGCACCGTCACCCGCCACTATTACAGGTATCTGAAGGGGGAGGAGACCTCCACCAACCCGGTGGCCACCCTGTTCGCCTGGACGGGGGCGCTGGCCAAGCGGGGGGAGCTGGACGGGCTGGACGGACTGACCCGCTTCGCCCGGGCGCTGGAGCGGGCCGCCCTGGACACCATCCGCGCCGGGGTGATGACCAAGGACCTGGCCGGCCTCTGGGAGGGCGCCGCCCCCGCCCGGGCGGTGAACAGCCTGGACTTCCTGCGGGCAGTGCGGGAGAAGCTGGAGGCGTCGCTGTGAGGTTCGTCTCCTGGAACGTCAACGGCCTGCGGGCCTGCCTGAAAAAGGGGTTCGTGGAGTCGGTCACTGCCCTGGACGCCGACTTCATCTGCCTGCAGGAGACCAAGATGGAGCGGGGGCAGGCGGAGGTGGAGCTGCCCGGCTACCACGAGTACTGGTCCAGCGCCGAGAAGAAGGGCTACTCGGGCACCGCCGTCTTCGCCCGGCGGGAGCCCCTGTCGGTGACCTATGGCATCGGGGCCGGCCCCTTCGACCGGGAGGGCCGGGCCATCACTCTGGAGTACGAGGACTTCTTCCTGGTGAACGTCTACGTCCCCAACGCCCAGCAGGGGCTCACCCGGCTGCCCTTCCGCATGGAGTGGGAGGACGAGCTGCGCAGCTATCTCAAGGGGCTGGACGGCAAAAAGCCGGTGGTGCTGTGCGGCGACCTGAACGTGGCCCATGAGGAGATCGACCTGAAGAACCCCAAGACCAACCGGGAAAACCCCGGCTTCACCGACCAGGAGCGGGAGAAATTCACCCAGCTGCTCCAGGCCGGCTTCGTGGACACCTTCCGGGCCCTGTACCCCGACCGGACCGGGGCGTACAGCTGGTGGAGCTACCGCTTCCATGCCCGGGAGAACAACGCCGGATGGCGCATCGACTACTTCGTGGTCTCCCAGCGCCTCCGGGACAGGATCGCCGCCGCCGACATCCTCTCCGGCATCACCGGCAGCGACCACTGCCCGGTGACGCTGGAGCTGGACCTTTGACCCCGCGTCCCCGCGCCGGAAAGAGAAAAGCAGACGCCCGCGAGCTGCGGGCGTCTGCTTTTTCGATGTTTTCCGCTCAGCGGGCGGGGATGATCAGGGTCTGGCCGATGAAGATCAGGCTGGGGTCAGACACGGTGTCCCGGTTGGCCTCATAGATCTCCCCCCAGCGGGCGCCGCTGCCCAGCTGCTCCCGGGCGATCTTCCACAGGGAGTCGCCGGCCACCACCACATAGGTGTCGCCCTCCGCGGGCTCCTCAGGCTCGGCGGGCTCGGGGTCCACCGCGGGCTCGTCGGGTTCCTCAGGGGTCTCGGCGGCCTTGTCCACGATGGTGATGCGGCCCTGGGGCTCGGCATAGCCGGTGACCACGCCGTCCTCGAAGGACTGGACGTAGTTGGCCAGCACCATGTAGTCCTCCATGACGTAGTCCAGCACGTTCACCGCGCCCTCGAACATGGCGAAGCCGTCGCCCAGGTCCCGCAGGGTGTAGTTGTAGCCGGCCAGGTTATAGCTGGCGTTCAGGTCCAGGGGCTCGTAAGCGCCGGTCTCATTGTTGAGCACCTGCACGTCGGTGACCCGGTACTCGCCGGTGGGGCCGCCGGTCCACACGCCCTTGTCGTCCTGCTGGACGGTGGAGGGGATGGTGGTGTCGATGGTGTACTTCAGGCCGGAGACCTGGAGGAAGCCGCCGTTCTCCACGTCGCGCCCGGCGGTGACGTCCTTGGCGCCCCACTCCAGGGCGTCCAGGATCTGCTGGCCGGTGACGGTCTGCAGGCAGGCCACGTTGCCGAAGGTGTGGATCTCCTTGCAGGTCAGATAGGAGATGTCGCCGGTGATGGCCTCGTTGCGGATGCCACCGCCGTTCATGACGGCCACGTCCACATCCAGGCCCATGTCGTCAAAGAGGTAATACAGGGCGTCGGCGGCGAAGTCGCCGGTGTTGGTCTCCTGGGTGCGCACCAGGCGCTTGCCGTCGGCGTCGTAGTTGTCCAGGGTGTCGGCGGTGGAGCCGATGACCTGGCCCAGCTCGGCGTCGATCTCGGCCACCCAGGCGTCCTCGATGGCCTTGACGTCGGCGTCGGGGGTCACGTCGGCCAGGTCGTCGCCGGTGAGCAGCTCGGTGGTGATGGCGCCGTCGGCGGAGATGGTCATCTGGCCCAGGGCGTTCAGGTAGGAGCCGGTCTGGGTGAGCACCACGGTCTCGCCGGCCTCATCGGCCACTTCCTTCATCGCCACGGTGGTGTGGGAGTGGCCGTCGATGAAGGCGTCCAGACCGGTGGTGTTGGCGATGACCTCCTCGGAGGTCCAGGGGCGGGAGGACGGATCCACGCCCAGGTGGCCCAGGGCGATGACGTAGTCGGCCTCGGCAGAGGCGGCGTCGATGGCGGTCTGCACGGCGTCATACAGGGCGGAGCCGTCCTCGCCGCCGGCGATGCCGTAGATGTAGTTGCCCGCGTCATCCTGGAAGTAGGCGGGGGTGGACTTGGTGAAGGACTCCGGGGTGGTGATGCCCACGAAGGCGACCTTCACGCCGCCCGCCTCCAGCACCACGTAGCTGTCCAGCACGCGCTCGCCGGGCACGCCGTTCTCCTCGTGGTAGAAGTTGCAGGAGACGTAGGGGAAGCCGGCGGCCTCGACGGCGGCCAGGCAGCCCTCCATGTCGTAGTCGAACTCGTGGTTGCCGAGGGTGGCCGCGTCATAGCCGGCGGCGTTCATCAGCTTGGTGATGGTGGCGCCCTTGTCCATGGAGCCGTAGGCGGTGCCCTGGATGGCGTCGCCGGCGTCCACCAGAAGGACATTGTCCAGGGTGGCCTTGTAGCCGGCCACCTTGGAGTAGGTCAGGGCGTTCTCATTGCCCTCCCCCACGTTGTTGTCGATGTAGGTGTGCACGTCGTTGGTGTACAGGATGGTGACCGCCCCGTCCTGCCCGGCGTCAGCCCCGGCGGCGCCGGCGGTGACGGCCAGCGACAGGCACAGGGCCACGGAGAGGACCAGAGAGAGCAGTCTGGATGCGCGCGTTCTCACACAAAACCCACCTTTCTTTTTTTATTCTTGATGCCGCGTCCCGGAAAAAGCGGGACCGCGCCGGAGCGGATGCCCCGACACGGTCCATGGTAGCAGAGAGAAGCGGAATTGACAAGCCCCGCCGGGTAAAATCCCGGCAAAAAAGAGGTGAACGGGGTGTTCAGTCCTCCCGCCGGGCCAGGTCGGCCAGGGTCACCCCGTCCACATACTGGTCGATGACCCTCTGCAGCCCCACCCAGAAGGAGAAGGTGGCGCAGTGGTCCACCCGGCCGCAGCCCGCCGGGTCGTTCTCCAGGCAGGAGACGGGGAACAGGCTGCCCTCGGTGGCCCGAAGGATGTCCCCCACGGTGTACTCCTCGGGGGGGCGGGCCAGACGGTAGCCCCCCTGGGCCCCCCGGACGCTCTTGAGGAAGCCCGCCCGGCTCAGGGCGGTGACGATCTGCTCCAGATACTTGGGGGAGATCTCCTCCCGGCCCGACACGTCCCGCAGGGCGATGTAGCCCCCCTGGTCGTTCCGGGCCAGGTCGATCATCATGCGCAGGGCGTAGCGCCCCTTGGTGGAAATTTTCACAGCGAAGCCCTCCTTTTACCCCATCACCCTCCGGGCGATGTCCACGCTCTCCTTGGCGTCCCGGGCGTAGAAGTCGGCGCCGATGCGCGCCGCGTAGTCCGCCGTGAGCACCGCGCCCCCCACCATCACCCGGCAGGGCAGTCCTTCCCGGCGCAGCAGGGCGATGGTCTCCTCCATGCTCTTCAGGGTGGTGGTCATCAGGGCGGACAGCCCCACCAGGGGGGCGCCCGTCTCCCGGACCGCCCGGGCCACCCGCTCCGGGTCCACGTCCCGGCCCAGGTCCAGCACCGCGAAGCCGTAGTTCTCCAGCAGCACCTTCACGATGTTCTTGCCGATGTCGTGGATATCCCCCTTGACGGTGGCCAGCACGATGGGGGCCCGCCGGACGGGGGGACCGTCCTGCCGGGCGGCCAGGGCCTCCCGCACCGCCTCAAAGGCGGCCTGGGCCGCCCCGGCGGCCTGGATGAGCTGGGGCAGGAAGCGCTGCCCCGCCTCGAACTGGGCCCCCACCCGGTCCAGGGCGGGGATGAGCACCCCGTCCACCAGGGCCATGGGGTCCTCCCCGGCGGCCAGCAGGGCCCGGGCGGCCTGTCCCGCCTCCCCCCGCAGGCCCAGCTCCACCAGCTCCCCCAGCGGCCGGGCGGCCGCGCCGGCGGCGGGAGCGGATGGGGTGGGGGCGGCGTCCCCGCCGTAGGCGGCCAGGAAGTCCCGGGCCTCCGCGTCCACATTGGTGAGCAGGTGGAAGCACCGCACCGCCGCCATCATGGCGTCCACATTGGGGTTGAGGATGGGCAGGTCCAGCCCGCAGGTCATGGCCATGGTGAGGAAGTTCTGGTTCACCAGGGGCCGGGCGGGCAGCCCGAAGGAGATGTTGGACACCCCCAGCACCGTCTTGAGCCTTAGTTCCTCCTTCACCATCCGCACCGCCCGCAGGGTCTCCCCCGCGGCGGCCTGCTCCGCCGAGACGGTGAGGGTCAGGCAGTCGATGTACACGTCCCGCCGGGGGATGCCGAGGGCCAGGGCGGCGTCCAGGATGCGCCGGGCGATGGCCAGCCGCTCCTCCGCCGTCTTGGGGATGCCGTTCTGGTCCAGGGTGAGGCCCACCACCGCCGCCCCGTACTTCTTCACCAGGGGCAGGATGGCCTCCAGCGTCTCCGGGTCGCCGTTCACCGAGTTGACGATGGCCTTGCCGCAGCAGGCCCGCAGGGCCCCCTCCAGGGCGGCGGGGTCGGTGGAGTCCAGCTGCAGTGGCGCGTCGGTGACCGCCTGGAGCGCCCGGACCGTCTCGGGCAGCAGCCGCACCTCGTCCACGTCGGGCAGGCCCACGTTCACGTCCAGAATGTCGGCCCCGGCGTCGGTCTGGGCCAGGGCCTGGGAGAGGATGTAGTCCATGTCCCCCTCCCGCAGGGCCTGCTGGAAGCGCTTTTTCCCCGTGGGGTTGATGCGCTCCCCGATGACCCGGACCCGGTCGATGGCCACCGCCCTGGTCCCGCTGCACACGGCGGCGGGGACGGCGGCGGCCCGCCGGGCCCGGCGGGCCCCCTCCAGCTCCCGGCGGAGCAGGGCGATGTGCTCCGGCCCGGTGCCGCAGCAGCCCCCCAGCAGCTGCACCCCCGCCCGGCCCAGGCCGGCCAGGGCGGCGGCGAACTGTTCCGGGCCGATGTCGTACCCGCCCCCCGCCGGGTCGGGCAGGCCGGCGTTGGGCTTGAGCAGCAGCGGCAGGTCGGTCCACCGCTTCAGCTCGTCCACCAGCGGGGCCATCTCCAGGGGGCCCAGGGAGCAGTTGATGCCGATGGCGTCCGCCCCCAGCCCGGACAGGGTCAGGGCCATGGAGGCCACGCCGCAGCCGAGGAAGGTGCGCCGGTCGGCCTCAAAGCTCATGGAGACCAGCACGGGGAGAGAGGTGCGCTCCTTGGCGGCCAGCAGGGCGGCCCGGGCCTCGTTGAGGTCGGCCATGGTCTCGATGACCACCAGGTCGGCCCCGGCGGCCGCGCCGGCCTCCATCACCTCGGCAAAGCGGTCGTAAGCCTCCTCAAAGCGCAGGGTGCCATTGGGCTCCAGCAGCTGGCCCAGGGGGCCCACGTCCAGGGCCACCAGCGCCCGGTCCGCCGCGGCCTGCCGGGCCAGGGCCACCCCGGCGGACACCACCTCGGCCACGGTGCGGCCCGAGCGGGCCAGCTTCTCCCGGTTGGCGCCGAAGGTGTTGGCGTAGAGGATGTCGGAGCCCGCCTCCACATAGGACCGGTGGATGTCCGCCAGCCAGTCCGGATGCTCCAGGTTGGCCAGCTCCGGGACGGCCCCGAGGGGCAGGCCCCGGCGCTGGAGCTGGGTGCCCATGGCCCCGTCCAGAAAGACGAATTCCCGCGTCAGCAGCGTATCAAGATCCACAGGTCTTCCCCCTCAGTCGATATTGGCAGCGCCCCCGGAGAAAGCACCGCTGGCAGCTGCGCTCCTCCACCGGCGGCAGCGCCTCCCGGGAGATGCCGAGGATGGCGGTCACCGATTTCCGGGGGGTGAGGATGTGGCGCTCGCTGGCGCACAGCCCGATGCGCCGGGGGGCGTCCAGCAGGGCCAGCAGCTCCCCCTGGAGCTGGATGGGCAGGTCCCCGTACCCCGGGCTGAACCGGTGGGGGAAGGAGCAGCCGGGAAAGCCGGCCCGGATCTCCTCCTCCACCCGGTCGCACAGCTCCTCCACCGCCGTGCTGGCGCAGCAGTCCAGCACCAGCGCCCGGGCCATGTCCTCCGCCTGGGCCCGGCGGAGCAGGGCGTCCACCGGGGCGGAGAGGGTGGCGCAGAACACCGCCGCCCGGTCACAGCCCCGCAGGTGGTCCCGGATGGACCAGCCGGGCAGGGTCAGCCCCCCCTCCAGCCGGACGCCGCCCTCATCCTCCCCCAGCACGGCCAGCACGGCGCTGCGCCACCGGGGGACGGCGGCGCGCCGCACCTCGCCGGCGCAGGCGCGCACCAGGGCCAGGGTGGCCCCGTCGGGCTCCCGGTCCCCGTACCCGAGGGCCCGGAGCACCTCCCCGGTGTCCACGGTCAGCTCCACGGCTCAGACGGCGCGGATGGCGGCGATGCTCTCCGCGATGCGCCGGGCCACGTTGGGATCGTTCATGGTGTACAGGTGGATGCCGTCCACCCCGCCGGCGATCAGATCGCTGATCTGGTCGATGGCATAGGCGATGCCCGCCTCCCGCAGGGCGTCGGGGTGGTCGCCGTACCGGGCCAGGATGCGGGTGAGCTTCCGGGGCATGCTGGCCCCGCAGAGGGAGACCATGCGCTGGATGGAGCTCTTGGACAGCACGGGCATGATGCCCGCCTCGATGGGCACGCTGATGCCGGCGATGCGGCAGCGCTCCAGAAAGCGGAAGAAGTCCTCGTTGTCGAAGAAGAGCTGGCTCACCAGGTGCTGAGCCCCGGCGTCCACCTTCTCCTTCAGGTGGCGGATGTCGCTGACCAGGTCGGGGCTCTCCACGTGGCCCTCGGGGTAGCAGGCCGCCGAGATGCCGAAGCCCCCCTTCTCCCGGATGTAGGCCACCAGGTCGCTGGCGTGGGCGAAGTCGGTCTTGGGCGGGACGTTGGGGTTGATGTCCCCCCGGAGGGCCAGGACGTTCTCCACCCCGTCCTCCGCCAGCCCGGCCAGCATCTCGTCCACCTCGGCCCGGCCGGCGGCCACGCAGGTCAGGTGGGCCATGGCGGGGATGTGGTACTGGTTCTGGATGATGCCGGCGATCTCCCGGGTGGTCTGGTTCACCTGGGAGCCCCCCGCCCCGAAGGTGACGCTGATGAAGTCGGGGCGGATGTCCTTCAGTCCGTCCAGGGTGCGGTAGATGGTGTCCACCGGGCTGGTGGCCTTCGGGGGGAACACCTCGCAGGAGAAGACGGTCCGGCCCTGGCCGAACAGCTGGCTGATGTGCATGGCGCGCGCCTCCTTGAAGCCGGCCCCGCGGGCCGGAGATTTTTGACGATCCCCACGGAAAAACGCGGATTTCAATATCCATATTGTACCTTGCGCCGGCCCGTTTGTCAAACGGCGGCCCCCCGGAAAAAATGCCCGGACAGCGGTGGACAAGGGGCGGAGATCGTCGTACAATGGAGGAAACCGCCGTGAGAGGAGGTGCCCGGGGTGGAAGAGAGAAAAAGCCTGCCCCGCCGGACGGCGGACGCCCTGCTGGACCTTCTGTTCCCGCCCCGGTGTCCCTTCTGCGACAGGCTGCTGCCCGAGGGGGAGCAGGACATCTGTCATGTGTGCCAGCCCGTCCTCCCCTGGACCGACCCGGGAAAGGCGGAGCCCGCCGGCGAGTTCGTGGACAAATGCGTCTCGCCCCTGTGGTACCGGGACCCGGTGCGGGCCTCCTTCCACCGGTACAAGTTCGGCGGCTGCCGGGACTACGCCCCGGTGTACGCCGCCCTGATGGCCCAGTGCGTCCGGGACCGGCTGGTGGGGGAGTACGACCTGCTCACCTACGTCCCCCTGAGCCGGAAGCGCCGGCGACAGAGGGGCTATGACCAGGTGCGGCTGCTGGCGGAGGGGATGGCCCCGCTCCTGGGCCTGCCCGTAACGGAGACGCTGGATAGGATCCGGCACGACCCCGCCCAGTCGGGGCTGACCGAGGAGAGCGCCCGCCGTGCCAACGTGCTGGGGGCCTACCGGGCGACCGACCCCGGCGCCGTGAGGGGGAAGCGGGTGCTGCTGGCCGACGACGTGGTCACCACCGGCTCCACCCTGTCCGAGTGCGCCCGGGTGCTGCGCTCTGCCGGGGCGGCGGGGGTGGTGTGCGTTACCCTGGCCCGGGCGCGGCCGGGCGGAAAGGAGACGGCTCCGGCCGCCCCGCCCCCGGGGCGGGAGCGGGATTTTATGAATTCTTTCTGAATCCCGGACGGAAAGGATTGAAATGCCGGGAGGATCTGGGTATAATAGCAGGGACGGCCGGCGTGTCCGGCCCGGAGAGAGCAGGATCCTCCGCCCCGGCGGAGAGGATGATAGAAATTGAGAGGAAACGATCATGGGTCTGTTTAGCAAGGATATCGGCATCGATCTGGGCACCGCCTCTGTCCTGGTATTCGTGAAGGGCAAGGGCGTGGTGCTGCGGGAGCCCTCGGTGGTGGCGCTGGACAAGAACACCGGCAAGCTGCTGAAGGTGGGCGCGGAGGCGCAGCAGATGCTGGGCCGCACCCCCGGCAACATCATCGCCATCCGCCCCCTGCGGGAGGGGGTCATCTCCGACTATGACATGACGGAGCGGATGCTGAAGGAGTTCATCCGCAAGGTGTCCACCTTCAGCCTCATCAAGCCCCGGGTGGTCATCTGCGTCCCCTCGGGCATCACCGAGGTGGAGGAGCGCGCCGTCATCGACGCGGGCATCCAGTCCGGCGCCCGCCGGGTCTACCTCATCGAGGAGCCGGTGGCCGCCGCCATCGGCGCCGGCATCGACATCGCCAAGCCCGACGGCCACATGGTGGTGGACATCGGCGGCGGCACCGCCGACATCGCGGTGATCTCCCTGTCCGGCGTGGTGGAGTCCGCCTCCATCAAGGTGGCGGGCGACCAGTTCAACGAGGCGGTCATCAAGTACATACGCCGCAAGCACAACGTGCTCATCGGCGAGCGTACCGCTGAGGACCTGAAGATCTCCATCGGCTGCGTCTTCCCCCGGCCGGAGGAGGTCACCATGGAGATCAAGGGCCGCTGCCTGATGACCGGCCTGCCCCGGGTGTTCTCCGTCTCGTCCAGCGAGATGATCGAGGCCTTCGAGGAGCCCGCCCAGCGCATCCTGGAGGCCATCCACTCCGTGCTGGAGCGCACGCCCCCCGAGCTGGTGGCCGACATCTCCACCAACGGCATCGTCATGACCGGGGGCGGGTCGCTGGTCTGGGGCTTTGACAAGCTCATCGAGTCCCACACCGGCATCGAGACCCATGTGGCCGACGACGCCATCTCCTGCGTGGCCTACGGCTGCGGCAAGAGCCTGGAGTCGGTGGGCGAGATGCAGGACGGCACCATGAACCTGTCCCGCCGCCGCCAGATGAACTGAGCGGACACAGAAAGACCAGACGCCCCCGCCGCGCTCGTCGCGCGGCGGGGGCGTCTTCGTTTTATCCTCTGTCTCCGGCGGTCTGGTCCGGCCCGGGGGTCACTTTCCCCAGCCGGAGGCCTCGGCCACCTTGTCCAGGCACAGGCCGATGCCGGAGGCCCGGATGGCCTGGCCGGTGGACATGTGCTCGCCATCCCGGAACATGTTTTTCTTCCGCAGCTCCAGCGGGTCCATGCCCAGCTCCTCCGCCAGCATGTCCATCAGGACCTCCAGGGCGAAGGTGGGCTGCCCCATGCCGAAGCCCCGCATAGCGGAGCCGATCTGCTTGTTGGTGCAGGCGATCTTCACGTCCGACCACTGGTTGGGGATGAGGTAGGGCCCTGCGCCCCAGAAGGCCACCTTGCCGGAGATCAGCTTGGCCACGCTGCTGTACGCGCCGCAGCCGGTGACGCAGTCCCACTTCAGGGCCACCAGGGTGCCGTCCCGCTTGGCCCCCAGCTTGTAAGTGAAATACATGGGGTGCTTGGTGCCGGTGAACATCAGGGACTCCTCGGTGGTCAGCTCCAGCTTCACCGGGCGGTTGGTGAGCTTGGCCAGCAGGGCGGTCACCGGCTCGGTGCCCACCTGGTTCTTCTCGCCGAAGCCGCCGCCCACCGCCGGGGCCACCATGCGGACCTTGGACATGGGCAGCTGGACGATGGATGCCACGTGCTCGGCGATGCCGAAGACGCACTGCTGGGTGGACCAGACGGTGAGGCCCCCCTCGTCGTCGGGCGCGGCCAGGGTGGCGAAGGGCTCGATGGGCAGGGGCTTCTGGGGGTTGGTGCAGAACTCCCGCTCCAGGATGACGTCGGACTCGGCAAAGCCCTTGTCCACGTCACCCACCCGCAGCTTCAGCGTCTTGCCCGGGCCCGCCAGCAGAAGGTTGCCCTCATAGCTGGTCCCCTGGCACTCGTCGTGGATGACGGGGGCGCCGGGCTTCAGGGCGTCCCGGGGGTCGAAGACGGCGGGGAGCCGCTCGTACTCCACCTTCACCAGGGAGGCCGCCTTGCAGGCCAGGGCGTAGCTCTCCGCCGCCACGCAGGCCACCATCTCCCCCTTGTACCGCACCTTATTGACGGCCAGGCAGGGGGTGTCGTGGTCGGTGACGCCGTAGCAGTAATCGGGGGCGTCCGCCGAGGTGGCCACACAGTGTACCCCGGGCAGGGCCAGGGCGGCGGAGGCATCGATGGAGAGGATCCGGGCGTGGTGCTCGGTGGACAGGACGGGCTTGGCATAGAGCATCCCGGGCAGGTGCAGGTCGCAGACGTACTGGACGGTCCCGGTCACCTGGCCGGGGGCGTCGTTCCGGGGCCGGCTGTGGCCGATCACCTCGTAATCCTGTTTCTCATACATCAGTGCGCACCTCCCATTTGCTCCGCGGCGGCCTTGACCGCCTGGACGGCGTCCTCATTGACCTTGATGTCCGACTGAGCCGCCACATAGGCCTTCACAGCCTCCAGCGGCTTGACGTAGCCGGTGCACCGGCACAGGTTGCCGGACAGGCCGTAGCGGATCTCCTCCTCGGTGGGGTGGGGGTTCTTGTCCAGCAGCGCCTTGGCCGACATGATGAAGCCGGGGGTGCAGAAGCCGCACTGGAAGGCGCCGGTGTCCAGGAATGCTTTCTGCAGGGGATGCATGTGCTGGCTGTCCCCCAGGCTCTCCAGCGTCTCCACGTGCTTGCCGCCCACGGTGGCCGCCAGGATCAGGCAGGAGTTCATGGCGTCCCCGTCCACGATGACGGTGCAGGCGCCGCACTCCCCCTGGAGGCAGGCGCGCTTGACGCTGTTGACGTGGAGGAGCTCCTTCAGGACGGTGAGCAGCGTCATCTCCGGCGAGATGTCACAGGTGACCTCTCTGCCGTTGAGGAAAAATGTCAGTTTCATGGTCAGGCGCCCTCCTTTTCCTGCTTTTCCCGGATAGCCCGCAGGACCTTGTCCGGCGTCGCAGGCAGCTCGGTGATCCAGACGCCCACGGCGTCGTGGATGGCGTTGACGATGGCGGGGGCGGCGGTGTTGGCGCAGATCTCGCCGGCGGCCTTGGCCCCGTAGGGGCCCTCGCCGTCGTGGGACTCCACGAACATGGAGTGGATCTCCGGGGCATCCATGGTGGTGGGCAGGGGGTAGTCGGACAGGTTCCGGGGCCGGAAGTCGGGGTCAAACTCGGGCGCCGGGCCGTCGTTGTGGGTGCAGTAGGGGTACATGTCCTCCCCCAGCGCCCAGCCGATGCCCTGGAGGGTGCCGCCGTCGCACTGCCCCACCACCGCGGAGGGGTTGATGGCCTTGCCGCAGTCCACCGCGCTCCAGATCTCCTTCACGGTGACCACGCCGGTCTCGTCGTCCACCTCCACATCGGCCACCGAGGCATGGTAGTAGTAGGACACCGAGGGCTCGCCGCAGCCGTTTTCGTCCGCCGGGACATTGAAGGGGTAGTACTCCCCCTGCCCCATGGGCATCTTCCGGCAGACGAACTGGGAGATGGCGGCCGCCGCCTGGATGGGAAGCATCTTGGCGGGATCGTACTTGTCCTTCAGGAAGCCGCCCTCGCAGTAGAGCCGCTCCGGGAGGGTGTGCAGCTGCATGGCCGCCGCGCTCTTCAGCACGTCCATCACCTGCTGGCAGGCGTTGAGCAGCGCACGGCCGCCCACGAAGGTGAGCCGGGAGCTCAGGGTGCCGAAGTCGTAGGGGGTGGCGTGGGTGTCCGCCGTGTAGATGCGGACCTTCTCCACCGGGATGGTGAAGAACTCCGCCGCCATCATGCACATGGCGGTCTGAGCGCCCTGGCCGATGTCCACGATGCCCATCTGGATGTTGACGCTGCCGTCCTCCCGCATGAGCACGTTGGCCGTGCAGGGGTTGGGCGCGTTGGGAACGGTGAGAGAGTAGAGGCACCCGGCGATGCCGCGTCCTTTCCTGATCATGTGTTCCAACCTCCTTGCTCGCAGGCCGCCAGGATCGCCCGCGCCACCATGACGGGGACGACCTCCGTGCGGTACCACTGGGTCGCCCGCTGGTCGGTCAGGGGGGAGATGCTGTGGACGGCCAGCCTGGCCTTCTCCTCCACGACGGCCCGGCTGACCTTCTGGCCGGTGAGGGCAGCCTCCACCTCCGCGGCCCGGACGTGGGTGGGGGCGGCGGAGCCGATCACCACCCGCAGGGCCCGGATGGTGTCGCCCTCCAGCTCCACCCAGGCGGCGGCGTTGGCGATGGAGATGGTCATGGCCTGACGCTTGCCGATCTTCTCAAAGGCGCTGGCCCCCTTGGGGACGGTGAGCTCGGTGATGATCTCCCCCCGGGCCAGGCTGGTCTTTTTGGGGCCGGTGATGATCTCGCCCAGGCGGGCGTCCCGCTCCCCGCCGGGTCCCACGATGTGGGCCACGGCATCCATCGCCTCCAGGGCGCACACCACGTCGGCCGCCGGGGAGGCGGTGCCGATGTTCCCGCCCACCGTGGCCCGGTTGCGCACCTGGGGCCCGGCGGACTCCCGGGCGGCCTGCCACAGGGCGTGGGCGTACTTCTCCACCGCCGCCGACCCGGCCAGCATGGTGTCGGTGACCAGGCAGCCGATCTTCAGCGCCGTCTCCGTCTCCGTGATGCGCCGCAGCTCGGCGATCTCCCCGATGTGGACCAGGGTCAGGTCGTCGGGGACCGCGTTCCCGTTCAGCGTCACCAGGATGTCGGTCCCGCCGGCCAGGATCTTGCCGCCGGGGGCCGCCTCCAGCATCCTGACCGCCTCCGGGACAGTCGTTGCCAGTTTTATCTCCAAGTCGATCTCCTCCTTTGCTCCCACGGGCGTCGCCCGTTTTGTCGCAGGCTCGAACGGTTCGCCCCTGCAAATGTCACAAAAAAATATGTGATATGCTCGCAAAAAGCATATCACATATACAAAAAGCCAAAATAATGAGTTCCTTGGAACGATCAAGTAAATTTGAAATACCAATTTGCTTGATCGTGATAAGAGAATCGAATCACAGGTTGTCCTGCCGCCCGGCGGTCAGGGAGCGGTACTCCTCAGGGGTGTCCATGTCCCGGGTGACCTCCGGGTCGTCCACCGGGACCTCCAGGGGGGCGTACTGCCGGAGGAAGCCCTTCAGCCCTCCCTCCCCGCCGTAGGCCAGCAGCGGGGCCAGCAGCCGTCCGGAGAGGAGGGGTGGGTGCCCCCGGCGGCCGGCGTACACCGGGACGCACCAGTCCGGCCGGGCCGCGCGGAAGGCCCGGAGAAGGCCCTCCAGGGTGGCGGGCCGGACGTCAGGACAGTCCGCCGGGAGGAAGAAGAATGCCTCGGTCTCCCGGGGCAGCGCCGCCGCCCCCAGCCGCACTGACAGGAACATGTCCCCCCGGTAGTCCGGATTGTACAGCAGTCGCACCGCCGGCGGGCTGCCGGCCAGGGCGCGCGCCACCTCATCTGCCCGGTGGCCGGTGACCACCACCAGGGGGTCGGCCCCGGCGGCCAGCAGCAGGTCGGCCTCCCGGCAGAGGATGGGCCGCCCGTCCAGAGGCAGCAGCGGCTTAAAGGCTCCCATCCGGGTGGAGAGGCCCGCCGCCGCGATGATCCCGCCGAGCTTCACCCTGTCCGCCCCCTCTCGCTCGGGCCGCCCGCCGGCGGCCCCTTCGTCAGGGACAGCATACCCCGGCGGCCTGCCGCCGTCAAGGGGGGGAGGCTGCCGGGCACCGGGGAGGGGCCTTTCGTTCTTTTTGATGAGCCTTCATATTTTTTTGCCTCGCGGCGGAGACGAGGATGCTATAATTTCCAAAATACCGGCGGGCTGCCGGCCTGGGGCGGAGCACCTCCGCCTCCCCGGCCGGCCCGCCTGTCCAAGGAGGGCAATGAGCATGATGGAGATCTACACCGCGCTGGAGCGGGAGCTGGCTGCCGGGCGGGACTGCGTGCTGGTCACCGTGATCGGGCGGGAGGGCTCCGCCCCCGTGGGGCCGGGGGCCCAGATGCTGGCCGGGCCGTCTGGCCGGCTGGCCGGCACCGTGGGCGGCGGTGCCGGGGAGAACCAGGCCCTGGCGCTGGCCGGCCGGCTGTGCGCCTCCGGAGAGACGGCGGTCCACGACTTCCTCCTCCACCCCAATGACCAGGAGGACATCGGGGGCGTCTGCGGCGGCTCCATCCGGGTGCTGCTCCAGCCCGTCTCCCACCGGGACCCGGCCTGGGCCCGGACGACCGGCCAGCTGCTGGACCTGCTCCGGGATGACCGGCCGGGGGTCCTCCGGCTGAGCCTTACCGGCGGCAGTCCCGCGTTGACCCCGGGGACGGACAGCTGGGAGAGCACCGGGGCGGCCTGCGCCGTGGAGGGGGACTGGGTCCTCCTGCCGGTGCGCAGCCGGCCCCGGGCGGTGATCTTCGGCGCCGGCCACTGCGGCATGGCCCTGGCTCCCATCCTGGACAGCGTGGGCTTTCGGGTCACCGTGTTCGACGACCGGCCGGAGTACGCAGACCCCGCCCTCTTCCCCGCGGCGGAGCAGGTGATCTGCGGCGACTATGAGGACATCGCCGCCCGGCTGACGGTGATGGAGGAGGACTACGCCGTGGTGCTCACCAGCGGCCACGCCTTCGATTTGGCAGTCCAGAAGCAGCTGCTGCAGCGGGAGCTGGCCTATGTGGGGGTCATCGGCTCCCGGAAAAAGACCGCCCTGCTCCGGCAGAAGCTGGCGGACTTCGGTATCCCTCTGGAGCGGCTGGACCGGGTCCACGCCCCCATCGGCACCCCCATCATGGCCTCCACCCCCGCCGAGATCGCCGTGAGCATCGCGGGGGAGATGACCCTGACCCGGGCCCAGCGCCGGGCCCAGCGGAGCGGCCCCAAGGCATAGGCGGGCAGACGAAGCGGCCGCGCCCCGGAGCGATACCGGGGCGCGGCCCTCTGCTGTTCACGGTCTGTCACGGCTCCCCTCCGGCGCCCGGCCGGCCGGGGAACAGCTCTCCCAGCACCTCCCGGAATTTCTCCGCGGCCAGGTTCCGGCCATCCTTCCGCCAGGCCGCCACCGAGATCAGCCGGCTGTCCTCCCCAGGGATGGGCAGGCCGACCACCTCCGGGCCGGCAAAGCTCCGGAGGAAGGAGGCGGGGACGATGGCCATGCCCACCCCTGCCGCCACCGGGAGAAGGGTGGCCTCCAGCCGGCTGCAGTACCCGGCCACCCGGGGGGTGAAGCTCCGGGCGGCGCACAGGGCGTCCAGCTGAAGGCTCAGGGTGGGGGAGTGGCCCTCGGTCTCGAAGTAGAAGGGCTCGTCCGCCAGGCGGGCGAAGTCCAGGGGCTCCCTGGCCAGAGGGTGCTCCCTGGGCATGGCCACGCAGAACCGGTCCTCCCGGGTCACCAGAAAGTCCACCCGGGGGTCCTGGGCCACCATGGGATAGGTGGTAAAGTGGAAGTCGAACCGCCCCTCGCTGATGGCGGAGAGCTGGTCCGTCCCCACGGTGACGGACAGGTCCACCTCGATCCCCGGGTATCGGGGGCAGAAGGCCGCCAGCACCCGGGTGACCACATCGGCGGAGGAGTTGACCATCCCGATGCGCAGCCGCCCCATCTGTCCGGCGCAGTGCCGACGCAGCTGGGTCACTGAGTCGGCCATCCGCTCCACCATGTCCACGGCAGCGGGGAGGAAGAGCTCCCCGGCGGAGGTCAGCCGCACCTGCTTGGCGGAGCGGACGAACAGCCTGACCCCCAGCTCGTTCTCCAGGGCGTTGATCTGGTGGCTCAGGGCGGGCTGGGTGATGAAATGCCTCCGGGCCGCTTCAGAGAAGTTCTGGCTGTGGGCGGCGGAGATGAAGTATCGCAGTTGTGTGATGTCCACGGGAGATCCTCCCCTCGCCGGGCCGGCCCGGAGGCCGGCGCCGTCTGTCCGTCCATGGTAGCACAGCGGGCCCCGTCCGTCAACGCGCCGCCGGGAAGGCCGCCCGGATCACGGAGGCCAGGAAGGGGACGAGGCACGCCTCCTCCCGGGCGGACGGCGGGTAGCGCACCAGGACGGAGAGCATCCCGGTGAGCAGGAACTCCAGCTTCCTGTCGTTCTCCGGCCCGGGAGCCAGGGCCCCGGCGGCGTAGATCCGGTCCTTGAAGGCGTCGATGAAGCACCGGGGGTAGTGGGAGGCGAAGCGGATGTTCCCGGAGGAGAGCAGGGCCAGCTCCCCCCCTGGTGAGGACCGACCGCATGGAGCCCACCTGGGCAAAGAGGAATGTACGCACGAAGGCCTCCGGGTCCCGGACCAGGAGGGGATAGGGGTCGAAGCTGTCCGCGATCTTGCCCGCCGTCTCGGCCACCGCCTCATCGTACAGGGCGTAGATGTCCGGATAGTGGAGATAGAAGGTCCCCTTGTTGATCTCGGCCTTGGCGGCCAGCTCGGTGACGGTGATCCTGTTCACCGGTTTGACGGCGATGAGCTCCCCGAAGGCCCCCTTGATGGCCCGGACCGTTTTGGTCACACGGATGTCCCCCCTGCGCTCCATGCCGGCCCCTCCTCCCGCGAGATGATAGACGATCTGCCCCCGCCGTTCATTATTCACCGGGCGGCGAAAACCGGCCATTGAACGGGGGGCGGTCTCTCTGGTACAGTAGTATATCATAAAGCGGGCGGTCAGTTCAACCGCCCGGCGGAAAGGAGCGGATGGCATGGAGCGATTCGAGATCGGGGCCCAGGTGTACGCCAAACTGGGGACCCTCCCTCTGGCGGGCACCGTGGTGGCCCAGGACCCGAAGACGGGGCGGTACCTGGTCCGGTTCAGCGGGGTGCAGCAGGACTGGTACCCCGCGGAGGAGCTGACCCCCTTCGGTCAGAAGTGACCTGAAAAGGCCGCCGCCGCGCCCAGATGGGCGCGGCGGCGGCCTTTTCGGAGACAGAGCCGTAAAAGCCCCGGGTTCAGTTCCTGGCCTGGGCGCTGGTGACGGCGTCCCGCTTCTGCAGGAAGCGCACCACGCAGGACAGGGTGAAGTTCACCGCGAAGTACAGCAGCATGGCGAAGCCGAACAGCAGGAACACGTCCATTGCGGTGATCTGCCGGCCCACCACGTTGTAGAAGATGCTCATCAGGTTCTTGGTGCGGAAGAGCAGCTCGGCCACCGCCACCTGGGCCATGAAGGAGGTGTCCTTCACCACGGTGATGATCTGGCTGAGCATGGTGGGGATGATGTGGCGGAAGCACTGGGGCAGGATGATGTACCACAGGGTGCCCGGCAGGGTGAAGCCCTGGGACTGGGCGGCCTCGAACTGCCCCCGGGGGATGGAGTTCAGCCCGCCCCGGACGATCTCGGCCATCATGGCCGAGGTGAACAGCACGTAGGCCATGGTGCACCGGGCCCAGTCGCTGGGCAGGGGGGCGGCGATGAAGCACACCATCACCCACAGCAGGTTGGGGGTGTTCCGGAACCACTCGATGTAGGCCCCGGCCAGCTTCCGCAGGGGCCAGGGGGCGTAGGAGCGGACCAGGCCCAGCACGGTGCCGATGAGGATGGACAGCACGATGGCAATGGCCGCCACCCGCAGGGTGATGGCGAAGCCCCGGAGCAGATAGAGCAGGATAGTGGGAGAGAACAGCTCGGTGAAATACGCGATCATGACGCCATCGCCTCCGTTTCCAGGACCTCTTCCGGCGTGCGGATGTCCTGCCGCTTCAGCTTCTCCTCATACCGGCGGGCCCAGGTGGACAGGGGGAAGCACAGGCAGAAGTAGAGCACGCCGCAGATGAGATAGGCCGGGCCATAGCTGGCGTTGCCGTTGGTGGCCCAGTTGTTGGCCACATACATCAGGTCGCCGCCGGCGATCATGGCCAGCACCGAGGTGTTCTTGATCAGGTTGACGCACTGGTTCACCAGGGGGGGCAGGATGATCTTCACCGTCTGGGGCAGGATGATGAGGGTCATGGTCTGCAGGTAGGTGAAGCCCTGGGAGTAGGCGGCCTCGAACTGCCCCCGGGGGATGGAGCCGATGCCCGCCCGGACCACCTCGGAGATATAGGCGCCGGTGTACACCCCCACGCACAGTACGCCGCAGGTGAAGGAGGGCAGGTTGATCCCCGCGTAGGGCAGAGCGAAGAACACGAAGAACAGCTGGATCATCAGCGGGGTGTTCTGGAAGAACTCCACGTACACCCGGGCCACCGCCCGGGGCAGCCGGTGATGGGACGAGGACATCAGGCCGAAGATGACGCCCAGGATGAGCGCCAGCAGCAGGGCCAGCACCGCCGCCTCCAGCGTGGTGAGAAAGGCGCGCAGCAGCAGGGGCCATTCGGTAAACAGGTTCTGCCACCGCCATGGGGTGAAGATCTGTTCGATCATGGGGGGACCTCCTTTGGGGAGTCAAGCTCCGTCAGCAGCGCCCCACGGGGGCGGGACGCTCCTGACGGAGCCGGAGCGAATGCTCCGGCTCCGTTTCAGTCAGAGATATGCGGCGCTCAGCCCTCGAAGGAGGCGGCCACGCCGTTGTCGGCGATCATCTGGTCGATGGTGCCGTCGCCCAGCCAGGTGTTGACCAGCTCATCCAGGTATCCGGCCAGGCCGGTGTTGTCCAGCTTGGTGGCGATGCCGTACTCCTGGGGGGAGAAGCGGACGGAGTCCAGCAGCACCACGCTGTCGTCCAGGTAGCCGGAGAGGATGGAGCCGTCCACGCAGAAGGCGTCCACACGGCCGGCGTCCAGGGCGGTCTTGATCTCGGGGTAGGTGGCATACTCGGAGAAGTTGGCCTCCTTGGTGAGGGTGATGCCGTTCTCAGCGGCGGCGGCGATCAGGGCCTCCATGGAGGTGGAGCCGGTGGACACGCCGATCATCTTGCCGTCCAGGTCGGCATAGCCGGCGATGCCGCTGTCCGTCTTCACCAGCAGGGAGACGGCGTCGGTGTAGTAGGGGGTGGTGAAGTTCCAGCTCTCCTTACGCTCGTCGTTGATGGTGAAGGTGGCGATGACCATGTCGATGTCGCCGGAGTCCAGCAGCTGGCCCCGGGTGGCGGCGGTGACGGCGGTGAACTCCACGTCGCTCAGGCCCAGGGTCTCGGCGATCTTGTGGGCCAGGTCGATCTCCATGCCGGAGTACTCCTCGGTGAGCACGTCCTGATAGCCGAAGCCGGGCACGTCGGTCTTCACGCCCACCCGCAGCACACCGCGGTCCACGATGGCCTGCACGTCGGCGGGCAGGTCGCCGGTCTGGGCGGTGTTGGTCCCGGCGGGGTCGCCGCCGCCGGTGGGGGCGGGCTCGTCGGAGCCACAGGCGGCCAGGGCCAGGCACATGACGCCGGCCAGGGCCAGGGACAGCAGTCGTTTCCAGTTCTTCTTCATTTCAAATTCCTCCTCGTTTTCAAAGTGGATGGTATTTCAAGGGACGCACCCGCCGGGCGCGGGCGGTCAGCGCAGGATCTTGCTCAGGAAGGCCTTGGTGCGCTCCTCGGTGGGATTGGTGAAGAAGTGCTCCGGGGGGCCCTGCTCGATGATGCGGCCGTCGTCCATGAAGATGACCCGGTCGGCCACCTGCCGGGCGAAGCCCATCTCGTGGGTGACGATGACCATGGTGATGTTCTTCTCGCTGGCCAGCCGGATCATCACGTCCAGCACCTCCTGCACCGTCTCGGGGTCCAGGGCGGAGGTGGGCTCGTCGAAGAGGATGATCTTGGCCCGGGAGCACAGGGCCCGGGCGATGGCCACCCGCTGCTGCTGCCCGCCGGACAGGGTGGTGGGGTAGCTGTTGGCCTTCTCCCGCAGGCCTACGATGTCCAGATACTTGAAGGCCCGCTCCTCAGCCTCGGCCTTGGGGACCTTCTGGAGCTTGATGGGGGCCAGGGTCAGGTTCTCCAGCACCGTCTTGTGGGGGTAGAGGTTGAACTGCTGGAACACCATGGCGATGGAGCTGCGGACGATCTGAGTCTTGTTCTTGTGGGTGAGCAGCTCGCCGTTGATGTACACCTCGCCGGAGGTAGGCTCCTCCAGGAAGTTCATGCAGCGCACGGTGGTGCTTTTGCCGGAGCCGGAGGGGCCGATGATGACAAGCTTCTCGCCCTCCGCGACCTCCAGGTCGACGTCCTTCAAAACATGGAGGCCACCGAACGACTTGTTGACCTTGACCAGCTTGATCACATCAAGCATCCCCTTCCATCGATGTGAATTTCCTGACGGAAATCTTGCAAAAATCTCAAATATGCAGCAGGCAAACCATTTATACATCATTATACCTGGAAAGCACTGATCCGTCAACCATTGGTCGGGGTCCAATATTCATAAAAAACCGCTCCGTCTCCGTCGTTTTTTGTCCAAATGCCACTGGAAAATGAATGTTCAAAGGCCCGGACATGCAATTTTTAACATCTCACCGTTCAAAACGGGGGCGGCCCGCCTGGGCCGCCCCCGTTCCGGCTGTGCTCGCCGGGATATCTCCTATCCTTCTGTCTCCGGTCCTCTCAGCTCCCCGCCCCGGCTCTCACCCCTGCCAGCCGGCCAGATAGGCCTCCTGCTCGGGGGTGAGGGCGTCGATAGACAGGCCCAGGGCGGCCAGCTTCACCCGGCCGATCTCGTCGTCGATGGAGTCGGGCACCCGGTAGAGCTTCTTCTCCAGCTCCCCCCGGTGCTTCACCAGCCACTCCAGGGCCAGGGCCTGGACCGAGAAGGACATGTCCATGATCTCCGCCGGGTGGCCGTTGCCGGCGGCCAGGTTCACCAGCCTGCCCTCCCCGATGACGTTGAGGGTCTTCCCGTTTGTCAGGGTGAAGCCCTCGATGTTCTCCCGGCGGGGGAAGCGGCGCACCGCCATCCGGGCCAGCTGGGCCACCGCCACCTCGCAGTCGAAGTGGCCGGCGTTGGTGAGGAAGGCGTTGTCCTTCATCGCCTCGAAGTGCCGCCCCACGATCACGTCCCTGCAGCCGGTGACGGTGACGAAGATGTCCCCGAGAGGGGCGGCCTGGTCCATGGTCATCACCTCAAAGCCGCACATGGTGGCGTCCAGCGCCTTGAAGGGGTCCACCTCGGTGACGATGACATGGGCCCCCATGCCGGCGGCCCGCATGGCCACCCCCTTGCCGCACCAGCCGTAGCCGGCCACCACCACCGTCTTGCCCGCCACCATCAGGTTGGTGGTGTGCATGATGGCGTCCCACACGCTCTGGCCGGTGCCGTACTTGTTGTCGTAGTAGTGCTTGGCCTTGGCGTCGTTCACCGCCATCATGGCGCAGGGCAGGATGCCCTCCCGCTCCCGGGCCTTCAGCCGCAGGATGCCGGTGGTGGTCTCCTCACAGCCGCCGAAGAGCTCCCCGGCGTACTCCCGGCACTTGCCCCCCAACAGGTGGACCAGGTCTCCTCCGTCGTCCACGATGAGGTGGGGCCGGCACTTCAGGGTCTCGGTGAGCAGCGCCTCGTACCCGGCGGCGTCCACCCCGTGGACCCCGAAAGTCTCCACCCCCAGGTCGGCCAGCCCGGCGGCCACGTCGTCCTGGGTGGACAGGGGGTTGGAGCCGGTGAGGTACACCTCGGCGCCCCCCTCCTTCAGCACATAGCCCAGGTTGGCCGTCTTGGCCTCCAGGTGGACGGACACCGCCACCCGCAGCCCGGCAAAGGGCTTCTCCCTCCTGAAGCGGGCCTCGATGCCGCTGAGGGCGGGCATGAAGCTGCGCACCCACTCGATCTTCTGCCGCCCGGCGGGGGCCAGGGACCTGTCCTTCACGATGCTCATGGTCGTCTCTCCTTCCCGGCCCGGGGCCGGCGTTTTTCCCTATCTTACCACAGGGCGGCCCGCCGCGCCACCCCCTTCTCCATCTTTCCCCCTGTCCCGGCGGAAATGTTCACAGTTTTTCTATGGACTTTTTCCCCAAAAGCGGGTAAACTGTGTACCGTCCGAATTTTTCCGTCCAAAGGAGGCCGCCCCATGCGCGCCATCACCAACTGGCTGGACCGGTTCTGCTATAAGCACCCCCGGTTCGGCATCCCGAATCTGATGAAGTTCATCGTCTTCGGCAACATCATCGTCTATCTCATCGACATGGTGTCCTCGGGCACCTTCTCCTACCTGCTCGCCTTCATCCCCTACAACATCCTCCACGGCGAGGTGTGGCGGCTGGTGACCTTTGTGTTCGTGCCGGTGGTGGACGCGGGCAGCTTCCGGTTCTGGGACCTGCTGGTGGTGGCCCTGTCCCTCTACTTCTACTACATCATCGGCGCCGCCATGGAGCGGGAGTGGGGCACCACGAAATTCACGGTGTTCTACCTGTGCGGGGCGCTGCTGTCCATCGTGACGGGCTTTGTCATCGGGCTGGCCATGCCGGGGCTGAGCGTGTTCCCCCTGGTGGATATGTACTACGTGAACATGTCCCTGTTCTTCGCCCTGGCCTCTCTGTACCCCAACCTGCAGTTTCTGCTCTTCTACATCATCCCGGTGAAGGCCAAGTGGCTGGCCTGGCTGGACGTGGCCATGTTCGCCTGGTCCATGATCCGCTCCATCGCCGGCGGCCTCTGGCCCCTGGCCCTGCTGCCCGCCATCGCCTTCGTCAACTACCTGCTCTTCTTCGGGGACAGCGTGGCCGTCATGTTCGGCGGGGTCCGCCATCAGGCCAGCCCCCGGACCGTCAACTTCAAAAAGGCCCAGAAGGCCGCCCGGGAGCACAAGGGCTACCTCCACAAGTGCGCCGTCTGCGGCAAGACCGACGCCGACTGCCCCGACCTGGAGTTCCGCTACTGCTCCAAGTGCAACGGCTACTACTGCTATTGCCCCGACCACATCTTCAACCATGTGCATATCGAGTGAACCTTTCCAGGCCCCGCCCCGTAAGGGGCGGGGCCAAAAGCCCCCGTGCCAGTGTGGGAAACCGCAGAAACAGGCGCAGAAGTTTCAGGAATCATCCACAGGTGTGTGGAGAAGGAACCGGATATCACCCCCTCTCATGCCCCGAACATCTGTTCGAGTTCATCACCAAAAAGCGCGTGGACCGCTCATCCACGGGGTCAGTATATCACCGTTTGGTGATGCCTTCAACCCGGGCGCACTCGGCCAGCACCGCATCCAGGATAAAGCGGTATAGGGACCGCTCTCCTTTACATGAAAGAATCCGCTCGTAGACGTCCCGGTTCACCCGGGACGAAATCGTGATACGCCGCCGGCCGTCGGTCACTCGGTCCGACGCCGCTCGCCGGGCCGCACGGCCCCGGGCGGCCAGCAGGTCCCCGAGAATCTCCAGCATCCGGACGGAGCCCCGGTTCATGCGCTTTATCTGGATTAGGGCCCGGTCCACGGCCGCCCGCTCGTCCGCGCTCATGTGCCGTTTGCCCGCTTCTATTCGGGCCAATTTCCGCGTTTTTCGGTCCAAAATATCCCCCCTTTCTGTCGGTACTGCCAAGGCTTCAAATCCCGAAACTCGTTGGGGCCCAAGGCTTCAGCCCACCAGGACCAGCACCACCAGCACGCACACCACCCAGGAGAGCACCACATACAGCGGCCACCAGGGCGGTTTCCGTTTGCCACGGTAGGGCATGGTATCACCACCTTTCTCTTTTAAGGCCCGGGCGCGGCGCGTTCAAAGCGGCCCTTTGGGCCGCTCAGCGCCCGGGCCCGGAGCGCCCCCGGGGGGCCCGCAAGGGCCCACCCCGGGCCGGCCCCCGGCCGGACCGGGGCAAGGCAGGGGGGGCCCCGGGATGCCGGCGCGGGGGGCAGGGCCGCGCCCGGAGAGGAGAGAGGGCCGCACGCCCCGGGCGGCCCGAGCGGAGCGCAGGGGAAGGCCCGGCCCCAGCGACGGGGGCGCGGCCGGCCCCGGGCGTAAGCCGGGAAAAGCCGGCCACGCCCGCCCCCGCCGCAGCGGGGGCCCCGGGGGGGCTGCCGCAGCCGGGGGCGCGGGCGGGGAGAAAAGCCGACAAGGCCAAGGGACCGAGCCCCGGCGCGTAATGTGCCGGGGCCGGGCCCGCAGCCCCCGGGGGACCGCGCGGAGCCGGGGGGCCGCAAGGCCCCCCTGGGCGGGAGTGCGGGCCCCCGGGGGTTTTCGATGGGGCCCCGCATTCCTTTCCCGTTCCGGCCGCAGCGCCGGAACGACCGGGTGGGTGCTCGCCCGGGGGGCTTCATGCCCCACGGGCGGGCGGGCCCCGACCGGTGACCTGCCCCGTGAGGACCCGGCCCCTCTCAGGGGGGCCGGGCTCCGGGCTCATCCACCAGGCGGTACGACTTCCCCCAGGGGTTCCACAGGACGCCCCGCTCGGCGTATAGGTCCGCCAGGTATTCTATCATGGCCTGGTTCACCGCCCGCTCCGGGTCCCCGGGTCCGTCGAAGTCCGCCAGGTCCCGAAGGTTCATCCCGTGGGCCAGGGCGTGGCAGTCCGCGCACAGGGTGATGAGGTTCATCTCCTCTTCCCGGGGGCCGCCCTGCCCCCGGGGTATCACGTGGTGGATTTGCAAGTACCGGGTGGAATCGCACAGGGCGCACCGCCACCCGTCCCGACGGTATATCCGCCGCCGGAGTTCCCTGTTGATGTTCGCGTGCATAGTCATGGTCCATCGCTCCTTTCTGCCGTTTCGGCGCTTCCGTTGGACCGCCGCCAGTCAAGGGCGGCCGCAAGGCCGGGCGAAGCCTTTACCCTTGACCAGGTGGTACAATGGGAGTGACGGGACGGCAGGGACCACGCTCCGACAGCTCCCCCGTCCCCGCCGCAGCGGGAGCAGCAGCCTACCAGCGCAGCCATGCACCATGGTTCCACCACACTATCTTGAGGTCCCTGCGCGAAGCGCATACTGTATCTTGTGCATACTCGTGGCGACTACTGCTCCAAGTGCAACGGCTACTACTGCTACTGCCCCGACCACATCTTCAACCATGTGCATATCGAGTGAACGGAAAGAGGGGGCGGCCCGCACAGCGGGCCGCCCCCTCTTTGGAAAACCGATTGACAAAGCCGGGAAATCTGCTATAATGCGTGGTAGCGGTACCCCACAACTGAACATCGCCTTATCAAGAGTGACGGAGGGACCGGCCCGATGAAGTCCGGCAACCTACCCCCATGGGGCAAGGTGCCAAATCCGACGTGAGAATCGAAAGATGAGGATGGGAACACCAACTGCGCTCTGTCGATTCGACAGGGCGTTTTTTCTCCCCCTCCACAGAAAGGAAGCGCGTATCATGGCAAGACATCTCTTTACCTCTGAATCGGTGACCGAGGGTCACCCCGACAAGATCTGCGACCAGATCTCCGACGCGGTGCTGGACGCCATCCTGGCCCAGGACCCCGACGCCCGGGTGGCCTGCGAGACCACGGTGACCACCGGGCTGGTCTCCATCATGGGGGAGATCTCCACCCGCTGCTACGTGGACATCCCCCACATCGCCCGGCAGGTCATCCGGGACATCGGCTATGACCGGGCCAAGTTCGGCTTCGACTGCGACACCTGCGCCGTGGTCACCTCCATCGACGAGCAGTCCCCCGACATCGCCCTCGGGGTGGACAAGGCCCTGGAGGCCAAGGAGGGCGCCATGGACGACGGGCTGGACAACGGCGCCGGCGACCAGGGCATGATGTTCGGCTACGCCTGCGACGAGACCCCCGAGCTGATGCCCCTGGCCATCTCTCTGTCCCACCGGCTGGCCAAGCGGCTGACCCAGGTGCGCAAGGAGGGGCTGGTGGACTATCTCCGCCCCGACGGCAAGACCCAGGTCACCGTGGAGTACGGCGACGACGGCCGCCCCTTCCGGGTGGACACGGTGGTCCTCTCCACCCAGCACGGCCCCGAGGCCGAGCTGGACCGCATCCGGGCCGACATGCTGGAGCTGGTCATCAAGCCGGTCATCCCCGCCGGGCTCATGGATGAGAACACCAAGGTCTACGTCAACCCCACCGGCCGCTTCGTCATCGGCGGGCCCAAGGGGGACTCGGGTCTCACCGGCCGGAAGATCATCGTGGACACCTACGGCGGCTCCGCCCCCCACGGCGGCGGCGCCTTCTCGGGCAAGGACCCCACCAAGGTGGACCGCTCCGCCGCCTACGCCGCCCGCTGGGTGGCCAAGAACGTGGTGGCCGCCGGCCTGGCCCGGCGCTGCCAGGTGCAGCTGGCCTACGCCATCGGGGTGGCCCGGCCGGTGTCCGTCATGGTGGACACCTTCGGCACCGGCGCCGTCCCCGACGGACAGCTGGAGCAGGCGGTGGAGCAGGTGTTCGACCTGCGCCCCGCCGCCATCATCCGGGACCTGGACCTGAAAAAGCCCATCTACCGTCAGCTGGCCGCCTACGGCCACATGGGCCGCACCGACCTGGACGTCCGCTGGGAGGACACCGACCGGGCGGAGGCTCTGAAGGCCGCGCTGAAAAAGTAAATATCCCAAAAAGAAAAGCCGTTGGGCGGCGCGAACGCGCCGCCCAACGGCTTTTCCTTTTGCTCTCCGTTTTTCTCAGGCATCCTTGGCCGGGGCGTCGGGCTCCGGCGCGGGCTCCGCCGCGGGGGCGGGCTTCTCGTCGAAGTTGCAGGTGGCCAGGTAGGCGCTGTGCACCGCGTCGGCGATGCGGCCGCCGTGGATGGCGTCGCCCAGGAGCACCGCGTCGGGGAAGGCCTCCAGGATCTCCTGGTGGATGGAGGTGTCCGGCCGGACGCCCAGTGCCAGCACCACCGCCTCGGTGGGCATGAAGGACAGGTCGCCCGACACGGTGTTCTGCACCGTGATCCCCTGGGGGTTGATGGCGATGAGCTCCTTCCGGGGGAAGAGCCGGGCATGCTGCTGGATGAGCCGGGCCATGACGTCCTGCCGGTTCTGGGAGTAGATCTTCTCGCCGATCCGGTTGCCCTTGCCGATGATGGACACCACGTTCTCATAGGTGCCCAGGGTCTCCGCCGTCTCGATGCCGGTCTGGCCGTCGCCCACCACGATGACCTGCTTGCCGAACAGGCGGACCTTGCCCCGGAGGATGTCCACCGCGCGGTAGACGTTCTTCCCGTGGATGCCCACGATGCTCTCAGGCATGTTGGGCCGGGAGCCGGTGGCCAGGAAGACCCCGATGGGGTGCTCCTTCTTCACAAGCTCCACCGTGGCCTCGGTGTTGAGCCGGATGTCCACGTTGAGGACCTTCAGCCGCTCCTCATAGTAGCTGGCGATCCAGTCGATCTTCCCCTTGTAGGGGGGCTTCACCGCCAGGTGGAGCTGGCCGCCCAGCTGGCCGTTCTTCTCGAACAGGATGGGCTTGAAGCCCCGCAGGGCCAGGATGCGGGCCGCCTCCATGCCGGCGGGGCCGCCGCCGATGACCACCACCGGCTGCCCCTTGCCGGGGGCGGTGATGGCGCCGTACTCGTACTCGTGGTGGGACCGGGGGTTGATGGCGCACTCGGCCCGCCCCTTGGTGTACAGGCTCTCCATACAGTGCAGGCAGGAGATGCACCGCCGGATCTCGGCCGCCCGGCCGGTCTCAGCCTTGACGCCCCACTCCGGGTCGGCCAGCTGGCCCCGGGCCACCCCCACGAAGTCCACCGCGCCGCGCTTCAGGATGGACTCGGCATACTGGGCCTCCCGGATGACAGACACCCCGATGACGGGGACGGGCACGTTCTGCTTCACCGTCTCCGCCAGGTAGATGCGCCAGCCCTGGGGGTAGGAGATGGGCTCCCAGGCGCAGTTCTGGGTGTCGTAGATGCCCGAGCTGACGCTCACCGCGTCCACGCCGGAGGGGATGAGATAGTTCAGGATGGCGATGGAGTCGGGCAGGTCCAGCCCCTGCTCCTTGATCCCCGCCGTGATGAGGAACTCGGCCACCGTCATACGCAGGATGATGGGGAAGTCGGGGCCAACCTTCTCCCGCACCGCCTCGATGATCTCCTTGACGATGCGGCAGCGGCCGATCATATCCCGGCCATACTCATCGTCCCGCTTGTTGGTGTAGGGGCTGAGGAACTCATTGAGGAGATAGCCGTGGGCGGCGTTGATCTCCACGCCGTCCATCCCCGCCTGCTTCACCCGGGCGGCTGCCGCGGCGAAATCGGCCACGATCTGGTGGATCTCGTCCACCGTCATGGCCCGGCAGGGCCGGCGGAAGGCGGAGCTCTCCCGTCCGCTGGGGGTGAGCAGGGGCACCCCGTCCGGCTCACAGAAGGTCTGGCACCCGGGGTGGCACAGCTGCACGAACATCTTGGTGCCGTGCTTGTGGATGCGCTTGGCCATCTCCCGCAGGCCGGGGATGTGCTCATCGCTGTAGGCGCCCAGCTGGCACTTGTTGTGCCGGCCGTTCTCCTTGTTGATCATGGTGAACTCGGTGATGATCAGCCCGGCGCCGCCCTTGGCCCGGATCTCATAGAAGGTGGTCAGCGCCTCGCTGACCGTGCCGTCCTCGTTGGCCAATCCGGTGCCCATGGAGGGCATCACCAGCCGGTTCTTGATCTTCACCTTTCCGATGGTCCCCGGAACGAACAGATGGGGGAACTCACTCATGTTGAAACGCGCTCCTTATTTCTTCATTTGCCTTCCTCTGTACTTGCTGCCTCCGTGACCCCCGGAGCTCCCTTTTCTCCGGAGTTCCTCTGCATTATAGTCCCATCCCCGTCCCGGCGCAAGACGGGGGGACATTCCTCTTTTCCCGCCGCCGTATGCCCTTTTGGCATGGACAGGCCGCCGTTTCCTGCCCCAAAAAGCGCAAAGGGAGGGGGAGACCGCCGGCCAGGCCGTCCGATCTCTCCCTCCCCCATGCCCCGGGTCAAATGGCGGTATTCCTTTTTCTTATACCGGCCGGCGTCACTGTACCAGCTTCTCCAGCTCCTCCCAGCTCAGCCCGGCGGCCTCCACCGCCCCCCAGGTGGCGAACCGCTGCTCCATCATGGCCCAGGTGATGTACCAGTACACATACTCGACGGCCAGGTGGCAGGGGAGTATGTCCTCGATGATCTCCTTCATCCCCTCCACCCCGTCCGGGATGCCCGGCACGTCGGGGAAGCGCACCTCCACCGTCTGGGCGGTCTCGCCCTCCTGCACCCGGGCGTTGATGCCGCAGCCGGACAGGTTGTCGTTGATGGCCGTGAGGGTAAAGCTGTCCCCGTTGACCCGCAGCAGGGCGGCCAGCGCTCCCCGGAGCTGTTCCGGCCCGGCCGCCACCGGCCGGTGGGCCAGCAGCGCGGCGATGCTCTCCAGGCCGAAGGTCTCCGCCGTGGTGAGGCTCATCTCCCGCTGGCACTCCTCCAGCCGCTCCAGCACCCCGTCCAGCTGCTCCCCCACCGCCGCCAGCTCTCCGGCGTTGAAGGTACCCTCGCTCAGGTCGTACACCCCAAGGGGCTCCAGCAGCTGCCTCAGATGGTCCGCATAGCTCATGCTTCCGTCCACTCCTCCACCGTCAGGGTGCCCAGCACGGGCAGCTGGTCCCGCTCCACCGCCACGTCGGCCGCCGGCGCGGTGAGGGCGCAGTTGGCCACCCCATCCGTCTCAAAGATCAGGCTGTTCAGCCGGGCCAGCAGCACATCCTGCCCCAGCAGCTCCCCGCTGAACCAGGTCTGGAGCCGGTCCTTCACCCGCTGGATCACCGTCTGGGCGTCCTGGCCGGGGGCGCAGCGCACCTTGGCCGTCACCGGCACCGTCACCGTCTCGGGGGCCAGCACCCCCACGTCCACCGCGATCTCCCGCCGGGCCTGGAAGTACTCCTCCAGCTCCTCCAGCAGGTCCTCGTCGGGCACGCCCCCCGGGGTGGCCACCACCACGTCCACCGTGCCCACCCCCCGGCTCCGGGGCAGCACCTGGACCGCCGCCACCTCCGGGAAGGACATGGCCTCCTGCTCGTAATAGGCCGCGTTGGCCCCGTTGGGCAGGCGCCGGAAGCTCTCCAGCACCCGGGCCCGCAGCTCCTCGTCCCCCTCCTGGTCCGCCCCGCCGGAGAACCCCTCGGGATTGAGGCACTGGGCGATGCCCACCGGGGGGACCGCCATGGTCACGATGGCCCCGGCGGCCACGTTGCCCGCCAGCCCCGGCTCCACCGCACGGGCGGGGATGTCCACGCTGGTCTCCCCCGCCTCCAGCACCCCGGCCTGGGTGGTCTCGAAGCGCACCTGCCCCGCCGTCATGCACACCGTCCCCTCGGGGATGGTCAGGTCGCTCCCCGCCGCCGACCCGGCGGAAAAGCGGACGGTTCCCTCCGCCCGCTCCGCCTGCTTGCGCTCCAGCCCCCGCAGCTGGGCGTGGCGGTCCAGATACTCCCCCTCCGCCGTCTGGGGAAAGCACTGCCGCACCACCCACTCCCCCTGGACGTACAGGGTGTACAGCTGGGCGGCCACCGCGTACAGCCGCACCGCCAGGTCGCCGTTGACGCTCACCTGGGCCCCCGTCTCCTCCGCGAAGGCGGACGCCATCTCCTGATAGAGCTCCTCCACTGTCTTCATGGTCTCACACCTCCACCGTGGCCTGCATGGCCTGTCCCTGCCACCGCAGGGCGGCCCGGACCTGTCCCCGGTCCCCCTCTTGGACGTAGGTCACCGACTCCACCTCCAGCCCGGGCTCTCCGGCCAGGGCCTGGGCCACATACTGGGCGGCCAGCGCCTGCCGGGCGGACGGCTTCTCCCGCCCCAGCAGGTACAGCCCGCTGCCCAGCTCGGGCAGCAGGGGGAAGCTCCCCCTCCGGGCCGAGAGCCGGAACAGCGCCCGCTGCAGCACCTCCTCCGCCCCAGTCAGCTTCACCAGACTGCCCGCTCCGTCGGGCACGTAGTCCCCGTCCCGCAGCAAAAATTCCATCTCAGCCGATCCCTCCCAGCATGGAGGCGGCGATCCGCCCGATCATCGCCTCCAGAGTCTCTCCGTTCACCGTCACCGTGCCGGTGAGCCGGATCTCCCCGTCGTTGGAGAGCAGCACCCGGCACCCCGTCCCCGACAGGGCCGCCTCTCCGTCCTCCAGCCCCTCCGGGTCCGTCCGGCAGCCGGCGATGCAGGGCTGCTCCCCCTCGCCGCCCGTCTTGAGCACCAGCACCTCCTGCCCCAGCCGGGGCCGCCAGGCGTACCCGCCGGGGGCGAACACGGGCACCTCCCGCCGCTCCCCCTCCAGACGCACCCCCGCCGGCGCGCCGGCCAGCGTCACCCGGCCCACCTCTGCGGCGGGCTCCTCCTTGATCCATCGTCCTCTCTGCGCGGCCAGCCACATGGCCCACTCCTCCTCTCAGATCACCGCGTCGGGGCTGCCCAGCTCCAGCCGGGTCCCGCCCCCGCTCCGGTCGGCCTCCACCCGGCTCTCCAGCACCCGGAAGGTGCCGCACCGCCCCCACTCCCAGCGCTCCAGCCGCACCAGCTGGCCGGGCCAGGCGAAAAACAGGATGGGCAGCCGCACCTGCACCCGCAGCAGCTCGGAGGCCGACTTGTCCAGCTGAAACTGCCCGCTGTACCGCATGGCCCGGTAGTTGCTCCGCCCCGGCATGGTGAGCACCCTCCTGCTCCGGCCGCCCCGGCGGAGAAACTCCCCGTTCTCCACCGTCTCGGTGACCTCCCGGGTCCTGTCCCGCACCGTCACCCGGGACAGCACGCCGTACCGCCGGTCCCGGCTCACCAGCTCGGTGACCGGGGTGCTGTCCCCGATCACCACGGCCTCCCCGTCCTGCCAGCCGGTGAGCCAGAGCTTTCCCTCCCGGTCGAACCGGGGGGCCACCCCGCCGTAGTACCGGGCGAAGTCATAGAGGACCTTCCACTCGCTGCTCCCGCTCTGGACGGCGAAGCCGCTCACCGCCGGCAGGGGGTCCACCCCCGCCGTCTCGATGCCGTAGGGAGTCACGTGGTCCCGGAGTATGTCCTCCACCGTGGCCGTCTGATAGTCAGCCGCCCCCGCCTCATTGTCCAGCAGCAGGGCGGCCATCCCCCGGCCCGACACCTCCAGCAGGCAGCCCTCGCCGTCCAGGCTCACCTGGCACTCGTCCACCACCCCCCGGAACACGGTCTCCCCGTTCTCCTCCGCCTCGAACCGGACGGCGTCGGCCAGCACCTGCTCCTGCCCCTTCTCCCACACGCACCGGAGCCAGAAGCTGTCGCAGGGCACCCCCAGGGCATAGTCCAGCTGCCACGAGAGCGGCAGAGGCAGCTGATACTTCGTTCCGTCGTAGCAGATGAGATAGCCCGTCATCCCGCCACCTGCACTCTCTGCCCCGGGTAGATCAGGTTGGGGTTCTTGATCTGGGGGTTGAGGGCGATCAGCCGCTCCAGGCTCACCCCGTACCGGTTGGCCAGCTCCCACAGGGTGTCCCCCCGCTCCACCGTGTGCCACCGGGCCCCGGCGCCGCTGCCGGCGGCGCTTCCGCCGGAGCCGCCCCCGCCGGCGGCTGCCGCCACCGTCACCCGCCGGATCGTCGTGACATAGGGGTCGAACTTCTCCCAGAAGGCGAACTGATACCGCACATAGTCCGGCCTGGGCTCCTGCTCCACCCGCAGCTCCACGAAATAGGCGTTGGCCGTCTGCCAGATGGGGTGGACCAGCAGCCCCGGCCCGTCCTCGTAGAACACGTTGGCCAGCTGTCCGAACTGATAGTAGGCCTCCGGTCCCACGAACTCCCCCTCTCCCCGCATGACCCGCCGTGTGCGCCCCATGTCCTGGAGCTGGCAGCAGCCGAAGGGCACCTTGTTCTCGGCCACCACCCGCTCATAGTCGATGGAGTACACCCTTGGGTTGTGGGGCCAGACATAGCTCTTATACCGCATGGGCGCCAGTTGTTCCATCCTCTCTCCCCCTTCTCAGTACAGGCTGAACCCGCCGTCATACCGCCGGGCGTCCCGCTGCACCGCCCGGTCCAGCCCCTCGGCGGTGAGGGCCCGTCCCCGCTCCGCCGCCCCGGCGGGGGCGGTCTCTCCCCCTCTCCCGGGGGGCGGAAGGGCGGCCGCGGCCGCCGCCCGCCGCAGCCGCACCGCCCTCTGCAAAACGGCCGCCCCCGGAGCGCTTTTGCCCTCCATGACGACCCCTTCCGGGAGATCCCGCCGGGCGGCAGGGGGCTGTGCCGCCTGCCTGTCCGCCCACTCCCGGGCCGCAGTCCCCTTCCGGGCCCCTTCCGCCGCCCGCCGGAGTTCCTCCGCCATGGCGGCCGTCCCGGTCTCCCCCGCCGGGTCCCTGGGGGCAGCGGCCTTTTCCGTCCGTCTGTCCGGAGCAGGCGCCCGCGTTTCTCCTCCGGCCGCCCGCTCCGCCGCCGGGGGGACCGGCCGGGCCGGCCGGACCGCCTCCGCGGCCTCCTCCCGGTCCTCGTCCTCCGCCCCCGCCAGCAGCAGCTCCAGATAGTCCGTCATGCCCGCTCCCCCCTTTTCAGCCTCCGGAACCGCTCCGGGTCAAAGTTCAGGTTCCGGTCCTCCGCGCTCTCCGCCGTCCGGGCGCCGCACACCGGGCAGCGCTCCTCCTCCGCCCGCGCCCGGCAGGCGGGACACAGCCGGTCCAGTTCCTCCTGGTCGTCCAGCATCAGATTGAGCACGCACCAGAGGTACTCCCGGTCGGTCATCCGCCGGGCCCTCTCCTCGGACGGGAGCGCCCCCATAGTCCGGAGCACGCGCCACCGCAGGCGCTCCTCCGGCGCGTGCTCCAGACTTTTTTTAGCGCTTCCGTCCGCTCCTCTCCGCCGCTCAGCCCGGGGTTCTCCTCCCGGTTGAACTCAGACCACCGCCGGGCCAGGGCGCCGATCTCCTCCACCGTCAGCCCCGCCAGGACATCCCTGCCGCTGGCGAACACCGGCCTGCCCCGGCGCTCCAGCGCCCGGGCCAGCAGGCAGGCGTTGGAGCACAGCGCCCGCTCCCGGCCGTCCCGGCCAGCCAGCTCCTCCGCCTCCCGCCGGGCCTGCATCACCTCCAGGGCGGACAGCAGCCGCAGCTCCCGCCCGTCGCTCAGCCGCAGCCGCTCCGCCCCGCTCAGCAGTCCGCCCCTCATGCCGGGGTCTCGATGCGCCGGGCGGCCACCAGGGTGATCTTCTCGGCCACCATGCCGCCCAGGGCGGCCTCCTCGCCGATGTCGCTCCACTGGCAGTCGGAGTAGATGATCTTCCGGTCGGGCTTGCAGATGACCAGGGAGAACCCCTCCATGTCATAGAAGTTCAGCCCGTCCCGGATGGCCTCGTCGGTGGCGTACAGCCGGGTGAGCTCCAGCACATGGCTGGTCTTGCCCGGCACCGTGGCCACCGGCTCCGACTCGCCGAAGGCCTCCACCGTGGTGCTGGTGCGGCTGGTCCGGGCGGAGTAGCTCTGGACCACCGCCACCTTCACCCCGTCCGCCTCCAGATAGATGTCGCTGCTGGTGGGAAATCCCGTGATGTTCATCCTCTCTCCTCCTTACACCGTGATGTGGGCCGTCAGCCAAATCTGGTTGAGCCCGTGGGCCACCGTGAAGGAGAACTCCACCAGGCACACCGTGGGGTCGCTCTCCAGGGGTTTGGCCGTCACCTGGTCATAGCCGGTGATGATCTCCCGGCTCACCCGGTCCTCCAGCTCCAGCACCACCCGGGACCGGATAGCCCCCCGGGTCTGCTCGGTGTTCTTGGCCCGCTGGAACCGGCTGCGCAGGGCGTCCCGGATGCCCGGGATGACCTCGTCCACGATGAGGATGGTGGACAGCTCCCGCCAGGTGCTGTCCGCCGCCTCCCCCGTCTTGGTCCGGGTGGTCACCCCCCGGGTCACGCTCACCACGCCGCCGCTCTCCTCCACCGGGGTCACTCCGCCCCGGATGAGCAGGTCCAGGTCGTTGTCGCTGTACCGGCCGGTGACCTCCGTCTCCGTCAGCCGGGCGCCCCCCAGCGGGACGGCCGGGTCGCTCTCCCCGGCGATGGCCCCGGCCACCGCCGCGGCCAGCAGTCCCTCGGTGTCCTGCCCCGGCGCGGCCAGCACCACCCGCTCGCTGTTGAGGCCGGCGGCCCGCTGGGTCAGCTGGGTGACGCTCTCCCCCTTGGCCCCCTCCACCACGGCGATGCGCTCCAGCCGCAGCTGGGACGCCTGCTGCACATGGTCCCGCAGGGCCTGCTGCACCTCGGTCTCGGTGCTGTCGCACACCACGATCTTCACGTCCTCCTCGGCCAGCAGAGCGGTGAAGGCCGCCTGATAGTCCGTCTTGGTCTCGGTGGCCACCGGCACCACCGCCACCCCGGCCGCCCCGTTGGCCAGGATGGCCCGGGCCAGCACGGCCGCTTTGTCGTCGCCGCCGAAGATCTCCGCCGCCTGGTCATAGGTGGTCACCAGCTCCGCCTTGCCCGGGGTGCCCTCGCTGCTCAGCACCGCCAGGCCCACCACCTTGGCCCCCTCGCTGCCGGTCACCAGGGTGGACGCCTCATAGCTGGAGTACACCCCGGGCCGCTCATGTGTGGTCATGCTCATCTCTTCCACGCTCCTCTGATCTCAAACTCCAAAAAAGCGCTGCCCTCCTCCGCCGCCGCGTAGAGGAAGGCTCCGCACTTCGCCTCCACCCGTCTCACCATCAGGCCGGTGGTCCGGTCGTACTCGGTCTCGCCGCAGGTGATCTCCCGGATCCGCAGCCCCTCGGGCTCCCCGTCCCGAAGGGCCCCCAGCAGCCCGTCGAAGGCCGCCTGGAGCCTCTCTGCCCCGCCGGCCCCTGCCGCCCAGAGGTCCAGTCCCAGCCGCACCTCCAGCCGCCGGCCGTACACCTCCAGCTCGGCGCCGCTGTCCGGGTCGGTCTGCCGGCCCAGGTAGTCCCCGATGCCGCTCCCCGCCGCCTGGCAGGACCGCACCGACACCACCGCCGCCGGCCCGTCTCCCCAGCTCCGGCCCCCGTCGGGCCAGGCGGTCACCGCCTTGACCCCCCGGGCGTTGAGAAAGGCCGCCATGCTCTCCCGGATCTGCTCCAGCTCTCCGCTCACGGCTCCTCCTCTCCCGGCCGCAGCACCGCCCACCAGTGGGAGACCCTCTCCCCCACATAGACGGCCTGGGCCGTCTCCACCTCATAGCGCATCTTCCCGCAGGACAGCCAGCTGCCGTCCCCGCCGGACAGGGCGGCCTTTGCCGGCCCCAGATAGAGGAACCGGTCCTGCCGCACCGTCCCCGGGGCCGCGGGCAGGAACTGCCGCTCCGCCCGGTCCCGGATGGGCTGGAGAAAGGCCCGCACCGTCACCCCGACCTTCGCCCCGCCCGGGTGGACCTCCACCGTCCGGCCGAAGGTCCGGGCCGCCCGGTCAAACCAGCTGCCCATCAGCCCGGCACCCCCCGGAAGCAGAACTCCCCGTCCCGAAGATAGGGAGCCATCAGCCGCCGGGCCAGCTTCCGCAGCCCCTCCCCGCCGGCCGCCGCCGCGGTCCGGCGCACCGTGAAGTCCCCGGCGGTCACCGCCGTAACGCCGTCGGCGCGCTTCCCCCGGGCCAGGGCGTCCAGCGCCAGCCAGGCCGCCGCCTGGACAAAGGCTCCCTCGCAGTCCCGCTCCGGGTCCAGCCCGGCCCGGAGCCCGCCGCGCAGCTCCGTCTCCGCCGCGGCGCACAGCGCCGCCAGGGCCTCCTCGTCCTCCTCCGGCACCTGCCCCAGCACCTGGGCCAGCGCCTTGATCTTCTCCGTCATCCTCTCGCCTCCTTCTCCGCCGCCCCCGGAGCGCCGCCGCTCCGGGGGCGCGGTCTCCCGCCGCTACCGCCGTCAGGCCAGCTGCAGCACCTTGGACGCCTGGTTGAACAGCTTGGCAAAGCCGGACACGCTGGTGATGGCCGCCCGCTCCAGCTGCCGGTCGATGAGCTTGTCGTACTCGATGAGCACATCGCTGCCCTGCACCATCTCCAGGGCGTAATGCCGGTCCAGCCCGATGATCTTGCCGGGCCCCAGGGCGCTGGTGCGCAGCAGGGTGGCCCCCATGGGGGTGGTCAGCTTGCCGGTGCCCTGGAAGTTCAGCCCGGTGAGGGGGTTCTGGAACTCCTCCAGCTTCAGCAGCTGGAGCATCATGTCCCGGCTCACCAGCATGGTGTTCATCTCATAGGGGTCAAACTCGTTCCAGAACTCCACCAGGTCGTCGTAGCTCAGCACCCCCTCGGCGGCGGTCTCCATCACCGGAGCGGGGTTGCCGTTGCCGTCCCCCTCCTCCAGCACCTGGATGGCATCCTCCAGATGCATCCGGTTGATGTGGGCGCCGATCTGCCGCAGGGTGACCGAGAACAGGTCCAGCTTCTGATACCGGATGGCCTCATAGGAAGCCACCAGCATCCGCCCCCGCTTGTGGAGCTTCACCAGATTCTCCTGCACCTTCACCGTGGTGCCGGGGATGGCGGCCCCCTCCTCCACCCGGCGCAGCTCCTTCTCCTCGTCGGGGACGGAGGTGATGGAGCGGTAGTCCATCCCGTCGAACCGGGTCACCGCGGCGGTGATGGCGGGCAGCAGGTCGGCCTCCTCCATCCCCTGGCGCACCGCCCGGGCCACATACTCGGGAAAGAGCACCGCCGAGTCGGCGGTGGAGAAGAATTTTTCCACCACATCGCTGCCGGCCCCCTTCACCTTGATGTCGAAGCGCTTGAGCTGCCGCTGAAAGGCGTCCAGCCCCTCCAGGGCGGTGCCCTTGTACTGCTCAGAGGGATCCTGGGCCTCCAGCACCTGGGTAAAGGTGCGGCCCGTCTCCCCGTACATCCCCTTCTCCAGCTTCACCGTGTCAAAATGATATGCCATGCTTCCATCCGTCCTTTCTTTACAGCCAGATCACGGCGGTGCCACTCTCAGGAACAGCGCTGCCGCTGTCGCCGGCCTCCACCGCCTCGGTGAGGATCTCCTTCTCCACCACCAGGTGGTCCCAGCCGGAGGCGTAGGGAGTCACCCCGCCCTTGCCGTCGGCGGCCAGCTTGTTCCAGCCCACCGTCACCGCGCCGGTATAGGGCACCCGGGCAAAGCCCCGCAGCTGCACCGCGGCAAAGCCGTCCTCCACCGCTCCGGCCGCGCCGCAGAAGCGGTCGTTTGCGCTGCAGGGGCCCACCGTGCCGCCGTCCGCCGTCTTCACCACCTGCCCGGCGGCCACCCCGTCCTGAACGTGAAAGGTGGCGGTCAGGGCGCCGATCTCCTCAAACGAAACCTTCTTCATCTGTCTCTCCTCCTCAAATGATAAACGCGCCGTCGCTCCCGGCGTCGGCGGTCCGCTCTCCATAGTCCAGCTGCACCGGCAGGGGGAAGCGCTCCTCCACCCGGGCCGCGTATACCTCCCGCATGGTCTCCAGCTCCCGGACCTCCAGCCCTTCGGTCATCCGTTCCAGCAGCTCCGCCGGCGCCTTCCCGTCGGCCAGAAGCCCCAGCCGCACCACCTCCCGGCGCAGCTCCTCCCGCCACCGGCGGCCGTTGGCGGCCTCCCGCTCCAGCCTTTTCAGTCGCTCCAGCTCCTCGGGCCGGTCCCCCAGGGCCCGGCGCAGCCCGGCGTTTTCCGCCCGGATGCCCTTGAGCACCCCGGCCTCCCGCTGGGCCGGCACCGCCACGAAGGACCACTCAAAGGCGTCCCGGCCCCCCTGCAGGCTCACATAGCAGAGCTTCCCGCCGTACCGCTCGCCCGGCGTATGCCGGCATTCCCCCCGGGGGGCGCCGCACACTGAACACACCGCCCGCTCCACGGCGCAGCCCACGCTGACCTCCCGAAGGATGCCCCCCTCGATGCGGGCGATGAGCTCCTCGCTGCCCGGGGTGCGCAGCATGTAGGCGTACCCCTTCAGCCAGCACAGCCCGTCCCCCGCCCGGGTGACCGTCTCCGGCTCCCGGACCACCTCGGTGCGGAAGATCCGGGCCGACTGTCCCCGGGCCGACCACTGGTGGTCGAAGATGCCGCTCTTCCCCTGAAACAGGGGGGCCAGCTCGTTGAGGGTCTCCGTCTCGAACCGCTCCCCGTCCCGGTCCACCTCGTTGTCGCACAGCCGCACCGAGAAGACGTACACCTCTTCCCCCTTCAGCGGCCTGCGGCTGAACGCGTTGATGTATGCCAGGTCCGCGTCCCGGACCTCCTCGGGGGCGCCCCCGGCGGCCTCCTTGATGATGTTCATCCCTCTTCGTTCTCCTCTCGTCTCAGGCGTTCCGCCTGGGCCCGGTACAGCCCGGCCCGGGCCTCCTCCACCTCGTCCTGCAGATCGATGTCCTCCCACTCCACCGTCACGCCGCCGTCCGCCCCGTGGAGACGGAGCCACAGCTCGCACACCCGCTCCACCACCGGCTCCAGACTGCGGCGGATGGCGGTGATCTCACTGGTGAGCAGGTCGGCCTGCTGGCTGCTCATCCGCTCGGTGGACGACCAGCTCAGCCCCAGCATAAAGGGCGGGATGCCTGTCCGGGCCACCAGCTGCTCCATGATCTGCCGCACCGGCACCTCGCTGTCCAGGATCTGGTTGTCCGCCCCGATGACCCGGATGTCCACATCGCCCACTGCCACGAAATCCCGGACGCTGCCCTTCTTTCCGGCTGCCATGGCCGCCGACCACTCCCGGGCGATCTGCTGGCAGCGCTCCTGGGCCCGGCCCGGTCCGTCCTCCTCCCCGGGCCGGCAGATCACCGCGAAGCGCACGTTGCCCATCCGCTCCCAGTTCATCCCCACCGCCTGGTAGATCTTCAGCAGGATCTCGGTGAGAAAGGGCATGGACCGCAGCAGCGACACCCCGTAGGGGCTGCCCGCCTCGGGCTGGAAGGGGGTAAACAGCAGCAGCTCCTGGCAGGGCATCGGCCGGGGCAGCCCCCCTCTCTCCCGGCGGCACAGCACAAAGTCCAGCGGGGTCTCTCCCTCCCGCACCTCAGCCAGAGCCGGGTCGGCCCACAGCAGGGCGGCGATGTCTCTCCTTTGCCGGTCCAGCACCATCTCCCCCAGCCCCCGGCCGCAGGTGAGCATACAGTCCAGATACCCGTCCAGAAAGGCCTGGAGCCCCCGCTGCCCCCGGCCGGCGTTCACCGTGCGCAGGAAGCGGTCCAGCTCCCCCTGAAGCTCCCGCCGCCCGCACTGCACCCGCACCCCGCCGGCCAGCCGGATGAGCTTCCAGATGGCCGCGTCCACCACGGGCACCGCTTCCCGGATGCTGCGGTACAGCTCCCCCTCTCCGCTGCGCAGGGGCACGTACCCGTCCAGCACCCCGAAGGGCTGCCGCCCGCTGTCCCGGAGCTGCACCGCCAGCCCCGCGCTCTCCCGTTTCTTTCTGTCAAACAGTCCCATCGTCTTCCTCCTCGTTCCGCCCGGTCAAAAGGCCCTCCGTTCCACGCTCCCCGCCCAGATCTCCCGGCGGCCGCCCCTGGCGGCCACCGTGGCCGCGAAGTACCGGATCTCGTCCATGGCGTGGTCGTGTTCTTTCCGCACCTTCTCCTGCCCCCCCGGGTCCCAGCAGTACAGCTGGCATTCCCGAACGGCGTCGTCACACCCCCGGCAGATGACCAGCTTCCCGCTGCGCAGCAGCTGGGCGGTGCGCCGCACCCCGCCCAGCACCCGGTTGTCCGCCCGGA